>JAITRF010000060.1 GCA_031288535.1 Desulfovibrio sp. | reverse complement strand
TGCGCTCCCTGGTTTTCGCCGTCCGTGACCGTTTCCTTGACGGTTTCCTTGGCCGTTTCCCGTATTTCCGGGGCCGGAGGCAGGGGTTTGGCCTCCTTTGCCCGCTCGACGCGCAAACGTTCCACCTCTCTCTCCAAGGTGCGGACGGCGCGTTTGTGGCCTATCAGGGAACAGCCCAGCCGGATGCGATCGATGAAAAGCATGAGGGTGGCAAACAGCATACCCAAGGCGAATGCCGCAAGCACGACAAAATAGAATGGGATGGCCTGGCCTTGCCAACTGAGTCCGTAATAGTACAAGTCAAACTTCAACTGCAGATTGGTGCCGAGCGCTGCGCTGTTCTGCACGAAAAAAACGAGGCCGACGATAAAAATCAGCAGTAAAATCAAAACTTTTACAAAACGCATAGGAGTCTCCCTGTTTTGTCGTTACGGCAAAGCCATTCGAGCGGTTTGACATTGAAAATGTATAAACCGCTCTGCAGGAATTTGCGAACAAATCCTTGCAGAGCAGTCCAACTTTTCAAAGTTGAACTGCTCTAGTACGCTGTAACACTTAAAAATGCAGATCAGGCAGCGTGCTAGCCGCCGGGCGACAAGCCCGGCGCGGCGGCGAAGCCGCCGGAGCAAAGCAAAAACAACGTTTTTTGCTTTGCGATCTTATCGCTTAAAACGGAGCGGATGCGTAGTTTTAAGCGATACATGGTACTAATTGAAGTATGTTTTTAAACCGTTATAAGTCACCCGCAAATGTTCCGGGATCACTCGCACTTCGTCCACAACGGCCATAAACGAGGAATCTCCGTTCCAGCGCGGCACCAGGTGAAAGTGCATGTGTTCGCGTATGCCGGCCCCGGCCGCTTCGCCCAAGTTCAGTCCGATGTTCAGTCCTTGGGGTGAAAAATGTTTTTGCAGGATTGCCGTGCAACGTCGCAAAAGGTCCATCATTTCCGAGGCCTCCTCGGGGGAGAGCAGCGTGATGTCCATTACATGGCGATGGGGCGCAACCATGATGTGCCCGTTATTGTACGGATATTTGTTGATGATGACGAAGTTCCATTTTCCCCGGTACAGCACAAGACGCTCCTCGTCCTCATCCTCATGCTCCGGCAGGCAAAGAATACAGGAATCCGCCTTGGGGCCTAGTATGTAGTCCATACGCCACGGACACCAGAGATGTTTCATGCTCGTACGCTCTTTACCGCAGATTTCGCATCGCACGAATACGGCCCCTCACGTCAGCCGGGAACTACGCTTTCCGGCTTTGATTCCGCATTCGAAAGTTTTATTTTTTAACGCGCGGAGCAGCATGTGGCGGTTTCCGGTGTTATGCACGTAGCGGTCCGGATTCCGGCATATTCGTATCACCTGTTTATACCCAGGCGCGGGTTTGGGCAAGCCCTCGGCTCCTGACAACCATAATCCACCACGCAAATAAGAGAAAATTGTTATTATATTAATAAAAACACATGAATAAGCACCCCTGTGGGGCAACGATGCTTCACCGAAGCTTTTAGAAAAATAATAATTTTTACACCGTGTTGTGTCTATGCGTGGCGGATTATGGACAATTTCCGTATCTTTACATTTATATCCCTACATCGTAATTTTCGGCAATACACTGGCGCCACGTCGTTCGCAGAACGCCATGGCACTGGTCGCCGGGCGTGCGGATTTCCCGGCGTATCCGGGAAAATTGTTGCAGAGAGGGCGCGATGCATACGCATGGAACGACCATATTGGCAATACGCTACAATAATGAGGTCGCCATGGCCGGCGACGGACAGGTGACCTTCGGTCAGAATGTGGTCATGAAGCATGGGGCCAAAAAAGTGCGCCGTCTGTGCAAGGGGACGGTCCTGTCCGGGTTTGCGGGTTCCACGGCCGACGCTTTCACCCTTTTCGAGCGCTTTGAAGCGAAACTTGAGGAATACAACGGCAGTCTTCTGCGCGCCGCAGTCGAGTTGGCGAAAGACTGGCGCAAGGACAGATACCTGCGCCGTCTTGAGGCCATGTTGCTGATAGCGGACGCCGCGAACATTCTCATAATCTCCGGCACTGGGGACGTCATAGAGCCGGACGACGGCATAGCCGCCATCGGCAGCGGCGGACCTTACGCGCTGGCCGCGGCCCGCGCCTTGGCGCGACATGCCGGAAACTCTTCTCTGAGCGCGGAATTTATCGCAAGAGCGGCCATGAGCATTGCCGGGGAAATCTGCGTATATACCAACAGCGAACTCACCGTGGAAACCCTGCCCGGAAAGAATAATCCGGAATAGAACGTGGATGCGGTTTATCTCAGGGGCGGCTGCAAGATAAATCTTTTTCTGCGCGTCGGCAGGCGTCTGGAATCCGGCTATCACGAATTGCGCAGTCTTATGCTGCCGCTTTCGGAACCGCATGACCGCATTGTGGTCAAGCCCATCCGGAAAGCCGGCGCATCCGGCCTTGTCGTGCGGTTTTACGCTTTGGATGAAGCAGCGGAGATCCGGGACATCGATCCGGAAAACAACACACTGACAAAAGCCTACCGCTGGTTTGAGCGCAGAACGGGCTTTGCCCCGCCCCTGTCTCTTGATGTGCATAAAGGCATACCGCAAGGGGCGGGTCTTGGCGGCGGAAGCTCGGATGCGGCGCTTTTTCTGTCTTTTCTTTGCAGTCTGGGGCGCGGCCCTGACCGTCCGTCCGACGATGCCGTTTTTTTGCGTGACAGCGCCGAGATCGGGGCGGACGTGCCATTTTTCCTACTCAGGGAGCCGGCTCTGGTTTCGGGTATGGGCGAAGAACTGGCAGCCTGCTCCAATCCCTGTTCCGGATTGTCACTGCTTCTGGTTTGTCCGGGCATCGGCATATCCACCGCCTGGGCGTTCCGGGCGTTGGATATGAAAAGAAGAGGGCGGATCACGGCGCTTCCGGGCAGCCTCGACCCTCTTTCTCTGATGCGGCTCGGCAATGATTTTGAGGAACTGGTCTTTGAGCGCCATCCGGAAACAGAAGCCGTCAGAGACCTGCTTCTGAGCTATGGGGCGAAGACGGCGCGCCTTACCGGTACCGGCTCGGCCCTGTTCGGCCTTTTCTGCGATGCGGGCGCGGCGCAAAAGGGGCAGGAAGAGCTTGCCAGACGCGGGTATAGCGTGTATAGGCAACAACTGCTCTGATGCCCGGTGTCGCTTGACGCGATATCAGGTCGCTGCCCCGCAGGGGCAGCGTGTTGCCGGAGGGGTGTAGCCAAGCGGTAAGGCAACGGGTTTTGGTCCCGTCATTCGAGGGTTCGAGTCCTTCCACCCCTGCCAGAAGCGTATGCCGTTTAGAGCAGTTCAGGCTTGAGATTGCCGCTTAACGGGGAAGCAAGTTCGCCTTGCGACAATCTCGCGGCAAGGATTTGCAGGCAAATCCTTGCGGAGCGGTTTATATATTTCCAATGTCAAACCGCTCTAACACAATTTATATCTGGAAATGGAACCTTCAATTCGTAAAATATTACAGTAGATATTACATTTATGATACAGTTTTTTGTGGCATGTATATAGATGAAGAAGACAAATGAAAATATCCGCAACGTGGCGATCATCGCTCACGTCGATCACGGCAAAACAACGCTTGTGGACGCCATGTTCCGACAGAGCGGCGTCTTTCGCGAAGGCAAGGTCTTTGACGAACGGATCATGGACAGCATGGATCTGGAACGCGAGCGCGGCATCACTATTTCCGCCAAAAATTGCGCTGTCGTCTGGAAAGGCGTCAAGATCAACATTCTGGACACACCCGGCCATTCCGACTTCGGAGGCGAGGTGGAGCGCGCCCTTTCCATGGTGGACGGCGCCGTTCTTCTGGTGGACGCCGCGGAAGGTCCGCTGCCGCAGACGCGCTTTGTCCTGAAAAAGACCTTGGAAATGGGTCTGCGCGTTCTGGTCGTGATCAACAAGATCGATCGCAGGGACGCAAGACCGGCCGAGGTGTTGAACGAGATATACGATTTGTTCATTGACCTTGACGCTACCGAGGGGCAACTCGAATTTCCCCTGCTTTACGCTGTGGGAAGGGAAGGAACGGCCACGCTCTCCCCGGAGGAAAAAGGCCGGGATCTCTCTCCTCTGCTTGACGCGATTCTGAGAGAACTGCCTGCGCCGGAGCACGATCCGGACGAACCTTTCCAGATGCTTGTCTCCGATCTTGATTATTCCGACTATCTGGGGCGTCTGGCCGTGGGCAGGGTGCGTCACGGCTCCATCGGGCCGCGTGACGCTTTGATCCGCATCGGTGAGGACGGTGAGGGGCATCCGCTGAAGATCAGCAAGCTTCAGGTCTATGGAGGCATGCGGCTGGTGGAGGCGGAGAAGGCGGACGCCGGTGAGATCGTGGTGCTGTCGGGTCTGGAGGACATCAAGATAGGCGACACCATCTGCACCAGAGACATGCCCCGTGTTTTGCCCCGCCTGCGTGTGGACGCCCCCACCGTGTCCATGTATTTCGGCATAAATTCCTCGCCTCTGGCCGGGCAGGAAGGCAAGATTGTGCAATCGCGCAAGATTCGTGAACGCCTGCTGCGGGAGAGCAGGCGCAATGTGGCCGTCCGGGTGCGCGAGACAGGAGATGGGGAGAGTTTTGTGGTCATGGGGCGGGGAGAATTTCAGTTGGCCATACTTATAGAGCAGATGCGGCGGGAGGGATTCGAGCTGAGCGTCGGCCGCCCTCAGGTTATTTTGCGCGAGGAGAACGGCCGGACGCTGGAGCCTGTCGAGCTGCTTATGGTGGACTGCGACGAATTTTGCCTGGGTGTAGTCACGGAAAAACTTGCCCAGCGCAAGGCGCGTATGCTGGGGCTTGTGAACAACGGAAGCGGGCGCGTGCGCATTGAATTTTCTGTGCCTTCGCGCGGGCTTATCGGCTTTCGGGACGAATTTCTGACGGACACCAGAGGAACCGGCATAATGAATTCCTATCTCTCCGGCTACGAGGAATACCGCGGAGATTTCGCCGTGCGCTTCACCGGCTCGCTGGTGGCGGATCGTCCCGGCCGGGCAGTGGCATATGCCATTTATAACCTTGAGCCCAGAGGCACGATGCTGGTTGTCCCGGGCGATCCGGTCTACGAGGGCATGATTGTCGGCGAACACAACCGGGATAACGACATAGACGTTAATCCCACCAAGGAAAAAAAGCTTACCAACCTGCGCGCCGCGGGCAAGGATGAAAACATCGTATTGACCCCGATCCGCCCCATGACTTTAGAACGGGCGCTGCAATTCGCGGCTGACGACGAACTGGTGGAGATTACCCCAAAATCCATCCGTCTGCGCAAGGCCGAATTGAGCGCCCAAGCCAGGCACCGCCTGGCCGGAAAAAAGCGGATGGCTTCGCCGGGGAAGGGCGAGTGAGGATATTGCCGTGTCACGCTGAAATTTGCGGATATCCGCCCCAAGTGCACTTGCCATGGATGGGGCGCATGAAAACTGCTACGTCACCTTGTGTTCATATTTGAACTGGAAACGCAGTAGCTGGCTTGTGCCGGTTCCGGCCAGTTTGAAATCTATGGCGGAGAGGCAGGGATTTGAACCCTGGATGCCTTACGGCATACACGATTTCCAGTCGTGCTCCTTCGGCCAGCTCGGACACCTCTCCGCGCGTTGGCCGTTTCTAGCAAATAGCCAAGGCCAAGGCAAGCTTTTTGAAAGTCGCGCTTCTCCAATAAAGATAAGAAATGAATTTAATGAGTTGCCGGCAAATTCTTACGGATACCGTGTAGGGAGAGCGCCATGAGCGGAAACGGGTACAAGGCAGGGCTGACCAAACTCGGCGCCCGCGCGCCTTTCCGGTTCGATAACCCTGACGCGTCAATGCTGGAAACTTTTCCCAACAGGCACGAGGGCCGGGATTATGTGATAGTTTTCGACTACCCCGAGTTTAGCAGCCTCTGCCCGGTAACCGGCCAGCCCGACTACGGGACAATCCGCGTGAGCTATGTGCCCGCCGCCTCTTGCGTGGAATCCAAGTCCTTCAAGCTCTATATGGGAGCTTTCCGCAACTGCGGCACCTTTATGGAGGAACTCGTCAACAGGGTGGCGGATGATCTGTCCGCTGTTCTCAAGCCGCGGCGCATGACCGTGGAAGGGCGCTTCAACGCCAGGGGAGGAACCTACATTTCCGTGCGTGTGGAATATATGGACCAATCCCTCCCTGAAGAAAGACAGTCCGTTCTCGCCGGGCTCTGGTGACACTTTTTTATTGACGCCAGCGCCGGATTGGAGTAGGGAAGCCCTCTGAAAAACCGGGAAGCGGACCGTCCAACCATCAGCGGCCAATTATGATCGGAACACTCAAAATACTCACCGGAACCGCCAACCCCGTTTTGGCCACCGATATCTGCAATCACCTGGGCTGCATTCTCACCCGGGTTTTGTGCGAGACCTTCAGCGACGGCGAGGTACGTATAGAAATCGGAGACAACGTGCGCGGGGACGACGTTTTTGTCATCCAGCCCACCTGTACGCCGGTGAATTTCAACATCATGCAGCTTTGCCTGATGCTTGACGCACTGAAACGCGCCAGCGCCGGCCGGGTCACCGCCGTTGTCCCCTATTACGGCTATTCGCGCCAGGACCGCAAAGTCACCCCCCGCGCCCCGATCAGCGCCAAAATGGTGGCGGATTTTCTTGAAGCGGTAGGTATAGACCGTCTGGTGACTGTCGACCTGCATGCGGGGCAGATACAGGGTTACTTCGACAAGCCGGTGGACAACCTCTTCGCTCAGCCCGTCCTGCTCGAATACCTGAAAAAACAGGCAACGGACGTAGTGATCGTTTCCCCGGACGCCGGCGGCGTGGAAAGAGCCCGCTCCTACGCCAAACGCTTAGGCGTCGGTTTGGCGATTATCGACAAGAGGCGCGACAAGCCCAACCAGGCTACCGCCATGCACGTCATCGGAGATGTCGAGGGCAAAACAGCCGTCGTCATAGACGATATGATCGACACCGCAGGCACCCTTGTCGCGGCAGGCGAGGTTCTTCTCAAGAACGGGGCGAGGGACATTATGGCCTGCGCCACGCATGCCGTGCTTTCCGGTCCGGCCATAGAGCGGATCAACGCCTCCGATTTCAGTCAGGTCATTGTCACGGACACCATACCCTCAGGCGACAAGGCAGACCGCTGCCCCAAGCTCAAGGTGATTTCCGTGGCCGGGCTTCTGGCGAAATCCATACACAACATCCATACAGAATCCTCCGTCAGCGTGCTCTTTATATAGGCGTCATCCCGGACGTCCAAAAGAGCCTTCCGTCAGCAACGGCAAAAGTCATGGCTGAGGTTCAAGGAGAAAAAAGATGGCAGAACAACTTACACTTAAAGCCCAACCGCGCGCAGCGACAGGTAAAAACGCCAATCGCCGCTTGCGGGCCGGAGGCGTCATCCCGGCCGTTTTTTATGATTCCACGGGAAAATCGTTGCCCTTGCAGGTCAACGAGGCTGAATTGAACAAGATATACGCCAAGGCAGGCCGAACAAGGATCATTGATCTGGAAATAAGCGGCGGCGATAAAACAATCCGCCCCTGCCTTGTCTGGGACGCAGAGTACTACCCCACCAAAAACCGTTTTCAGCATGTCGATTTCTATGGCGTGGACGCCGACAGGGAACTGAAGGTGCGCGTTCCGCTCGAGTTCACCGGCACTGCCAAGGGGACCAAGCTGGGCGGGAAACTGGAAGTGTATCGCGAACAGATTTTTATCCTGAGCAAACCCGCGTCCTTGCCGCAAAAAATTGTCGTCGACGTCAGCGGTCTTGATGTTGGACAAGGCCTGCGCATAGCCGATCTGGCGATGCCGGAGGGGGTTCGGGCTTATTATGACGCCAATTTTGCCATCCTTGCGGTCAATATGCCAGGAACCGAAAAGGGAGGCGAAGAGGATGCCCAAACAGCCTGAGTTTTCAGATTTCCGTATGGCACACTGTTGGCATTACGTGGCGCCTCCCCGCGATTTATGGCTTTTAGCGGATTGATTGCCGGTCTTGGCAATCCGGGGGCGGAATATCGGAATACCCGCCACAATTTCGGATTTATGGCCATAGAGCGTCTGCTCCGGGAAAGCGCCGAGACAAAGGGACGGCTTCCGGCGAAACTTTCCGGGAACCGGGATAATTTCGAACTTTGGAAGGCGGACTTCGGAGAAGGGGACACCGCCAGCGCCGAATGGTTGCTGCTCAAGCCTCTGACCTTCATGAACGGCAGCGGCGAAGCCGTCTTGGCTGTTTCCTCGTATTACCGCATAAACTCCTGGCGTATTCTGATCGTACATGACGAACTCGATTTGCCGCCGGGGCGGATGAAGATGAAGAAAGGCGGAGGCAGCGCCGGGCACAAAGGCATACAATCCATTGAACACAGGCTGGGCACGGCGGATTTTTTCCGCCTCCGCCTCGGCATAGGAAAACCGGAGCAGGGACGCGCTCTGTCCCATGTTCTGGAACCTTTCGCAGCGGCCGAACTGGAAACTGTGGAAAAATGCCTTTCAGCCGCCCTGCATTCCATGCTGCTCTTCATTCGTACCGGGGCGGCCGCGGCGCAGCAGTTCTGCAATTCGTTCTCCCTGTGAACTTGGAGCGGTTTGACATTGAAATATATAAACCGCCCTGGCAGGGGTTTGCCTGCAACTCCCTGACGCGAGACGGGCTTGCGTAGCCGTCAAGCGACAATCTCAAGCGTAAACTGTTCTAATCCGCGGCGCAAGGTCAGCGCCGGAACATCTCCCATGTCCGAGTACAAGAGCAAACCTGATGAACGCGGAACCAGAAGGCCGGACGGGGCCGCAGCGGCCATCATTGAACTCGACCGGGAACTTATGAAGCTTCTGGCGCGCCGGTCGGTTCTCCTTTCCCGCATGCGGGAGGGGAAGGAGCAGGCTACCGGTCCCGCGGCGATCCGCGCGGAGAAATCGGTCCGGATTGCCTGGGAGGCCGAAGCGGTCAATTTCAGCAAGGATCCCCTGTTTTCCCGTCAACTTTTCAATCTCCTTCAGGAGATAAAGGTATTACGCAGGGAAGAGGCGCAAAATGCCCCTGTTTTCAATCTGAACCCCCCGCGCAGGCCGATATCCGGGACACTGGCCGGGCCAACGGACGGTTTTCAAGCCAGACTGCGCCTGATTCTGGCGGCCTGCCTGGGACAGGATCTTGAATTGAAAAATGTGCTGTTGACCGCGGAACTGCTGGAAGCGGTAAAAATTTGCTCCCGGGCGGGGGCTGCCTGTACGTACAACGGAAGAGGCACGGGCAATGTCGAGGTCAGGGCCGGAAAGCCGCTGGAGCTTGGCGGTCGGACTTTTTTTGTCGGGGACGATTTTTTCGTCCTGTGTCTGATTATGTTCTTGGCTCTGGCAAAACCGGGCGTCTTGCGCTTTAACGGCGGATCCCGCCTCAAATTTTCCGACCTGAGGGTATTGCGCGGATTTTTGCCTTTGCTGGGAGCGCGGTTCTATCATATCGTCCCGCATTCCCTGGGGCTTCCGGCGGGACTGGAATGTTCGGGGGAAATACCGGATGAGGTAACGCCTCCGGCGGAACTGCCCGTTGAAGCCGTTTGCGCCCTGCTGGCCGCGCCTGTTTTCTGGCAAAGGCCGTTTCGGGCGGATCTCGCGTTGCTGCCGGGAAAAACACGCGATGCGGCTCTGGCTAACGTGCTTGCCCTGTACACGGAAACAGGCGCGGAATTTCAAATAAAAGGGTCGCTGTTCGACTATTCGCCCGGTCCGCTTGTCCTGCCCCGTAACCCGGTTTTGCCGCTTGACCCCGTTCTTTCGGCATTCATCCTGGCGTTTCCGGCCTTTGCCGGAGGCTCCATCACCGTTCTGGGGAAGTGGCCTGCGCAAACACCGGAGGCGGCTATGGCCGAAGGGCTGTTGAAATTCGCCGGGCTTGGTCTCGAATGCGAGGAGGGCGGCATTGTGGCGCAAGCTGCGGACAATTCCACCTGTCTGCCTCTGACGCTTTCCGATCTGAACGCGGAATTCGGCCCCCTGTTTCTGGCCATTTGCGCAAGACGCCTCATTTTGTCCGACGATCCAAGTTTTACGAAGGATGCCGCGTTGTTTCCACGCACGGAAGACGCGACAGCCCTTGCCGGCGATTTCTTTTTCCGTCTCGGGCTTGATTTCCAGCCGGGTCTTGCCGGAAAGGATGGGGAAAAGGCGGAGAAGGCAGTTTCCGAAACGGAGGAAACGCGATTCTGGGAACTGCGCAAACGCATCACCCCCGATCGGAAGGGGGGAGAAAATTTGACGAGGGATTCTGGCCGGCGCGCCGGGTCCGCAGCCTGGACATGCCCGGACGCCTGTTGGGGCATGGCCTTTGCTTTGGCCGCCTTTACGCGTCCCGGACTTGTTTTGGCTAATCCGGGCGCTGTCACAGAAAAAAATCCTGTTTTCTGGAGCATCTACAACAGTCTCCCTGATCCGCGCATCCACGTGCCCGCGTGGGAAGAACCCCGGGAAAAAATCGGCGATCCAAATCCGCGCAGGCGCTTCAAAGCGGATTGAATTTGCGGGATTGCAGGTTATACTGGTGTCATGACATTCTGCGAATGACATGACTCTGGAGCGATTTAACCGTGAAAACATTAGAGCGGTTTGACATCAAAATGTATAAATCGCTCTTGCAGGCAAATCCCTGGCGCGAGATTGCCGCAAGGCGGACTTGCTTCGCCGTCAAGCGACAACTAATTTTAAAAATCAGGCATAAGGCATTCATGCTTGAATGCAAATAGGTATCACAGCGGTATGGAAGAAAGAAAAGTTCATAATACGGAATACGCCCCATCCGGCGACACGGCGGAAGCGGCCGGGGACTGTCCGGCGGAGGCCGGCGCGTCATCTGTGCACTACCGCAACGTTTCTCTGTTCAGTTTTCTGGACGAGGCCGCAGAAACCCATCCGCGCATTTCCGCCTGCCGCTTCCACAGGACGAACATCAGCTACGAGGCCTTGCGGCGCAAAGCCGAAATTTGCGCGGCGAACTTGCGAGCGCATGGGGTGCAGCCGGGTGATCGGGTGGGAATAATGCTGCCGAATCTTCCGCAAACCATGATCGCCTTCTGGGGAGTGTTGAAAGCCGGCGCAGTCGTTACTATGATCAATCCTCTCTATATGGAGAAAGAACTTTTGCACATCATAAACAACGCAGGTATTCATCATCTTATAACTATTGATTTATGCTGGCAAAAGATTGACAAATTACGTGATAGTCTGGGAATAGAAAAATATTTTATTACTACTATTGCCGATGCATTAATTTTCCCCTTTAATTATATATATAATTTAACTAAATTACGTAAAAAAAATTCTATAGATATTGCATATAACGGAATAAATATTCTCAAGTTTTCTGTATTGACTAAAGGCAATACGCGCATAAGCTGTCATATAACTGATCCAAGGCGCACTCTGGCTATCTTACAATATACAGGAGGCACTACCGGTCTTGCCAAAGGAGTTATGTTGACACATTTTAATGTCGCCGCCAATATACAGCAGATTCAGCGCGTCCTGCCTTTTGACAAAAGCACCCGGCATGTGTTTATGGCCGTTCTGCCTTTTTTTCACGTTTATGGTTTGAATACCTGTCTGGTGCTGCCGACCATGCTGAGCGCCACTGTTGTCCCCATGGCGCGCTTTGTTCCCGGCGAAGTGCCCGGGGCCATTGAAAAATATCGGGTCACCGTCCTGCCGGGCGCCCCGGCCGTTTATCTGACCATGTTGCAGCACAAGAACAAAAAGCGGCATTCCCTGCAAAGCCTGGAACTTTGCATCTCCGGTTCGGCTCCCATCCCGGCTGAAACCGTGCGCCGTTTCAATGAGGTCTACGGGGCGAAAATCATTGAAGGCTACGGGTTGTCCGAGGCGTCGCCCATAACGCATCTTTCGCCGTTGACCGGCAGACGCAAGGACGGCAGCATAGGTGTGCCGCTTCCGGATACCCAAGCTCGCATTGTAGATATGGAGCTTGGCGCCCTGGAGCTTGCGCCGGGCAAGATAGGCGAACTCATCCTGCGCGGGCCGCAGGTCATGCAGGGTTATTGGAACAACCCCGATGAGACGGCGAATGTTTTGCGCAACGGCTGGCTGTACACCGGCGATATCGCCTATGTGGACGAGGAGGGATTTTTTTATCTTGTGGATCGGAAAAAAGACATGATAATTATTGCCGGGTATAATGTTTACCCGCGCGAAATAGACGAGGTGCTGCACGAACATCCCAAGGTGAAAGACGCGGTGAGCATCGGAGTTTCCCATCCCTACAAGGGGGAGATGATAAAAGCCTATCTGGTTCTGAAGGAAGGCGAGGTCTGCGGGCGTTCGGAGATAGTTTCGTTCTGTCGCGCGCGCCTGGCCTCCTACAAGGTGCCGAGACTGGTCGAGTTCAGGGACGAGCTTCCCAAAAGCATTGTCGGCAAAGTTCTGCGCCGGGTGCTCAGGGCGGAAGAAGAAAGCAAACTGAAAGCGGCTTCGGGCCGGGGCGATGCGGACGCGGCTGGAGAAAGCCGGGAAAGACGGCAGGGTGAATTCAATGGATAGAGCAATTGATGCGAGT
This sequence comes from Desulfovibrio sp., assembly GCA_031288535.1. Lineage (GTDB taxonomy): Bacteria > Desulfobacterota > Desulfovibrionia > Desulfovibrionales > Desulfovibrionaceae > Frigididesulfovibrio. The sequence goes on along the minus strand of JAITRF010000060.1, from coordinate 114,889 downwards.
GTTCTTGAAGGACTGGCTGACCTGTTAACGATTCCCATCGGAGAGGCCAAATCAGGCAGCCCCTATGCCTGCCGCGCCTTTTCCGCTTTCAGTGTCGAACGCCATACCGTCTTCGGACGTTTTCATGGACACATCAGTCTTTCGGAAAATACTGAATTCCGCTTGGCATTGTACGACCTTGTGAGCGACGGTGTTGAGAAGATCATTCTGGATCTCAGAGACGCCTACCTGACCCGGAGCACCGTAGGCATGCTGGTAGCCTTTTCGGCTTCCATGCACGGGCGCAACATACGGCTCTACCTGTACCGTCCCGCCCCCCAGATAAAAACGACGCTTGCGGAATTGAATCTCATCTCCTTTTATCATTTTTTGGAAACCGAAGATGACATCATAACGGCTATGGTGATATGATGCTTTCCCGGTAGCCGGACAAATCCTTGCCGCGAGATACTTGCAGGCGGGGTTCGTTTGCCGTTGAGCAAGCATCTCAAGCGTAAATGCTATACCCGATCGGCGATCCTTTGCATTGAAAAGTTTACTTTCCCATGCGGATGGCTTTAAGGATTTCCTTGCGGAATTTGTGAATTTCGAAGATACAGAGCAAGCCATGTATTATCTGCGCCATTATTTTGATCCGGATTTCCGGCATACGCAATTGTCTCCGGCGCAGGAGCCGGACGGAAGCGTCAATCCCCGCTACCTGGGTTACGTTCAGAATGTTGTTGCCGGACAGGTGCTCGCCGAACTTGTCGATCTGGATGCCCACCAGGACGCCGCGCGCGATTCGCGTTTCATATATCAAGGAAAACATCTGCCCATCGGACCCAACTGCGCCCCGCACGGCGAGAACCCCGACAAGATAATCTCCCTGGTCAACGGCTATGTTTTTTATAACGAGGGCTTGATTTCCGTGAAAAGATTGCTCAACGTCCGGAGCAATCTCGGCTTTCACACGGGAAATATCTTTTTTGTGGGCGACGTGGCCGTGCATGGGGATGTGCAGACCGGTTTCGCCCTGCAGGCGGCGAACATCCTTGTCAAAGGGCACATAGAAAGTTCCAAGGTCAAGGGTTCCGGAGACGTCGTTTGTCTGCAGGGCATAAGAGGCAGTGACGAAAGCAGTTTTTCCGACAACCCGGAAAAAAATCCGGACATCGATCGACCCTTGCCCAACACTCTGGTGGAGGCCGGAGGCAATTTGCGTCTGCCGTTTTGCGAACGGGTGCAGCTTCGGGCGCGCGGGAACATTATAATTGACGGCTCCTGCCTGCACAGCACGATTTATGTGGGCGGCAACCTGGTAATCAAAGGACGGCTTCAGGGCGGCACTGTGGTAGCGAACGGCCTGGTCTATGTGGAAGGCCGTATCGGCGGCGAATACGGCGACCCGACGCGCATCATGATGGGATATGACCCGTTTCATTTCCTGAAACTGCAAAAGACTGAAAGCCAGATTGCCTACTTCAAGGAACGCAAGAGTTTTTTCGAAAGCATGAGCGCGCGCAATCAGGTCATGGAACAGGAATACGCGTACAGACTCAACCTGGTTGACCGCAAGCTCGATGTCGCTTTGCGAAACCACAAGTCGTTATGGGAAGGCTTCACGCTGGATGAAAGATTCTCCACAAGATGCCGTATCGTGGCTCACGATGCGGTTATGCCCGGTTTCGAGATCTATATAGGACGGACTTTTCACAAAACCCTCAATATGGACTCCGACCTGACGTTTTTTCTGGAGGACGATGAAATCAGGACCCACCGCAACACGAAAAGATAATGCCGCCCCGATGCCTCAAGGAGGCGAAAACGATGCCTCCGCCGCTCAAAACTCCCATGTGGAGGGCGGAACCGTCTGCTACGGTGTTGGAGACGGTCTGTCCGGAATCGTGGTGCGCCGCGCCGGCAAAATAATAGAATTGCCCGGTCCCGGTGGTGTAAAACGAGAATTGTCCTTCCTGCCCCCGGAAAGCGAATTTCCCGGTCCTGTAAAAAACTTTGTGACTGTGCTCATCGGCTCCGGGGTGGGCGCGGCCCTTGCGGAAATTGTGCGCCGGCTGCATGCCGCGTTCGGCACGGACTTTTCTCTGGCCGTCGTGGACAAAGAGCATGACGTCACGGCCCAGACCCGCCTTCGGGAAAAGTTCGTCGCTTATCCTGGAATCGTCTGGATCAGCCGGGAAGACCCCGGAGATGCCCTGCGCGAACTGACGTTTTTACAGTCCAGGCTCGGCGGTCTTCCCTTCCTGCCTTTGCTCAATCCCCTGTATCTGCGCCTGGATCGCTGCTATTACAGGCAGGTTGAGGCGGCTTGCGCCGCAAGCGCGCGCGTCGATATATGGAGCCGGATGCGTTATCCCAAGTTCGCGGATGCCGATGCGCGCGTCCTTTTGCTCACGAGCGCATATTTTCTCATGGGCGAAATACAGTCGGCCTGCGAACGCATGGGGGTAGCGCATCGCCTTTTACAACTCCCGGACGGCGAACTGGAACAGGATGAATTTATAAAACGCCTTCTTTCCCTGGTTCTGGAGTTCAGGCCGGATTTTGTCTTTACCATCAATCACCTGGGAGTAGATCGCGAGGGGGTGTTGACGGATCTCCTGGAGAAGCTCGCCTTGCCCCTGGCCTCCTGGTTTGTGGACAACCCCCACCTTATTCTCTACCTGTATCCGCGTCTTAAAAGCCCTTGGGTCTCGCTTTTCACCTGGGATGCCGACAACATATCCTCGTTGCGGGCCTTGGGTTTTGAGCACGTGCGCTATCTGCCGCTCGGCACGGACCTGACGCGCTTTCATCCCCGGAAAGAAATTTTCCCAGACCTGCCCCTGGCCTGGGACCGCAGGATCGCCTTTGTCGGCAACTCCATGGTGCACAAGGTTTTGAAGCGCAAGGAGCGCAGCCGTATTTCCCGGCCGCTGCTCGACACCTACCGGGAGGCGGCGTGGGGCTTCGCGCAAAGCGAAGAGCGCTCGGTGCATGATTTCATCGAAAAAAACCGCCCTGATCTTTTTGCCCATTTTCAAGCCCTGCCGGATATTGAGACACGGCTTCATTACGAAACTACGGTCACCTGGGAGGCGACGCGCGTCTACCGTCTTTCCTGCATAAAGGCCATATTGCCGTTTACTCCTCTTATAGCCGGGGATGACGGCTGGTTTGCGCTGCTGCCGGACACGAGGCAATGGCATTATCACCCCGAACTCAATTATTATACGGAGCTGCCGCTCTTCTATCCCTGCGCGGACGTAAATTTCAACTGTACCAGCATGCAGATGAAAGGGGCGGTCAACCAGCGGGTATTCGACGTTCCGGCCGCCGGAGCCTTTCTGCTGACCGATTACCGGGAGCAGGTAGAGAAGCTCTTTGAGCCGGGAAAAGAGATAATCTGCTATCGTTCACCGGAGGAAGCCGCTTCGCTTGCCGAAGAGTATTCCGCCCGTCCCGCCGCCCGTCTGGCTGTGGCCGAAGCGGCGCGGCGGCGCGTTCTGCTCGAGCACGGATATGAACATCGGGTGGCCGCCTTGATCAGGCAAATGCGGGATACGTACGGATGAGCCGCGGGTGCCCGGCGTGAAACGTCTTCCTGTTCTGGTGCTGCAAATGCAGCGCATGGGAGATCTGGCGCTTTCCTTTCCCCTGCTTGCCGATCTGGGACGAGGTTTTCCCGGACACGAAATATGGGTAGTGGGGGAAGCGGATTTTTTCAAGCCGCTCATGTTCCTGTCTCCGCCCGCGGTTTATTTCAGCTATGCCGAGGCCGCGCGTCTTGAACGTGAAAAGTTTCATCTGGTTATAAACATCAGCCACCGGACGGAAGCCGCGGCCCTGGCCGGCAAATTGAAGAGCGATTTCGGCCTGGGGCCGCGATTGGACGATTCCGGACGGCTTTTCATCGACGGCGACTGGCAGCTATACAGGGCTTCCCTGACCCACAACAATCGCTACAACTTATACCATTGGGCCGATTTGAACCGCCTCGATCTTTTTTCCGGCGAGCTTGGGGTGTACAGGACAAACGACAAGTCTTCCCGCGTTCTTCCCGGCGCCCGGATTGGTCTTTTTCTAGGAGCGAGCGAAGCCGAGAAGCGTCCTGATGCGGATTTTTGGGCCGAGCTCTGTCTTTTACTGCTCAAAGCCGGCTACAAACCGGCGTTGCTGGGTGGGGAGGCGGAAAAAGAGCTTGGGGCTGCCGTAGCGGCGGCCGCGCATGTCGGTGCGCTCAATCTGACAGGGCGGTTCACGCTCAGGGAGCTTGTCAGCTTCATGTCCGAGCTGGATTTTTTTATCAGCCCGGACACCGGCCCCATGCATGTCGCCTCCTGGATCGGCTTGCCTTTGCTCAATCTGAGTCTGGGACCGGTCAACCCTTGGGAAACGGGACCCTTCGCCCCGAACCGGCATATCGTGGAAGCCGATTTGGATTGCCGGGGATGCTGGCGCTGCGTCGAGGGACGGGTGTTGTGCCGGGAGGCGTTAAGCGCGGAAAAAGTTTTCGCGCTATTGCGCCATATTTTCAGCGGACAGGGGCAGGCGTCTTTGGCCCTTCAGAAAAAAATGCGCGGTCTGCGGCTTTGGCGCAGCGGATATGAGGAAAGCGGGCTCTACGACCTGCGACTGCTGTTCCCGAGCAACGCAGAGGGGCCGGACAACGCCTCGTCGGGTCCGTTCAGATTTTCCAGATTCCCGGCGGAAAACACGGAGTCGGCGCACGGCGCCCCGCAGGACCCGGCGCGGTTTCCCATAGCGCGCTTCTGGCGGAAATGGTTCGGAGGAATTTTCGGGCGCGAAAGCCGGGAGGCGGTGCGGCAAAGCCGCGCCGCCCTGCGCGGAGATTCTCCGGATGCGGCCGCCGCCCTTGCCGCCACCGCGGCCGCCTTCGCCTTGGAAATGGCCAGAAACTACCGCTCAAACCCGGAGAATATTTTTACGCTTCAGGACTTGTGGAGTAAGTTTCCCGCCATATTCCGCCCTTTCTCCGGCTACGCCCATATGTATCTGCAAAATTCGCGCGGGGAGCGGGAGGCCTTTTTACGCATCTTGCGTCTCGCGGAAGAACTGGCCGAGGAATAATAGAGGTTCCTTTCGTCAGATGTCGTTGCTCATGTATTAACATGGTGAACTTAATGAAAAAATTGTTAAATCTATAGAGGCGTACGGCTGACCGTCGCCGCGCTCACGCCTGCCGCTTCGGCAAAAAGCAAGGTTTGCGCCGCTTCCCGCATGGTCGCCCCGGTGGTCAGGGTGTCGTCGACGAGAAGGATATGAAGCCCACGAACGTCCTGAGTGCAGACAAAAGCATCCTTGAGATTTTTTTCGCGCACGGATCGCGCCAGCCGGGTTTGGGGGGTTGTTTCCCTGCTGCGCGCGAGCAGGTCCGGCAACAGGGGGAGATTCAGGTCCGCGGCCAGGGGGCGCGCCAGTTCCAAGGCCTGGTTGTACCCTCGTTGACGCAGGCGGCGCGGATGCAAAGGCAGGGGCGCAACCAAATCGGCCGAAACCTCGGTCATACCGGGATGCGCGGCGAGCAGTTTCCCGAGGGCCACGGCAAGATGGACTTGTTTCCGGAATTTGAGATCCAGCAGCAGTTTCCGCAGGAGGTCTTCGTGCGCTCCGTAAAAAATGAGCCCCTGCCAGGGAGGAGGATCACGCAGACAGCGCGCGCAGGGCGTCGACGGAAGATGTTTCCAGGGATAAAGTTCCCCGCACAGGGGACAGAAGCCTCTCTCACGGCGCGGCAGGGAAGAAGCGCAATCGGGACAGAAATACCGGCCGGGACCCTCATTTTCAGGATAAAAGACCTGCGTGCAGTTGTAACAGCGCCGCTCACCCCAAGCCATCCGCCTGAGACGGCGGATAATCTTCGCTCCAAAAACGGGCAGGGCGACGAGCGGAGGCAGGTGTTCAAGCATCGGATGAACCTATTTCCGGATACAAATTGTTCCGCCAATTTTCCTGACTCGCGCGCAGTTCCATTCCGGCTTCCCGCCCATAGGTTCGTATCTGTTCCATAACCTCCGGGGAACATTTGAGATCGTCAGGGGCGTCCAGAGCGCGCAACAGCAAGGGTTCAGCCAGCCTGGCGCCTATTCCCGACATGGCGTATTTCAGGCTCAGTAAAGCGCCCGCAAACAGTTTCCGCCCATGTTTTTGGCCCGCGACAAGTATGACGCGGCAGGTTTTCCGGTGAAGCGCTAAAAACCGTTCCGCGCTGCCGGGCATAAGCGTTCTGGTGCGCCAGAAGGTCTGCATGCGGTCCAGCAGGGCTTTGCACATGGCCGGCAGATGATAGAAATATACCGGGGAAACCAGGCAGATGCAGGTCGCTTCGGCAAAGGCGCGCAACAGGGGAGCGCTGGCGTCGGACCGGGTGAGAGGACAGTGAAAGGGAGGACGCGCCGATGCATGGCGTGAGCCTGCCTGCTCAATGTCTCCGTTGACAAATTCCCGCAAGGTGAGCGGGGGGGTTGCATTTTTCAGCGATAGGGCGGTTTTGCCGCAAGCATCGCAGGCTATGCAGGGTTTGACGGCAAAATCGCGCAGAAAAAATACCGGAGGAGATTTTTCCGGTCCCTCCCGGTCTTCGTCCTCCAGCCTGTTGCGCAGGCCTTGCGCACAGCCTTCGGAAAACAGGCGTGCGGCCGTATCACTGTTGCCCCCTGCACGCGGACTGCACGAGAGGACAAGGCAGGTTGCAGGATTAAAGGTAGTAGCTGCTTGGCGCGGCATTGGACTGTTACAGGCTGAATTCTCCCACAAAAGGATTTTTGCGTTTTTCGTCGCTTATGACCGTCGCGGGACCGTGCCCCGAATATACGGCGGTGGAGCCGGGCAGGCGGAAAAGAACGTCGCGGATGGAGGCGCAGAGGACATTGAAATCCCCGCCGGGGAAATCGGAACGCCCGATCGATCTGAAGAACAGGGTGTCGCCGGAGAACACTGCCCCGAGCGTCGGGAAATAAAAGGACAATCCGCCGGGGGTATGGCCGGGGGTGGCGATGACTTTGCAGACGGCGCCGAGAAGGGTAATCTCGCCAGGCGCAAGCGGCTGGAAGTCGAACTTTTCCACCCTCGGCAGTCCCCACACTCCGCCGCCGCCCATCTCGTTCGCCAGCATGTATCGATCCTCTTCTGAAGCGAGGATTTGCGCCCCTGTTTTCGCGGCGAGTTGGGCAACGCCGAAGGTGTGATCAAAATGCAGGTGCGTGAGCAGGATGTGCGTGAGCGTCAGCTTGTGCGCGTCCAGATAGCGCAGGACGGAGGCCGGAGGTCCGCCCGGGTCTACGGCCACGGCCTCGCTGTCGTTATGAATGACAAAACAGTTGGTTTCCAGAGGTCCCAAGGGGAAAGAGGCAATCTGCATAAAAACTCCTGATCCGTTATTAGGGAAAGCGTTGTGGAAAACACCGGACGATTTTGCCTGTTCAGGCAATTTTGCGCTTGAACAGTTTTTCCAAATCGGCAAGCGTGAATTCCAATACTGCCGGCCGGCCGTGCGGACAAAATTCCGATTCCGGGGTGTTCATCCATAAACGCAGAAGCCCCGCGGCTTCATCCGCGCTCAGACGCTGTCCGGCCTTGACCGCCGCGCGGCAGGCCATAAGGTGCAGGACATCGTCCATTCCATCCGTCCGATCCGCCAGGATGTCGCGCAGCAGTTCCAAAGCCGCGCCGAACTCCAGGGTGGGGGGCGTTCCTTTGACATGCAGGACATCTGCCTTTGTCTCAAGATCGTATCCCAAACTCGCCAGATGTCCCGCATGCGCGTCAAAACGCTCCCGCTCGGAGGGATGCAGCAAAATTTTTTCTTCATGCATGAGCGGACGGCTTTTATATCCTTGCGCGTCCCGGCGCAAGGCGTTGATTAGCACGCGCTCGTGGGCGGCGTGCTGGTCAAGAAGCAGGAGGCGGTCTTGCCGCAGCAGGATGAGGTAAGTATCGGCAAGCTGTCCCAGGCAGACCAGATCTCCTGCTTCCACCGGATAGCCGGCGCGGCCTGGCTCCGAGTCCCGGCCGCGCTCAACCGATCGCGGTTCGGAAAATTCCTGAACCTTGTCTTCGCGATCCGGCGCTGTTTCCTGGGGCATGCGCAAAGGCCGGGCCTTGCCCTTGTCCATAAGGTGAAAATTGTCGATGCTTCCCCAAAATCCCTGCGGACGTTCCGGACTGGAACGGGCTGCGCCCAATTCGGCGTCAGACTCATGAACCGGAACGGCCCGCACATCCGGGAGCGCGATGTTTTCCGCCCCGGTTCCGTATGCGCGGCGATTGCCAGTATCATGAAAAGCCCCTCCTCGCTCGGCCGGGTCAAACGCGACCCGGCCATAAGTTTCTCCGGCATTTTCCGACTGGGGAAGAAAAGGCGGTCCGTCTTGCGCTTTTTCGCCCTGAAAACCGTCCCACTCGTCGGGCACGGCGATTCGCGTATCGGAGTTAAGGGCTGAAGACGCCTTGAGAATCCTGAGGACGCTGTTGAAAATCGATCTCTCTTCGCGGAAGCGGACTTCGGTTTTTGCCGGATGGACGTTGACGTCCACGTCCTGTGGGTCAATTTCCAGAAAAAGCAGAACCAGCGGGTATTCCCTGGAGGTGAGACGCCCCTTGTAGGCTTCACGCACCGCCTGGAACAAGATGCGATTGGAAACCGGACGGTCGTTGACATAGAGCAGGATGCGGTCGCCTCTCTGCTGGGTTTCGCGGGGCAGAGACATCAAACCGCGTACCCGTAGGCCCTCGTGTTCCCCGAAGAACGGGACCAGGTTTTCTACAACCTGCGCGGGCCAGATAAGGGAAAGGCGTTCTTCGAGGGAAAGACCGGCGGGAAGACGCAGCAGTTCATTGCCGCGCCCTGCGGCCCCGGACACTTTCAGGCTGAAACCGACATTCGGACGGATAAGGGCGGAGCGGATCAGATTTTCCCGGCAGCGTTTCAGTTCCGTGGGCGCGCTTTTAAGAAATTTGAGACGTGCCGGGATGTTGGCGAAAAGATCCCGCACCTCTATGTTGGTGCCACGGTCTATAGCGGCGGGGGAGAGCGGGGAAATTTCACCATGACGCACGCGGATGCGCGCCCCCTGCACGGCATCTGTCCCCTCGGACCCGGCTGAAAGAAAATCGGGACGGAAAACGCTTTCCACAAGCACATCGGCGACGGAGCCGATGCTGGCCAGTGCCTCGCCGCGAAAACCGTAGCTTGTCACATTGAGCAGTTCGGAAAAACTTGCTACTTTGCTGGTGGCATAGCGGGTGACGGAGAGGATCAGTTCATCGGCGGGGATGCCGGTGCCGTTGTCTCTGACCGCAACCAGGGATAAACCGCCTTCTTCCAGAGTGACGCCTATTTCCGTAGCTTTAGCGTCAAGGCTGTTTTCCACGAGCTCTTTCAGCACGCCGGCCGGCCGGTCCACAACCTCGCCGGCCGCGATCTGATTTTGCAGAACAGTGGGAAGAAGACGGATAGGGCGATGTGCAGGGTTTGTCTCCATGCCGGGACTATAGCGTAAAAACCGAAAAATAACGACAAGAATTTGCGCGTCTTTTTATCCGCCCTCAGGTTCGGTGCAGGCGCATCCAAAATTTTATAGTTTAAATTCAAGATATTATGGAAGCACTGAATAATTTTACCGTTCGGATTCGCGGCAGCGGCAAAGCCGCCTTGCTTCCTGCGAAGCCAGGGCCAGATTTTGTCGCCCTTTTCATTTTCGTGTTTATGTGTTAGAGCGGTTTGACATTAAAAATGTATGAACCGCCAGGGAGTTGCCTGCAAATCTCTGCCTCGAGATCGTCCCGAGGCGAACTTGTTTCGCCGTCAAGCGACAGTCTTATGCGTAACATGCCCTAGTCCCGAAAAAAATTTAATGACGCGCAGATGCTGAGGAGAACCGTATGCTGAAGAAAACCGCCGTTCTTTTGCTGTTGAGCACGTTGCCTCTCGGGGGAATGTGGGGATGCGCGAGCAAGTATGGAACGCAGACCACGGATGTGGTGCGTTTCCCGCAATGTTACTCGCCTATCCAACAGTTGCGCGACGACGAATCCAGGGTGCATACATCCACGGCGGCTGGCGCCGTGGGCGGTGCCCTGCTGGGCGCGGTTGTGGGGGCATTGACCACCGGCAAGGTGAGCGGAGCTGTCGTCGGGGCCGCGGCCGGAGGCGCGCTGGGCGCAAGCGCCGGCTATGCATCCTCAAAATCTCAGGAGGAAAGAGAGCAAAACGCGCGCATGGCGGCCTACCTCAAAGACCTGGATGGAGACATCTCCGGCCTGAACGCGGTCACCGCTTCGGCCCGTTTCAGCATCCAGTGCTACGACCGCGAATTCAGAAATCTTATCGTCAACTACAAAAGCGGAAAACTTAACAAGCTGGAACTCCAGGACGCCTACAGCGAGATAAAAAGCGGAATCGGGGAATCCGAGCGCATTCTCGGCGAAACCTTGCAGAAAGCCTATGATCGGGACTCCCAGTATCAGGCGGCCATAAATAGTGAAGTCAGACAGGAGCAAAGCCCCGCGGCTTCCAAAAAATCCCCTCGGGGCAGGGCCGCAGGCGGCGCTTCCCCCGCTGACGCCGTGCAGGCCAAGCAGGTCGCCTACCGGAATACAATCAAAGAAGGTGAAAGAGCCCGCCAGGAAGCGCAGAAAACTCAGATGCAACATGAGGAAGAACTGAGGATTATCACGAGTTGACGCCTTTTCCGGGGTCTGCGGCCGGGCGCGCGCCCCGGAACTGAAAGCGTATTCGCGCCGGGACAAAGACCTGATAACAGCAAGATGCGACGGCCGTCGAAAATACGGCTTGCAGGGGTGAGCATGGAACCTGAAAAGGACGCGATGAAGCCACGCAAAAGGTCTTTATCCGGTCCGGCGCTTTGCGCGCTTTTGCTCCTGGCGTGCATAGGGTTCGCGATTTTTAAACTCTACGATTTCAATGCGGGAAAAGCAGGGCACAGTAGGGAGGAAGCCGATCGACAGAACGCGCTGAACGCCGAATTGCGTAACGAAAAGTTGCGTCTGGAAAATTTGGGCGATAAAAACCCCTGCGACGTAAAACTGGAATTGTCCGGGCAGGCGCCGCCCGTTGCGGACGCCGGGCAGGCCGCATCACTGCCGGCCGAAACCCGAAAATCGGAAGAGGCAACCCCGACCGCGCAGGCTCAAAAAGGAGAAACTGCGGATCAGTCCGCCGGGGCCAAAGCCGGAATTGAAACGCGGGAGAAGATGGTGGAGGTCCTGGAAGACGCCACCGTTTTTGTGCTTGGGCATTCCGATACCGTGATGTCCATGGGGTCCGGTTTCTTTTTCGCTCCGGAACTCATACTGACCAACCGGCATGTGGTCGAAAAAACGCCGCGGGATCTCATAGTCATCAACAGGAAACTGCAGCGGGTGGTGCCGGCGCGTATCGTCGCCGTCAGTCAGGCGCGCCAGAGGGATTATGCGGTGTTGCAGGTGAGTCTGCCGCAAGGCATGCAAATTACCCCTCTGCGTTTCGGGCTTAAGGCCAGACGTACCGAACATGTGAGCGCCTGGGGCTATCCGCATGCCATTTCCAAAAGCGATCCGAAATACCAGGCCCTCATAACCGGCATGGCCGAAGCGGCTCCGGAATTGTCCTACGCGGACGGGGTAATCAGTACGGTGCTCGACCGCACGCCTCCGATAATAGTGCATACCGCCCCCTTGTCGCCCGGCAACAGCGGCGGACCTCTGGCCAACGAAAAGGGTCTGGTGGTCGGCATCAATTCCATGATCTCCCTTGATGAAGACAGTTACCGCCAGACCTCCATCGCCTTGCCTGCCTCCGATATCCTTTTGTTTTTGAAGGAAAATTCGATCAATGTCTCTCCCGGTGAATAGAAGCCGTTTCAAAATTGATTTTGAGTGGCCGTCGCCCACTTTCGCTGAAGATCGGCTGCGTGGCCGTGCAGCCGGGGTGAGGCGGAAAGGGCCGGACGTCGGATCAGTGCAGAGGTATGGCGCATGAGTAGTCAGCTTGTCGCTTCCATTCCCAGAAGCCGGATACAGTCCCTGGCCTGCCAGGGCATCCGCGTGGTGGAGAATTATCACCAGATCAAAGAACTGGTGCGCGCCCGACTGGGCGACGACCATGCCCTTCTCTTTGCCGAACCGGCTTCCCTTGGCGGTTCCGGCGACAACATCGACTGGTATACCCCGGTGCAGGGACCGGTCAGGCCGGTAACGGAATTGCCGGAAGAAGATGCGCAAAAGATTTTCGCCATTGTGCAGCAGATGGGGCAGGGCATCAAAAGATTGGCGCAGGAGCTGAAAGACAGCGGCAACCAGCAGCAAATCGTGCGCGGTTCCATTCTTGAAACGGCCCTGTGTTATCCGGGGGTTTCCTATATATATGCCGTGGGTGGACAACCGGTGCTTACCTGCTGGGGTTTTTCCGCCGGCACAGCCGGCGCGCAGCCGGAGGATCTGGCGCGTTGCGGCGATGGTTTTGTTGCGGCCAAACCTCGGGCGTCCGGTGCCAAACCGGTTTCCCCACAAGCCCCGGCAGAGGAAAAAAACGGGTTTTTTCCCTGGCTGCTTCCTCTGTTCCTGCTGCTCCTGCTTCTGACTTTGCTTTTTGTGCCCTTCGGCAACTGGGAACCACTGGCAAGCGTGCCGGGCCTGAATTTCCGTTTGCCGGCATTGCCCGGCGCCAAGGATCAGGAAGCTATACCGGCTTTGGATGAATTGCGGGGTGAGGAAAAGCAACTGCGCGGCGATATTGAAACATTGAGACTGCGCCTTGAGGAGCGGGCGGCCCTTTGCACATCGTCTCCATCAAAGCAAGCGGCCGTCCCGCCCCAGGATCTGGTAATTCCGGAAAAATCTTCAGACTACAAATTTCTTGAGGGAAGCTGGAAGAGCGATGCCGGACTGGTGAGCAAGGAAGACGGAAAGCCCATTATCGTTATCTATACTTTTGACGCCAACGGAGAAGGCAAGGCGACGGTCAAGCGAGAAGACGGCGATTGCGTGGGCAAGGCCAGAGCTCAATTCACCGCCGGTGGCGTGCTGCGCATCGAAAGCGAAAAACAGGTGTGCCCCAGCGGCGGCAGGACCTATGCCGAGGAAATTATTGAATGCAGCCCGACAGGCGGCGGCAGGGCCTCCTGTCGCGGCAAATCCGCCTCCGGCGCCGACTGGGGCGGCTCTGTGAACTTCAGACGCATTCCTTGAAGCAAGCGTGGCAAGCCGCGTCTCGCGGCGAATTTCGGTTGAATAATTTCATCATTTCATCATAAAGAGTGGCCGTGCCGTGGAAAAGCGAAAATTGATCATATCCTGCCTTGCCGCGCTGGGAATTTTCAGCGCGAACCCCTCTTTTGCCGATGAAAAAGTGGATGAGAAGATTTATGCACCCCGGACTCCGGAATCCGGCGCCGCGCCGGGACAGTCCGCTCCTTCCGGCGGACCTCCGGTCATAATCGTCCCAGAAACCCCGGACGCAGGGCAAGTTCCGCCTCCCGGCGGCGGAGGGGTTATACTGACGCCTGTTTTGCCCGGTCAAAGAGGGCCGGATTATACCGTTCCCGACCCACCAAAAGGATCTGTCCCGGAAGTGGTGATACCCAAGCGGACAAGTCCGGAGGACGTTTCGCCCGCAAAAGTTGCCGAGCCGCCTGAAAAGCCGGTTTTGCCAAAGCTTCCGGATATTCCCGACAGTATCGTCGTTCTTCCTGAACAAAGGCCGGAGGCAAAGGAACCCGTCAGGGAAACCCCCAAAACGCCGGAGCGCCCAGAAGCCCTTGTGACGCCGCAAACCGGGAACGGCACGACCGTTCTGACCCCGGCCGATTTTCTGCCGCTGACGGAAGACCCGCAAAAAAAAGACAAGCAGGCCGATGCGCCCCCGGAAAAAAAGGAACCGCAGGCTAAACCACCCAAAAAACAAGCCGAGAAAAAAGAGAAACCCAGGAAAGGCGATCCCCTGAAAATTCCGCCTGATGCCGCAAAGACAGGCTCGCTGGATTTTCTTGAGGGCTGCTGGGTCGGCACCAGGCCGGAATACACCAGTAAACGCATAGTGACGGAACGGTTCTGCTTTGACAAAAACGGCAAAGGCAAACGTTTCATACTGGACCCGAAGCACGCCGGGGAATGCGTGGGGTCTACCCAGGCTGTTGTAAACAGCGGAGGAGTGCTCCAGATGCGGTCCGATGAGATGTTCTGCTCCAGGGGCGACAAGTGGGGCGCATCCGAAATGTTGTGCAGGGGGGAGGGAGAACAGACTCCCTGCTCGTGGGTATTCAAGGACATCAGGGGAAATCCGAGCCAGTCGTACACCATTCGCTTTGTGCGGGAGTAGGGCGGCCGCCGGACTCATCTCAAAATCACCTGCAGGGTGATTTTGGGCACGTCGCACGGAAGAAGCGAGGCCGCGTTTTCAAGTCTGATCCAAGCATGGAGAGGCAATGTATTCCATTCCGAAATATCCTCAAATAGTCAGCCTGATTCCTGAAGCCACACCCCAGATATTGGATTTCGTCTTCAACATGGAGGCAGTGGCCAAGGACGTGCGCTATTTTCAGGAACAGCCCGGCGTTGGCGCGCAAGCCGGAAAACAAGTGCTGCGCTGCCTTGTTGAGCGCGAAGACGGCGCGATGCTGGATGAAATAACCGGCGAACCCGTCCGACAGGGTATTTTTGAACTTTATATCCGGCAATGCATTGAACCATGGCTCGGGAAATGGCTGCCCCTGCCCTTTTTGCGTATACGCGATCAGAAATGGGAAGACGGCGGCTGCCATTACGAGTGCGGCCCCTCTAACTGGTCCCGCCTGCGCATCGTACGCAATGCCGACCGTCCGGAAGAACTGCGTCTGGTTCTGGCCTTTGACATGACGGTAGAAGAACCTCCCGCTGATGATGAGATATATTTTGCGGTTTCCCACCGGGATGTCGACGCCCACGCCGACTACGGGCTGGCCGTTAAAATTAGGGACAACGCCTGGTTTTTAAATCAGGGCTGGGTGGATGAATGGCTCAAAAATGCCTGGAGCCAATATCTTTTGAGCCGCAAAAACCGGGATGAGGAGGAGCGGGAGCTTCAATACCTGGCCAGCTACCTGGTCATGCTGGGCGTAGTGCACAAGGCCATAAACGACGTCACCGTGCAGGTCGTGAAACCGGCGGAAGCTCCGATTGACGTGGATTTGGTGCTTGACATAGGCAATTCGCGCACTACGGGCATTCTCGTCGAAACCCGGACCCAGCGCAGCACGAATCTCAATGACAGCTACCTGTTGCAACTGCGGGATCTGGATCGTCC
Source organism: Desulfovibrio sp. (assembly GCA_031288535.1). GTDB lineage: Bacteria > Desulfobacterota > Desulfovibrionia > Desulfovibrionales > Desulfovibrionaceae > Frigididesulfovibrio. Next base: position 99,609 of record JAITRF010000060.1, on the reverse strand, counting down.
CGAATATGTTTACATGGAGCCTTTTGAAACGCGCGTGGAGTTTTCCGAGGCCGATTTCGGCGACGACAATTTAAGCCGCCGGTCGGGGCGGAATACGCCGGCCTTTGTCTGGCCTTCTCCGGTACGCATAGGACCGGAAGCGGCGCGTCTTTCCACTCTGGCCCTGTGCGCGGAGGGCATCACCGGCATTTCCAGTCCCAAGCGCTATCTCTGGGACGAGCGCGACTGGTCCACAGGCTGGCGCTACAATATGCGCGGCGGACTTGAACCGAGGGTCACCCGCGGACCTTTGCCAAGGGTGCTCAACCAGAGCGGTACTCCCTTATGCTGCATGGACGATCGCATCTTCCGCAATCACCCCGTGCTTAAAGGCCAGGACCGGGATATCGCCTTTGATTCCAAGTTCACCCGCTCCTCCCTGATGATGTTTTTGCTGGTGGAAGTGTTGCAGCAGGCGCTTATGACCATAAACTCCCCCGGACAGAGGGCGCGGCGCGAGTTGCCGAACGTGCCGAGGCGGCTGCGTCAGGTTATATTTACTGTTCCCGCGGGCATGCCCATAGCGGAGCAGCGCATATACCGGCGCTGGGTGAACTGGGCGGTGCGGGTTTTATGGGAAGTACTGGGCTGGAAGGATTATTACGTCCAGGATCACAAAAGACGCGCGCTCGGCACGGACTATCGCCTGAGCCCCAGGGTCCGCTGCAACTGGGATGAGGCCACCTGCACACAACTTGTTTATATCTACAATGAAATAACCAAAAAATTTCAGGGCGATGCGCATATTTTCTGCAAGACCGCGGGCGTCGGGCGTCCCGAATACATCGGCAGACCCTGTATGCGCGTGGCGGCCATAGACATAGGCGGCGGCACCACGGATTTGTCCGTCACCACCTTTGAACTGGTGAGCGACGTGGGATCTTCAGCGCGTATGCGGCCGCACCTGGAGCTGCGCGACGGTTTCAACATCGCCGGCGACGACATCCTGCGCGAGGTCATCCGCTCGGTAGTCCTTCCCGCCGTCAGCGCCGCCCTGAACGATGCCGGCGCGGCGCACGGCGAAAAACTGGTCGCGGCCCTTTTCGGGCGCGATGTGATGGACAACTCGCAGGAAAACCGCAACCGCCGCGCCCAATGCGTGCGCCAGTTCCTTATGCCTGCGGCCCTGTGCATTCTGAAGGCGTATGAGAGCATGTCGGACGCCGCGGAGGAGGCCGGAATTACCTGCGTCATGCGGGATTTCTTTGAAAACGCGGCATCGGCAGATATTCCGGAGCGCCCTTTCGAACTTTGCCGGATGCCGGGTCAGGCTGCTTTGAACTACATTAATGAAGCCGCGCGCAAGGCCGGCGGCGATGCGTCATTCTCGGCTCTGGACACGGCGATCCGCATAACGCCGAAGAATCTTGACGTCCTGATCCGCGAGGTCATGGGCGGGGCACTGTCCAATTTGTGCGAAGTCATACAACGCTACGATTGCGACGTCCTTCTGCTCACAGGCCGCCCCAGCCGCTGGCGCGGCATTGTTTCCGCCGTATTTGCCAAGCTGCCCCTGCCGCCGGACCGGATCATCCCGATGAGCAGCTACAGGGTCGGAGCCTGGTATCCCTTTGCAGACATGTCAGGAATGATTACCGATCCCAAGACCACCGTCGTGGTTGGCGGAATCTTGTGTTCACTGGCGGAAGGCCATTTGGAGGGGTTCTCCTTCGATCCTTCGGGTATTGTCCCTCAGTCGACGGCACGTTTCATCGGCGAAATGGACTATAACGGACAAATTAAAAAACCCAAGATCTGGTTTGAAGTGGACGTAAAGGCGAAGGAAGAAAAGACCTATACGCGGGAGATATCCTTTTCCAACACCATCACAGTGGGATTTCGCCAACTGGATGTGGAACGCTGGACGACCACCCGTTTCTATGTGCTGGATTTCGCGGATGAAGACGCGCGTCGCGCCTCCTCCGGCAAGACTCCGTACAGGGTCAGCCTGAGTCTGACCTTGCGGGAGATTGAGGAAGACGAGCTCGGGATTGTGGCCGAGGGCACGGAAAGAGACGAGGGTGAATTCAGGATCGAGGAAGTCGTCGATCGCTATGATTTTCCGGTGCGAAGCAAGGATGTGGAGATGCGTCTCCAGACCCTGCCCCTGGACGAGGGGCTGTGGCTGGATACGGGAATTATTTTTTGACGGAGAGCATGCGCCATGACAGCACAGACACTTGGCGAACATTGCCTCGCCCTTGCCAACGCAGCCGAAGAGGCCATGCTTTGGGCGCAAAGCAACGCGGATGTGGTCAGGAGCGAATTAAGCGGCTTGCAGCTTGAATTGCGCAAGTCCAAACGCGCCTTTCTTCAATGCGCGCGGGCTGCGGAGCGCAAGATGTGCGCCGGGGTTTTCGGGCCGAGTCAGGCGGGAAAATCTTACCTTATCTCCGCCCTTGCCAGGGACAGGACAGGGGGGCTCACGGCCGTTTTCGGGGACAGGGGGCATGATTTCATCAGCGAGGTCAATCCGGAGGGAGGCAAAGAATCCACCGGCCTTGTGACCCGTTTTACCATGACCAGGCCAAATCTGCTTCCGGAAGGTTTTCCCGTGCAAATCAGGCTGCTCACGGAAACTGATCTGGTGAAGATTATCGCCAATACCTACTATTCCGATTGCGAACACCGGGAGGTGCCGGACGCGAAAGCCGTCACGGATGCCTTGAGCGGTCTGCGCGCACGACAGGGCAAAGGTTCGCCGCACATCGACCTGGATGCTTTGGAAGATTTGCGTGAATACCTGACAAGGGATTTCCAGGCCAAACCGCGCGTACAGGAACTGGAACGCTCTTTCTGGCCTACTGCTCTGGAAATCGGTCAGAAGCTGAACCTTGAAGGCCGTATCGACTTATACAGCGTCATCTGGGATCAAATCCCCAAGTTTACAGAGCTTTTGCGTCTTCTTACGCAGGGTTTGGAAAAACTCGCCTATGCCTCCGAGGCCTTTTGCCGGATTGACGCGCTTATTCCCAGAACCGGCAGCATCATTGACGTGGCGATGCTCGAGGGTTTGGGCGAAAGGGCCGAGGGTCCGCTTTTGCAGATCCGTTCGGCCTCAGGGTCGGAAGTTTACTTGCCGAGGGCCGTGGTGACGGCCCTTACGGCTGAACTTGCCATCGTCATGAAAGAAAAGCCAGACGACTATTTTGATTACACCGATCTCCTCGATTTCCCCGGCTACCGTTCCCGCTACAAATTCACGGAGGTGCGCAAGGAACTTGAGAAACCCGGCATGCTCAAGGAACTTTTTCTCAGGGGAAAAGTAGCCTATCTCTTCCAGCGTTATTGCGCGGAAAAAGAGTTGACGGGCATGCTCCTGTGTATCGGTCCGAGCAACCAGGAGGTGCAGGACCTGCCGGGGGTCATCAACGAATGGATAATTTCCACGCACGGGGAATTGCCCGAGGCGCGCAGGAACAAGGCCCCCTCCCTTTTTTTCATACTCACCAAATTTGACATGGAATTTGAGGACAAGGCCGGAGCGCCTTCCGTGGAAGCGCGCTGGGACAACCGGCTGCACGCCTCGCTTCTGGATTTTTTCGGCAAGCAGTATGACTGGCCGGGAAACTGGGATGGGGAAAAAGCCTTTGACAACTTGTTCTTGTTGCGCAATCCGAACTTTAAATTCAAGACGGCCCTTGAGTACGGCGACGACAACCGGGAAACAGGCATCCGTAAGGATGCGCAAAAACTGGTGGATGCGCTGCGGATCGCCTTTTTGAACAGCCCGCTTGTCGCCCGGCATTTCCAAAATCCGGAACTTTCCTGGGAAGCGGCCATGCGTTTGAATGACGGAGGCATAACCCTCATTCGGGATACCCTGCGGCCATTGTGCAATCCGGAGATCAAAAAAACGCAGATTACAACTGCGTTGCGCGAGCGTTGCGCGAAGCTGGCCAGACGCCTGGGCGCCTTTTACAGGACGGACGACAAGGAGGAAGAACGCCGGCAAAAGGAACAATTCGCCCGCGGGTTGCTGGCAAGCTTTTCCCGTCTTTTGCAAAACCAGCTTATAGGCGAATTTTTAAGCCGGCTCATTGCCCGCGACCAGGATTTGTACGACCTGTATTTTGAAGCCCGGCGTCGGTTCCTTGCGGCGGACGGGACAAATGCCGAGGTGGAGCAGCCTGTGAGCATAGGAGGTAGCGTCAGCGCCGCCGATGCGTTCGCAGAACTTTTCGGCGAAGAGGCCGCCCCCGCTTTGCCGGAGGCAGGGAAGGAAACCCGTCCGCTTGCGAAGCATTTGAGCGAAGCCTCGTATTTTACGGATTTAATCATCAGTTCCTGGTGCGACAAGTTACGCGCCTTCTCCGACGATCCGCGCGTGCAGCAGCGCTACGGGGTCAGTTCCGGGGAACTTTCCAAATTCGTCAGCGAACTCAGCGTAGGTCTGACCCGACTGGGCATTGCCGCGGAGATGGAAAAAGCCATGGAAGAAGCCTCTGCCTACGCCAATACTTCAAAAGAGCGCATCGTCTGGCAACAGGTAGCCCGCGCCGGAGCAATGTTGAACGCCTATTTGAGCTGGCTCGGCTTTAACCCGCGTCTTTTCGCTACGGAGCGGCGCACGATCACCATGCTCGGGAAACAATATGTTCTTTTTGAACCGCCGATGCCGGTAAAAGGAGGTTTCCCGGAATTGCCGGAACTTCAGCCTCCTTTTGAAAAAACCTGGTGCCTGGATTGGATGCGGGCGCTTTACACCCTGATGCTGGACAACGTAGATTTTGACGGGGCGCGCCTTTTCGATCGAGAGCAAAACGCCTCGCTTGGCAGCATAATCAAACGAATTGACTTCACCGGCGCTGAGGGCGGGCAATGAAAACACAGTTTAAAAACGACGAAAGGCGCGGACGCGGCCATGCCGGGTTCTACTGCACGGAGCTCTCCGATCCTGCGGCCATATACTCATTCAGCCTGTGCCGTGCCTCGGACATGACCTTTCTGGGGCTGTCAGGCTGGCAGAGCGCCGAGGAAAAACACAGGCCGGACGGTCAGGAAAGAAACGATGTCGGCGTGATTTTGCATGTCGGGCCGGCGATTGTCGATTGCCTGGACGAAAATGAAAACTACCGCCTCACCCTCTATGCCGATGGTCTGGCCGCCCAGAAAGCCTCTTTTTCCATCGCCGCTCTCTACCGCAGTCTGAGCGCTGCGTCCGGGGTGTTTCAGATCAACGCACCCAAGGGTGAACCCAAAGCCGCGCCCGAACCTGAACCGGCGCCGGAAGCGATGCCGGAGCCGGCGCCGGAAGCGATTTCGGCAAAACCCAACAAAATCCCGCTGTTGGCGGTTGGTTTTTTGATCCTGGCTTTGCTGGCCGGAGGTGGAGCATGGTGGTTCATGCGGCAAAATACCGCTCCTGTCGCCGAAGAAAAAACCGAGCCGGGAAAAACCGCGGAACCAAACAAAATTCCTGAGCAAACAGCGGCGGATGCAGGTGAAGGGACTGCGGACGAGGCGAAAACCGGTACGGCGGAGCAGGGGGCTATGCAACAGGCCAAGCAGGAAACGCCGCAGGGCGCCGAACCTAACGCTCAACAAGCCGCTCCGGAGCCGGCGCTTTCGGCCCGGGAAAAAACGCGGGTCTATCTCGGAGGCACCCCCGATGCCAAAGGGGCCATGGAATTGACCCGAAGCTTGCTCGCCTCCCCGGAAGGAAAAGAGGCCGACACCCTTGATGCCGCCTACCGTCTATTGTATTTCGCTTCCCGGCAGGGTGATGTCGAGGCGTCGTTATCGCTGGCGGCTATCGTCGATCCGCTCGAGCCAGCATGGGGCAGCATTCCCAAAAACGGCAGCGAGGCCTGGTCTTATTACGCGAAGGTTGCCGGGGAACGGCCGGAAGCGGTCCGGGCTCTGGGCGCCCTGAAAAAATGGCTGGAGAACGAAGCGGCCAAGGGGAATACCCGAGCCTCGCGCTGGATAGAGGAGATAGCCAGGGAAAACGCGACGACACAGGGCAATGCCAAGTGAGACGCGCGTTTTCGTTTCCGTACCGAGTTGCTCCCTGTTAACCGCAACTTGGGCATAACCCGCCGGCGTCCCATAAGGGCGCAAGGCGTAAAATCTGTCTGGAAAAGCCATGCGCCACACATACTTTTGCACTATAAGCACCCTGATCGCCGGGGTTTATATTTTAGCCTCGGCTGCATTAATTTATGGCCCTGCAAGCGCGGAACCCGTCCGCCCCCTGCTGTTGGAGGGAAAAAAAACCATCTACCAGCGTGTGGTTTCGCATCCTGGCGCGAAATTGTTCAGCGGCCCGGAGGCCCAAGCCCGGGTGATCGACGACAAGGTCAAGACCTTTACCGCCTTTTACGTCTATGGACGCAAAGACAACCGTATCCGGGTCGGGGTTTCGGACAACCGGATTGACGGATGGCTTGACGCCGACAAGACGACCTTCTGGAAACAGGCCATCACCATGGTGTTTACCAACCGCATGGGGCGCATGCCTGTGTTGTTTTTCAAGGATCATGAGGCACTTGAAACCACCTGTGTGGATGAAAATCTGGGGGAGAAGATACGCGGGTACGTGAAAATCTCCTCCGGAAAAGACCCCGTGCCCGCCGGGTTTCCGGTTGTGGCCGTAGAACCGCCGGATACGGCCGTGTCGGAGAAAAATTTCTATCTCCTTCCCGTGCTAAATGTTGACAATTCTTTCGGAGATCGGACCAAGCTTCTTGAAGTGGCATCCATAGACCCAGGCATCGGCGGGGTCGACGAGGGCGGCAAAAGTTCGCCTACCTCCGGGGGGGCCGAACTGCGCTCCGGGTTCGTCTTTGTCATCGACACCACCATCTCCATGAAACCCTACATAGATCAAACCCTCAAACAGGTGCGGGCCATATATGACGAGTTGGAAAAAAATCCCAACGGAGACAAGATAGCTTTTGCCGTGGTGGCTTTCCGCAGCAGCGTGCAGCGTTCGCCGGGCCTGCAATATACGGCGAAGGTCGTCTGCGATTTCAAGAACGTCAGACAGCGCAGAGAATTGGAACAGGCTTTGTCTCAAGTTGAGGAAGCAACGGTTTCCTCGCACGCCTTTGACGAGGATTCCTTTGCAGGGGTCAAAGAAGCCGTGGACAGGCTGGACTGGTCCAATTACGGGTCGCGGATCATGCTGCTGGTGACGGACGCCGGTCCCTTGCGCGAGGGAGACCCGAGCTCCGTCACGAAAATGAGCCCTGCCGTGCTGGCCGATTATATCAAAACCAACAGGATATACGTCACTGTCGTGCATCTTAAGACCCCGGCCGGGGCACGAAACCACGCTTCCGCGGAAAAGGCTTACCGGGAGCTTTCACGCCAGGCCGACAACCAGTCCAGCTACATCGCAGTGGACGCAAGCACTTCGGCCAAAGGCGCCGCGGCTTTCGACGCCGTGGGCAGGCGCCTGGCCAAAGGCTATAATGATCTGGTGACGGCCACGGCAGAAGGGAAGCTGCTTTCCGCCCCCGCCCCCTCCAGCAAAAAAGCCGGGCTTTCTCCTGAAGAGGAAGCGCGGCGCATCGCGGAAAGCACCGGCTATGCCATACAGTTGCAGTTTCTGGGCACCAGGGAAGGCGTGCGCGCCCCTTCCGTGGTAAAAGCCTGGGTGGCGGACGCGGATCTGGAAAGGCTCGCGCGGGAGCCTCAGGGACAGCCGGTGATAGCCGTCCAGCCGGCGCTTCTGGTGACAAAGACCCAGCTCAGCCAGTTGCGCAAGCAACTGAAAGCAGTTTTTGAAAACGCGCAACAGTCGTTTCTCAAGGACGACGCCAAAAATTTCTTCCAGAGCATTCTCTCCGCCGCCGCGCAAATGACGCGCGATCCGAACGCCTTTACCGGTTCTCCCGGAAAAAATCTTGCCGAGACCGGAGTGATGGGCGAGTTTCTCGAAGGGTTGCCGTACAAAAGCGCAATTATGAATCTTACCGAGGAGGAATGGTACCAGAAAAGCACGGGCGAACAGAAAAGCATATTGAATCATCTGGAAGCGCGCATCAGACTCTATGAGGAATATGACCGGGACAGCACCAACTGGGAGGGTTTCGGCTCTCCGAACCGCGACGAATGGGTCTACAGGATCCCGCTGGATATGCTCCCCTGACGGGTGCCTGTGCCGGCAGGCGGCGGGTTATGGACGAAATAATTTTTGCCGTGGAGAATGTCCGCAAAAAGCGCAGGCAGGGCGCTGGTTACGTCCTGCATATCCATAGCCTGCGCATTGCCCGTGGCGAACAGATCGCCCTGACGGGCGCAAGCGGAAGCGGCAAGAGCACGGCTCTCGATCTGCTCGGCATGGTTTTGCGTCCGGATGAGGCGGAGGTTTGCATCCTCAACACCCCGACGGAGTCCGTAGACGTGGGAGCCCTTTGGCGCGGCGAAGACGTGGATCGCATGGCAGCCTTGCGCCTTCAGTATATGGGCTATGTCCTGCAGACGGGCGGATTGCTTTCCTATCTTACGGTCGAGGAGAACATGGGGCTTACGGCGCGCATGCAGGGCCGTCCGGAAAGCTTCATAAAAGAAAACGTACGCGCCTTGGCCGCACAACTCGGCATAAGCACGCTACTTAAGTCCATGCCTTCCACGCTCTCGGTGGGGGAGAGGCAAAGGGCTGCCATAGGACGCTCGCTCGCGGCCCAGCCCATGCTGGTTCTGGCGGATGAGCCAACTGCCGCATTGGACCCGGTGCATGCCGAAGTCGTCATGGGTCTTTTCCGCAATGCAGTGACGAACCTCGGGGCGTCTTTGGTCATGGTCAGCCATGATCTGGCCTTGGTGCGCAAAGAAGGCTTGCGCGAAGTGCGAATCGAGGTGGGGGCAGACGACGATGGCTGCGTTTATGCCGGCATAGACGACAGGCAGAAGGGCTGATGCGCGGTTTTCCGCTCATAATCAGACTGGCAAGCCGGGACTGGTGGCACGAACGCGCCCTTTCCCTGTGCGCTGTGCTGGCCTTGGCCAGCATGCTGGCCCCGCTTCTGGTTCTCTACGGCGTACGTGCAGGTTTGGTGGAAACATTGCGCACGAACCTTCTGCAAGACCCCACAGCCCTGATACTCATTCCCTCCGGAAGCACCGGCGGCGGCTATTCAGAAGCGCTTTTTTCCCAACTGCGCACTCGCGCCGATGTGCGCTTCGTCATAGCCCGCACCCGTGACGTTGCCGCAGAAATGCAGTTTGTAGGCAAAAACGGCGACTTCGTCCCCCTGACCCTTGAACCCACGGCGCTCGGCGATCCCTTGCTTGAGCGTTTCAGACAGCCTGTACCCGAGGATACGCTTCCCGGAGGAGAGACGGTGCTTTCTGCCGGAGCCGCCAGAAAACTTGCGGCGGGAGCAGGGGATATTCTGCAGGGGCGTCTCGGACGCAAGCGTCCGGACGGAAGCCTGGAAATGCGGATATTCAACGCCACGGTCAGAGGGGTTCTGCCCGCTGAAGCCATTGCCTCGGATACGGCCTTCTGTCTCCTTTCCGTACTGGAAGATATCCAGGATTACCGGGATTACGTTGCTGTTCCCCGCAGAAATTTCAGTGGCGATCCCGGCCCGGAAGGGGAAAGACGCTATGAATCCTTTCGCCTGTACGCCAAAACCCTGGACGATGTGGAGGTTCTGGACAAATTTCTGCATGACAGGAACATTGAAGTCATAACAAAGGCGAAAGATATAGCGGACATCAGAAAAATAAACCAGGCCCTGACCCAGCTTCTGCTGATTATAGCCCTGGCCGTAGGCACTGGTTTTGCCGCTTTTACCATGAGTTCCTCGCTTGCCGCCGTCCGGCGCAAGGAAAAAATGCTCGGCATGTTGCGTCTGCTCGGGTTTTCCCGGCCGGCGCTTCTTTCCTATCCCTTGCAGCAGGTGCTGCTCACCTGTCTGTTCGGCACCCTGGCTGCCTGGGGCATGGCGCAATGCGTGGCGTTGGGCATTGACGCGATTTTCGCCTCCAGGTTGTACGGAGGGACTGTATGCGAGATACGCGTCGAGCACTTCGCAGTCGCTCTTGCCGCCGGACTTTTTTTATCGCTTGCCGCCGCTTTATATCCGGCCCTGAAGGCGGCCGATGTCGAACCCGCTCTTGTAGTGCGCGATCTGTAAAAACGATCTTCTTGAACAGGAGAATTTTCCATGCCCATTTTCGCCGTTTTTCTGCTGTTTTTGCTTTTCCAGCCCGCATCGGCCGATGCGCAAGGATTGCGGCGGGCCAATCAGACGCTAAGCCCCGATAAGGCATGGAATCCTTTGCCGGAAAGCGAAGATCTGGTGTTGCCCATGCCCTGCGGCGGAGAGATGGTTTTTCGGGCCGTGGCGGTGCCGGCAAAGGGAATTTTATATGACAAGAAGGTGATTATGGGGGTACGCACGGATAACGCTCCCGACCGCGAAATATATGAACATGTTTATGAGGCGCACATAAGCGGCCCCTTCGCCTGGCGGGATTTGCCGGAACAATGGCGGCAGAGGCTGAAGGCCGAGCAAAAGGACGGCTTCATGTATTATTTTTTGGGCAAATATGAAGTCAGTCTCTGGCAGTGGAAAGCGGTCATGGACGGAGTCTGCCCGAATGTCCCGATAGAAGAGGATCTGGCCCGGCCGGCCGCGTCTTTGACTTGGCTGCAAATGCAAGAGTTTATGCACAGATATATGGAGTGGCTGCTGGAGAACAACAAAGCCGCGTTGCCGTGCTATGCCGATAATGACAAAGACATCGCCTTTCTGCGTCTGCCGACGGAAGAAGAATGGGAATTCGCGGCCAGAGGCGGACTTAACGTTCCGGAAGAACACAGAAACCAGGAAGATTTCCATCCTTTGGGCGATAAAACCGGCAAGGCGGACTTCGGCGTTTTTCGTACAGCGGAAAAAAAATACGACAAACCTCTGCCAATCGGCTCAAGAAATCCCAACCCCCTGCAGATTTACGACATAGCAGGTAATATCAAGGAATTGGTGCAGTCCGCCTTTCAGTTCAGCATTCCCGAACTGCGCGAAGGCGTGGCCTTGCGCCGTCTGCACGGCTCGTCCGGGGGGCTTGTCATGAAAGGCGGCGGCTATGGCAGTGACGAAAGTGAAATCCTGCCCGGCAAACGTGAGGAAATGGCCCTGTTCAATGAAGGCGGGCCGGTGAAAATGCGGGACTTGGGGTTCCGTCTCGCCCTAAGCGGCATAAATACCCCGGCCTCGGCAAGCCGCATCCGGGAACTGGAAAAGGAAAGCACGGGCTTTGTTCCAGAGAAGACGGGCGGCGTTGCCGGACACAAAGCAGCGGATGCGCCGGCTGCGGACAGCGCCGTGAAAATCAATCCTTCGGGCGGGCTGGCCGCTGAACTGGAAAAAATCATCCGGGCCGCTGGTTCCCCGGTGGTAAAAAACAATCTGGAACAATACAGGCGTATGGTGCTTGATTATGAAAAAGCCCTGGAGCGTGAACATGAGGATGCGCTGCAGAACAGGCTGCGCGCCGTTTTGTATCAGATCGAGGGACTGCGCAGCATTGCAGTGCGTTTCGCATTTCTGGACCGGGTGATACAGGACGTGAACGATCCGCAGTACAAACGGAAATACCTGGACACCATGGCTGAATACAAGCTGCTGCTCGCGAACAACACCAACAATTACAAAGACGAACTCGCCGCGCTCGCCAAGGTGGCGCGAGCTGATATTGAACGGCATTGCGTGTACTTGCGCAGCGAATATAAGGGAAGTGACCTGCACAGTCAGCACATGCTGGAAAACCTGGACAATTTGCTGAAACACCTTGAGCGGGTGAGAAGCAAGGGCACAGGCGGTCTTGCCAAGGAAAGCATCTGGCGGGACGTCATATATGAAGGGACATTGAAACTGATTATGGGGCGCAAGTAGTGTTTACCTGCAAAAGTAAACACAAACCCGAAGGATCTTGCGTCGCGGTGCAAGACGCGCGTTCCCGGCATGCCGGTGTTCCGCTCAATCCTGTTTCCAGGTATTGCGCACGCGTTTTGAGAGAGAGAAATACATATACCAGATGAATGAGATGAGGCACTGCAGGGCAAAGTGGAGCGGCTGAAAGTTGGAATAAAACCGTTCTGCGGCTTCAAGGCTGAGAAAATCCGCATCCGTCAATGTAAGTTGCAGGGAACAGAGCAGAAATGCAGGTGAAAGCAGTGTTACGAGCGGGTCCAGCGCCAGGAGAATTTTGGCCGTTCTGACGGCTTTTTTGCGTGTGCGCAGCAAGAGATAAAAGCAGGCGAGCCAAAGCAGGGACAATATGAGGTATGGTATTTCCGCCAGATAAATGCCCGCGCGCATATGCGGGACTTGCTCAAGCGTCCCGGACAATTCAAGCGTTTCGCGCAGTATGCTGAAGCACAGGCCAACCAGACGCGTTATCAGAAAAAAAAGCAGCCAACCGCCGATTCCTTTTATTTCCGGATTGGCCGAACCCCTTCTGCAAAAAGCCGCGATACCTCCCACGCACAGGGCAAGCAGCCAGAGGACGGCGTAGCAGGACATTATCGTTTGAAGCGTGTTCATTTGGAAGGGGCGTCTTTTTGCCGATGCCGCCGTAGCATATCCCGTATGCTCTGAATTTTGCCGGGAACGTGAAAGCTGAAACGCCCTATCAGATTCGAGGAACGCTGTAAACCGCGTCCAGAGCATTTTACATTTGAAATGCTTGCTCAACGGCGAGCAAAGCCCGCCTGCAAGCATTGCGCGGCAAAGATTTGCAAGCAAATCCTTGCAGAGCAGTCCGACTTTTCAAAGTAGAACTGCTCCAGGAGCCTGTCGGACTTTTAACATAACATATTGAATTTATTAATATACATAAATTTATCGCATTCGTAACACTCAAAAATATCAATCTGTTAGCTCGACACGGGCATCTCTCTCCGGCAGTCTCCTGGACATCGTGGCTGCTGTTTCAGGGTAGCGCGTCCAGGGGTGGCGTTTGCGCAAAAAGTACGCTATTCACCTTTTGGGGCCGACCTTATGGATAAGTTTCAGATCAGCCGGGATCGCATGGTACGCAAGATACGCGAACATGGCGTCAGGGACACGCTTGTTCTTGACGCCATGCGCAAGGTGCCGCGTCATCTTTTTGTGGAAGAAGCCTTACAGCCCCAAGCTTACGAGGACAGGGCACTGCCTATAGCCTGCGGACAGACGATTTCCCAGCCCTACATAGTGGCGCTGATGTCCTCGCTTTTGGAAGCCGCGCCCGGCATGTGCGTTCTGGAAATCGGCACAGGTTCGGGATACCAGGCCGCGGTGTTGAGCGCTATGGGTCTTAAGGTTTATTCCGTCGAACGCCTGCCCCAACTGTACGCAAACACCAACAACCTGCTTATAGGTTTGCGCTATCACAACATACGCATGAAACTGGCAGACGGGACAGAAGGTTGGCCGGAATCCGGACCCTACGATCGCATCATCGTAACCGCCGGGGGGCCTGAAGTCCCCACGCCCTTGGTGGAACAGCTTTCCGACCCTGGATTGCTGGTTATTCCGGTAGGCGGCAGGTACGGAAACCAGCGTCTGACCGTTGTGCGCAAAGATAGCGGCGTAGTGCGGCGTGAAGAAAATGAATATGTCTCTTTTGTGGATCTTGTCGGCAACCACGCCTGGAAATAGAATGCGTTGCAGAATTGATACCAGCCTTCAACACAGGGTTCCGGAGCGTTTTACGCTTGAGATTGTCGTTTGACAGCGAAGCAAATTCGCTCCGCTACAATCCCGCGGCGGGGGTTTGCAGGCAGATCCCCGAACTTTTCGCATTGCGGGAGACGGGGTTAAGGATTATAGGGAAGCATGTACGCACGGACGATATCCGGGCCAGGACAACTGCGCCGATGATAAATTTCAATCTGCCCAACAGACTTACTTTAAGCCGCATTGTCATTGTTCCGGTTATTGTCGGACTGCTCATGTGTCCAGGCCGGTGGACCTGTCTTGTCGCCAGCCTGCTGTTTGTGGCGGCCGGACTTACGGACCTCATGGACGGGCGTCTGGCAAGACAGAACAACCAGATCACCAACCTGGGAAAGTTCCTCGACCCGCTTGCGGACAAGATTCTAGTCAATTCCGTTTTGATCATGCTGGTCGGCAACGGCTGGGTTCCGGGGTGGGCAGCCGTCATAATAATTTGCCGTGATGTCATGGTGATGGGGCTTAGGGCGATAGCGGCGGATGAAGGCATGGTCATAGCCGCCGACGTATACGGCAAACTGAAAACCGTCCTGCAGATAGTCGCTCTGGTGCCCCTGATCGTTCACTACGACACATTCGGTATTCCGGTGCACAGCCTGGGCATGATTGTGCTTTACATTTCTCTGGCACTAACGGTATTTTCCGGTTACAATTATTTCGCAACCTTTTACCGTACCTGGCGCGGGAGGCCCGCGGGATGATGGCGGAACAGAACGACAGCACAAAAACCGACGTCTTGGGCAGCCGGTTGCGCAATTGTCTTGTGACCATCCTGGAGCTTCAGGAAGAGATTGAGCGCACGCATCTAGGCCTTGCCCTGCAGTCGGAATTCACCATCCTGAGGGAAGCCGTCAAGCAGCTTGAATACGTATGTGTCGAAGAGCAGGACGTATGCCGCATAGAGGCGGCGACAGGGCGGTTCCTCGCGGAGCTTAAGGAAAACCTCAACCGGGCGGCGGTCAACCCAGCTTCAACCGCAAGGCTGTTGCAGTAGGATGGTTGCGCGCCGAATCGTTCTCACCCTTTCCATCATGCTGAGTTTCGTGCTCATATATAACCTAATCTGGGGAAAGAGCGGCGCCATATCCTACACGGAATTGAAGGAGCGCAGCAAGGTTCTGGAGGAACGCATCGCCCGTATCGGAGAACAAAATATAGAGCTTAGCCGCGAAATACGGCTTTTGCAGTCCGATGCGAAATACATTGAGAAAATGATCCGCAACCGCCTGAATTTTGTCCGGAACGACGAAATATTATATGTATTCCCCGGGGAAGCGGCAGGCGACACCTCTGGAGACCCGGCAAGATGAAACAAAAAATTGACTGGTACAGAGAGGTTTTGGAACTTGAACCCGGCTCAAGGGTATTTTTTCCGCTGGCCAAGCTGCTCGCGGCGGATGGGCAGGCCGCCGAAGCCGTTCTTACACTCAAGCAGGGTTTGTTGCGCCATCCCGACAACGTGGAGGCGCGTCTTTTGCTGGTGGAGCTTTTGCATCTGCAACAGGCGGATGCCGAAGTCGCCGCCGAAATTGAACGTCTGGGTAAAATTCTCGCTTCCTATCCGGGCTTCTGGTCGGCTTGGTGCGACAACATAGCGGACAACCCGCTCATGCGCGACGCGTCTTTGGCCATGCGTTTCTTCAGCGCCGCCTTGCAGGGAAAAAGCATAAGCTGGGGCGATATCATCAGCAGGGGTTTGAACGCCGTTTTAAGCGCCGGTGAGACGGCAACAGGGTCCGGCAAGAGTTACGCCGGCGCATCGCCGCACATTGACGAAAAGCGGACCGCCGATGCCTCCGCAGGAATCCGCCCGGCGGAGGCATCGGCGGTTTTGCAAACCGCAATTGCCGCGCCGGCCGCGAATGAAGCAGAGGATGAACCCGGCCTTGCGGACGACGAGGAGGAAACGGATGAACCCTTCTCCCTGCGCACCCGCTCTATGGCCGATGTGCTTGCGGAGCAGGGGGACGTCCAGGGGGCCCTGGATATCTACCAGGAACTGCTTCAGTCAGCGGCAGAGGAGGAAAAACTTACTCTTGCCCAGCGCATTGACGAGCTTTCGAGGCGTTTGAACAATGCCGGCACGGAACCGGAAGTTTCCGCAGAAAAAGCCTTTCTCCCCGGCTCTGAAAGCCTCAAGATCGTCAACCTCATGGAGTCTTTGGCGGAACGACTGGAAGCCCGAGCCAGATAACTACACACAGCTTATTGGGGAGTCCTGCGGTGCGGTACATTCTTCTACTGTTTCTTGTATGCGGCTGCCTGGCCGCAAGCGCCTGCCAATCCCATCAGACGCTCAAAGATTCCTGGAAATTCACCAAGCGTCAGTATACGCATTATCTGAACACTCCGGCCACGGTAGATCTCAGCGATACCGGCAATCGAACCGACTACGAGATAGCCCTCGGCGAGGCCGTGCTGAACATTGACAATGAACTGTCCAGATTGATCCGGGCAATGGAAAATACCGACCACAATCCGAGTCCTGAGTGGGCTTTGTCCATGGTGCAGCGGTTTCCCTGGATTTCCGGGGTTGCGCTGGTCGGAAGCGACGGGGTCGTAAATTCCCGCTATCCCGAATATTTCGCCAAGGTCTTCGATGCCTCGCCTCTGCTGGAAGTAGACCCGAAGCAGAGACCGGGAATGCTGCGGGCTTATGTTCAGACAGGCGATTCCAGCCCGGAAATTTACTTGGGCAATCCTGTTTATTTCGGCGAAGATCTGCTCGGAATCATAGTAGCCCATTTCGATCCGGCAACGCTGGCCACTTTGAGCCCGAATCCGGACAGTTTCGCCATGCTTACTCCGGCCGGAATCCTGTGGCAGGGGCGGTTCGGGGGAGGCATCGGAGCCGGAACCGATGAATGGAAAAATATTCTTGAAAACAAGTCATCGGGCACCGTAGGCAGCGGAGATTCGACTTTTTTCTGGTTAACGCGCTATATCGGGAATCTCCCCTTGGTGTACGTCATTCCGGTTACCTCCGCCTCCAGAAAAGACAGTGCCGCGGCAGAGCCCGCAGCTCCGCCGGCGGAGCAAGCCCCGGCGGCCGAAGGAGAAAAGGAAGAGACCCGGATCATCGCCCCTGCGCAACCCGCATCGGGTCGTAGCGCAAATGGACTTGAGGCCGTTGAACGGCAGGCTGTTACAGACGTTCCCGGTGAACAGCCTTAACCTCCGGAGGTGTGTCATGTCTCAGCAGCAAAGACAAATTACGGTAACCGAGCATCTGCTTCTGCATCAGAAACAATCCCCGACGGCCACCGGGATGTTCACGCAGTTGCTTTACGACCTTATCCTGGCCGCCAAGCTTATCTCCAGAAACGTCACCAAAGCCGGGCTTCTTGATGTTTTGGGCGAAACCGGCGAAATCAATGTGCAAGGGGAGGATGTTCAAAAACTTGACGCCTATGCCAACCGGATCATCATCCACCGTATGCAGCGAAGCGGAGCGTTGTGCGCCATGGCCTCCGAGGAAAATGCGGATATAATCCCCATTCCGGAGAGGTTCACACACGGCGACTACATTCTTATTTTTGATCCGCTGGACGGTTCCTCAAACATCGACGTCAACATCAATGTGGGCACCATCTTTTCCATATTGCGCCGCATTTCCCCCCCGGAACAGGACGTGACCCAAAGCGACGTGCTTCAGCCGGGATATAAACAGATGGGCGCCGGTTACGTCATGTACGGTCCCTCGACCATGCTTGTCTATACGACCGGGCAGGGCGTGCATGCCTTTACTCTGGACCCCAGCGTCGGGGAATTTCTGCTCTCGCAAAACAACATGCAAATCCCGGAAACCGGAAGAACCTACTCGGTAAATGAAGGCAACGTAACGTTTTGGGATGAAAAAACGGCCAAGGCGGTACAATCTTTCAAAGGCACGGACAATCCGCGCGGCAAACCCTACACGCACCGGTATGTAGGTTCACTGGTGGCCGATTTCCATCGTACGTTGCTCAAGGGCGGAATTTTCATGTATCCTATGGACTACAAAATACCGGACCACCCGCGGGGCAAACTTCGTCTTTTGTGCGAAGCCTCGCCAATGGCCATGCTGGCCGAACAGGCCGGAGGCGTGGCCTCGGACGGTCACCGGCGCATTCTGGAGATCGTGCCCGATACCCTGCATACACGCGTTCCGCTGTTTATAGGCTCAAAAAACGATGTCGAACACGTTATGGAAATATTAAAGTAACGCTTGAGCTTGATTAAGCGTACAGCCAGACACATGATACCAGGACAGGGGCCTTTGCCGTGCTTTGTCTCGGGATAGAGACCTCATGCGACGACACGTCTCTGGCTCTTGTCGCCGACGCTGAAATTCTGGGGCAGGAGACGTGGAGCCAGAACGAGCTGCACGCCCTGTTCGGCGGCGTTGTGCCTGAACTCGCTTCGCGCGAACACGCCAAAAATATCGGCGGCCTCTTTGATCGTCTTCTTGAGCGTACCGGGGTACGGGCGGAAGATATCGAACTCGTCTGTCCGGCCAGAGGGCCGGGGTTGCTCGGCAGTCTTCTGGTGGGCGTCGCCTTTGCAAAGGCTTTCGCACTGGGGAGAAGTGTGCGCTTTATAGGGATCAATCATCTGCACGCCCATGTTTTCGCCGCTGGCTTAAAGAACAAATTGACTTTGCCGGCGCTGGCGCTCCTGGTTTCCGGCGGGCACACCCTGCTTTACAGGGTAGAGGGGCCGGACGAATTCGCCGTTCTGGGGAAAAGCTTTGATGACGCCGCAGGGGAGGCCTTTGACAAAGCCGGGAAAATGCTTGGCCTTCCTTATCCGGCCGGAAGGCACATTGATCGTCTGGCACAGGACGGCGTTGAAGAAGCGAGGCTTTTCCCACGCCCGCATACCGGAAAGGACAACCTGGATTTCAGTTTCAGCGGTTTGAAGACCGCCATGTGGCTCCATGTTTCCCGGCATCCGGAACTCAAAGCGTCATTTGACGTGCAAAGCGGGGAATTGTCCCTGCCGCGGGACAGGCAGACCAGGCAAAGCCTGGCTGATACCTGCGCTTCGTACCGGCAGGCGGTAGTCGACTGTCTCTGTCTGAGGGTGGAAGAAGCCCTGAACGGAAGGGAAAATGCCGATGTTCAGAGCCTGATCCTGGCTGGCGGGGTTGCGGCCAATTCCCTGCTGCGCCCAAGTGTCGGGAAAATTGCGGCGAAACGCGGCCTTGAGTTTAACGTCCCGCCTCCGGAGTTGTGCGCCGACAATGGGGCCATGATCGCCTATCTGGGATCACTGTTGGCCGATATGGGATATGAGCACGATTTGGACATGCGGGCCGTGCCGCGCGGCACCCCTGTTCCGCAGGACATGTTCCGGAGCGGGCAGGGCGGTCTTGGCTCGAAACGTGTCTGATCCAAGGAAGGGCTAATTAATTGGGGCTCTGCCCCAAACCCCGCCGGGGGAAATGATTTCCCCCGGACCCCCTCGATAGTAACTTGTTGAAATATCTATTGGGTGTATAGGAGGCAAAGCCATCTCAAAAATAAATCAGTGTTTCCCTAATGAAGGGCTGATTAATTGGGGCTCCGTCCCAAACCTCGCCGAGGGATCGCCAGCCGTAGGCAAGTCTTCGAGCTGTAGAGATGAGGACAGCAGCGATTCGGGCGATGCTTGCGCATCACGGCAGGGGAATTGTGTTGACAGCGAAGTGCCTGCCGACTATTGTTGCCCCAAGATTCAAGGCTGAGTTTGGCAAATTTTAAAGCTGGAAGGAGAACGCTATGGCAAAAGCGGTGACAGATGGCGATTTTGAAAAAGATGTCATTCAATCGCCGTTACCGGTTCTGGTTGATTTCTGGGCGCCCTGGTGTGGCCCATGCCGCTCGGTTGGTCCGGTGATAGAAGATGTAAGCGTCGAATATGAAGGAAAGATGTCCGTCTACAAACTCAATGTGGACGAAAATCCCGTCACCTCCGCCAAATATGGCATACGCGCCATTCCGACCATGATCATTTTCGACAAGGGCCAGATTGTCGACCAGATCACCGGGGCGGTGTCCAAGGCCAATCTCCGGGAGATTATAAATCAGAAGGTCCTGGCCGGATGAAACACTTTGAGGCCGTAGTTATCGGAGCGGGGCCCGCCGGGATGACGGCGGCCTTTTATCTCGCCCGCTTCGGAATAAAGACAGCTTTGGCGGAACAACTCGCGCCCGGCGGTCTTTTACTGCAAACGTACGAGGTGGAAAACTATCCCGGTTTTCCCAAGGGAATCAAAGGATATGAACTGGCGGATTTATTCGCGGAACAGCTGGGGGCCTGTGCCGGTCTGACGCGGATCCAGGGCGAAATATCCGAACTGAAAATTGACGGAGACTGCAAGCTGCTGCATGTTGACGGGGACTGGCTGGAAGCTGACAGCGTCGTTATCTGTTCCGGCGTTCGCCACCGTAAACTCGGTCTGCCGGATGAAGATCGCCTGCTGGGCCGCGGTATCTCCCACTGCGCGATGTGTGATGGAAATTTTTTCAGGGGACAGGTAGTGGGAGTGGCCGGCGGCGGCAATTCGGCAGTGGAGGAAGCCCTGCATCTGACAAAAATAGTGTCAAAACTGCATCTTGTGCACCGCAGAGACGCCTTTCGAGCCTCCCCTCTTTACGTGGACAGGCTGAAGTCGGCAGAAAACGTCGTTTTTGAGATGAACACTGTGATTTCAGCCCTGCATGGGGAAAAAGAGCTGGAAGGTGTCAGCCTTAAAAGACTGGACACGGGCAAAGAAGAATTTCTACCCTTGAACGGTCTTTTTGTTTTTGTAGGTTTCGAACCGCTTTCACGCTTTTTGCCTGCGGAAATCGCCCGCGACGAGCAAGGTTTTGTGATAACGGACACGGAGATGCGTACCAACCTGCCCGGTGTTTTCGCGGCGGGAGACATTCGCTCCAAACTCTGCCGCCAGATCATAACGGCTGCCGGTGAGGGCGCAACCGCCGCCAATGCGGCGAATTCATACCTGGAACACGCTCATGGATAAACCGGCGCGGTTTTTCTGCGTTTTCATCATGCTGCTCCTGCTTTCCGGCTGCGGTATCATCGACTGGTTTTATCTGCCGCCGGGAGAGGATACTGCCCAGGAACTTTTCGAAGCCGGCAATGACGCCATGCGTGACAAGAATTACATAGGAGCAAGCAAATTTTACTCAAAATTGAAAGATAATTTCCCCTTCAGTCCATACGCAGTGGAAGCCGAGCTTTCCCTGGCTGACTGCTATTTTCTGGATGAAGAGTGGCCTGCGGCCGTGGAAGCCTATAAGGAATTTGAAAGTTTGCATCCCAGGCATCAGGCGATCCCCTATGTACTGTTCAATATAGGCATGGCCAGCATGAACGGCTACCCCTCCATTGATCGACCCTCGGAGCCTATTGTTGAAGCCTATTCCTATTTTCAGCGTCTGCTCGAAAGTTATCCAAATACGGAATATGCCGCGGTAGCCACAGAAAAAATGAAGGAATGCCGCAGATTGATGGCCGAACACGAGCTTTTCTACGCGGATTTTTATTATCGCATGGGACGCTATGCATCGGCCTTGGCGAGGTACAAAGTAATCATCGACAAATATCAAGATGTTACTGAAATATATGAATTTGCTCTCGAAAAATCCAAGGCTGCCTTCGTTTTGAACACGGAAAATGAAGCGGAGGACACGCGCAAACAACGTGAAGGCTCATGGCGCGACTGGTTCACCTGGCTTTAGAGCATGTTACGCTTGAGTTTGCCACTTAGAGCGACATTTGAAATATATAAACCGCTCTGCAAGGATCTGCCTGCAAATTCTTGTCGCGGGATTGTCGCAAGGCGGATTTGCTTCCTCGTTAAGCGACAATCCCAAGCGTAAACTGCTCTAACGGCGAAGCCTCGATTAATCAGCGCTTCCTTAAACAGCTCTGATTTGTGAGGGCGACGGATCTCCATGTGGAAATCCGCAGATCGGGACAGGATATGACGGAAAGGCCGGCGACAGCCGGCTTTTGTTTTGGCACGGAGCATATATGAGACAGGAAAACGCGCTTTCACCCGGACCGTTCGTCGGCGATACGCTGGAGAACCTGGTCATTTCCGACCTGAGCGTAAAAGGGGAAGGTATCGCGCGTAGCGCAGGCCGGGTAGTTTTCCTTGATGAAGGTCTGCCTGGGGAAATTGTCCGGGCCAGGATAACAGGCGTTAAAAAAAATCTGCTGCGCGCCCGTATTGAAAGCGTGCTTAAACCCTCTCCGAACGCGGTGCCCGCGCTTTGCCCCCATGTACGCGAATGCGGCGGTTGCGTTTTACAGCGCTGCTCTTATCCTGCACTCCTTGAGTGGAAGCGTGATTACGTGCGGCAATGCCTTTCGCGCATCGGCAAACTCGAACTCGGAGATATAAGCCCCGTAGAACCCTCGGCACGCAAACTCGCCTGGCGCGCCAAAGTATCCTACGCATTCGCTCCGGCCGGGAACGACGAGGTTCTCCTGGGCTTGCGCGGCAGAGACGGACTCAGGCTCATTGAGACGACTCATTGCGTAGCCCAGGATGCGACTGTGATGCGGCTGCTGGAGTACGTGCGCCGGGAAGTAAATCGTCTCGGCATTCCGGCTTGGGGGAAGCCTGTGCGCAATGCCGCCGGGAAAGGGGCATTGTCCGGAGACCCCGGCTATCTGCGCAGGCTGGTGGCGCACAGCCCGGAATATATGCCAGACGGCAGGCGACAGCTGCTGATTGAGGTTATCAGCGGACCGGACCACCTTGTCCGGGACAAGGCGGGGCAGGGAGACGACATCGCCAACGACGGCGCAGGCTTCACCCGGCTTGAGAAACTGCACATGCTGGGGGAGAGGCTGATGGAGCGCTTTGCCCTGACGGGTTTTGTGCATACGGAACGCCGCGCGCGTTCGGATATCGCCTATGGAGAAAAAAAAGTGCAAAGCTTCGGTTCGGATACCTATCTTGAATCCTTCGGACATGTGACGGCAAAAGCCCCATACAATGCCTTTCTGCAGACGAACACAAAGGTCGCGTTGCGTCTTTTCGAACTTGTCGCCGGGGAGGCGAAGGCGTGTTCCAGGGATATTGTCTGGGATCTGTTCTCTGGGGTCGGCTGTATAGCCATGTTTCTGGCAAGGTCTGCGGCGTTTGTCCACGGGGCTGAAGTCTCGCCCGAAGCGGTAGCCTGTGCCCGGGAAAATGCCGGCGCCCTCGGCCTGTCAAACTGTTTTTTTCATGTCTGCGATCTGAATTTTCCCGATGCGGCGTGCAATCTGCCTGCGCCGGACCTCGTCATTGCAGATCCGCCGCGTTTTGGGCTGCCCGATGCCCTGATCGAACTGCTGCTTGCCGTGCCGGCCCGCCGTCTGCTTTATGTTTCCTGCAACCCGGCAAGTCAGGCACGCGATGCCTTGCGCCTGAGCGGGAGCTGGCGGGCGCTGAAAAGTCTGCCTCTGGACATGTTCCCCTACAGCCCGCACGTGGAAAACCTTCTGGTCTTCGAGAAGAGGCGGCACTAGAGCAGTTACGCTTGAAATACTTGTTTAACGGCGGGCAAAGCCTGCCTACAAGCATTTCGGGGCAAGGATTTGCAAGTAAATCCTTGCGGACCGGTCCAA
The DNA here is from genome assembly GCA_031288535.1 of Desulfovibrio sp. GTDB lineage: Bacteria > Desulfobacterota > Desulfovibrionia > Desulfovibrionales > Desulfovibrionaceae > Frigididesulfovibrio. Next base: position 76,294 of record JAITRF010000060.1, on the reverse strand, counting down.
CTTTTCAAAGTTGAACTTGCCCGAGCCGGAAAAGCGCAGTCTCCGGTCAACGCGCCTGATCAAAATCACTTGCATAGAGCTTCCGGAATGGCTTGCAGCGGCGAAAACATTATATTTGACAAATAAGGCACAAAGCTTGCATAAAAAAGTAAACTATGGCAATATGCATGAAACAGATAAGGATTTCGCATGGATCTCGGACTACGCCAACAATTGAAACTGACTCAACAGATCATTATGACGCCGCAGTTGCAGCAGGCTATCCGGCTATTGCAGCTTTCACGCCTGGAACTGGTGGAAACGGTGCAAAGTGAACTTCTGGAAAACCCTTTTCTTGAGGAAGTGATTGAGGAAAACGTCCAGCCCGCTGAGGAAAAGCGACCCGGCGGCGAGGACGACAAGGACGCCTATAGCGCGGAAGTCGCCCGCAACGCGGACTGGGAGGATTATCTGGGCGATTTTTCCAGCACCTCAAGGCAGTCGTCGCGGCATGAGATGGAAAGCCTGGAAGACGGGGCCAATTTCGAGGCCCGCTATGCGGGGACGCGGACCCTTGAGGGACATCTCGCCTGGCAGTTGCGCTTCTCCCGCCTTACGGACGAAGAAATGAACATCGGCGAAGCAATCATAGGAAACTTGAGTTCTTCCGGCTATCTGCAGGCCTCGATCCAGGATTTGGCCGCCCTGGCCGGAGCTACTGTCGAGAAAACCGAAAAAGTCCTGGCCGCAGTTCAGCGTTTCGACCCGGTGGGAGTGGCCGCGCGAACCCCGCAGGAATGTCTGCTCATCCAGCTTGAAAATTTGCACTATGACCGGGATCCAGTCTTGGTGTCACTGGTGACCGAACACTTGGAAGACCTGGAAGCAAAGCGCTATAAAACTATTTTGCGCAAATTTAAACTGACGCTTGAAGATTTGAAAGAATACCTGGACATAATCCAGGGGCTCGATCCCATGCCAGGCGCCAGCTTCGGCGGCAGCGAACCGACCTATATTTCTCCCGATGTCTATGTATACCGCATGGACGACGACTTCATCATCGTACTCAACGAGGACGGGCTTCCCCGGCTTCAGTTGTCCTCGCTTTACCCGGACAGTATTAAAACGGCCAGCATCGCCGACAGGGAATATTATCAGGAAAAAAAACATGCGGCTGAATGGTTGATCAAGAGTCTCTTCCAAAGGCAGCGCACGCTCTACAAGGTTATGGAAAGCATCGTCCGTTTCCAGAAAGACTTTTTCCTGAACGGTATTTCCTGTCTCAAGCCCTTGATTCTCAAAGATATCGCGGATGACATAAATATGCACGAATCCACAATCAGCCGCATAACTTCCAATAAATACGCGGCCACGCCGTACGGAACCTTTGAGTTGAAGTTTTTCTTCAACAGTTCGCTGTCTCTGGACGACGGCACGGAAGTCGGTTCCGAAAGCGTAAAATCGTTGATTAAACGATACATTGCCGCAGAAGACCCAAAAGCGCCGATGAGTGACGAATATATCGGCGAACTTCTCAAGGAAGAACTCAAGGTCAGCATCGCGCGGCGAACGGTTGCTAAGTATCGCACAGCCCTGGGAATACCTTCCTCATCCAAGCGAAGAATGTTTTTTTGACCGTCGGAAGACCGGAGCGAGCCCGGCCTGTTCATACACAAGGAGGTTATATGAACATTGCCTTGACTTTTAAAAATTTTGAACCTTCAGCGCATCTGCGTTCTTATGCCGAGCATCGGTTTAAAAAACTGGGGCGGTTCCTTCATCGTGCCGGCAATATAGACCTGACCGCCGTACTCACCGTGGACAAATTCCGTCATAAAGCCGACGTGTTGCTGGCCGGCGACGGCATCTCCATATCGGCTGTGGAACAATCCTCGGATATGTATGCCACTGTCGATCTGGTCAAGGATAAAATCGAGGCCCAACTAAAAAAACATGTGGACCGCATGCGCGAGAAAAGGCGTGAGTCCCGGAAAAGCCCCGGCGCGGCAAGCGTAGACCCGGAAAACCCTTTGCCGCAGGAGAGAGAGGAAGAGGTGCCCGTTATAGTGAGCGAGCAGGTGGAGCCCAAGCCGATGTTCGCGGACGAGGCGGCTTTGCAGATGCGGCAAAGGGATGACGCGGTTTTTATTTTCATCAATGCCGAAACCGACAGAATAAATGTTCTGTACAGGCGCAAGCAGGGTGGGTTCGGCCTCATCGACCCCGGGGAATAGGCGGGATTTTGCATGGCAGTCGGGGTCTCTCCGTCAGGATCGCTTTCTGTCGCTGCCGGGGCGAACAATATCGCGGTGGTCATCATAACAGGCCTGTCCGGTTCCGGGAAAAGCACCGCTCTGGCAGTGTTCGAGGACATGAATTTCGTTACAGTGGACGGACTGCCGGTGGAATTTGCCGTGCCCATGGCGAAGATGATCCGCGAACACGGCCTGGATAAATACCGGGGTGTGGCTCTGGGGATGGACTTGCGCCAAAGCGATTTCCTTCAAGGTTGGGACGGGGCGCTGAACGATCTGACCTCTCAGGGCTTTGTTCCCCGCGTCATTTTTTTTGAAGCGAACAACGATATCCTTCTGAAACGCTATGCGACCACGAGAAGACCGCACCCTCTGGAAAAAGAGGGTCTGGGGCTTGAGCAGGCCATGGCGCAGGAGCGCTATCGCCTGCGGCACCTGCGCAAAAGCGCGGATCTGGTTATGGATACCTCGTCTCATTCCATCCACGATCTGCGCCGCCTTATCCAGACCAAATGGGGCATGTTCAGCAAACTCACACGAAATCTCAAAATCCATCTTGTCACGTTCGGCTTCAAATACGGAACCCCGTCCGAAGCGGATATGGTCTTCGATTTGCGCTTTCTGCCGAATCCTTATTTCATACCTGAACTTAAACCCTTATCCGGGTTGGATGCGCCGGTGCGGGATTACGTTCTTAAAAACGGCCAGGGCCGGAAGTTTTTTACCAAACTTCTGGCATTTCTGGAATTTATTCTGAAACAGAACGAAAAAGAGGGACGCTACAGGCTTACCGTGGCTATCGGCTGTACCGGCGGCAGACACCGCTCGGTTGCCGTGGCTGAAGCCCTTGCCGAGGCGTTCAGAGAAAAAAACTATTCTCCCACGTTGGAACACCGGCATCTGGAGCTCGGATAGAGCATTTTACGCTTGAGATTGTCGCCTGACGGCGAAGCACGTTTCAAAAACGGCTTTTTCAGAAAGGCACGGGAAAGGCGTTGAGGCGCGCCCGCCGCAAGCAGGTCGCCGTTCGCCGCGCCCGGTCGCTCCAAGCGCGCGCCGCAAGAGGAGACAGAGGAGAAATATGACGGAGGAAACGATAATGTCTGACGCCATAAGCAAATCACCGCAGGCCGGCATAATCATAGTCACGCACCTGGACTACGGCAGCGCCTTGTTGCGCGCCGCGGAATTCATCAGCGGGCCGGTTCAGGATTGTACCTGCATACAGGTGGATTCGACCTTGGAAACGGCGGAGGTGGTGTCACGGCTGCAAGACGCGGTAAAATTACTGAGTAACGGACACGGCGTGCTTGTGCTGACGGATATGTTCGGCGGCACACCCACAAACTTGAGCTTGTCGCTTCTGGGTTCGCGCACGGACGTGGAAGTTGTCACAGGCGTAAACCTGCCCATGTTACTGCGTATTCTTGAGAACAGGAACCTGTCGCTTCGGGAAATCGCGGATCGGGCGATTAAATCCGGATGTGAGGGCATCATTGCTGCCGGCCAGGTTTTGCGCGACGGGAAACGCCCATAATGTAAATTATGTTAACTTTAATATTGAGACAACAAAAAAACTACATCTGAAAAGTTTCTCCCAGATACACCCGCCTGGCTCTGGGATCGCAAACAACCTCACCGGGCGTTCCCTGTACTATGATCACGCCTTCGTGCATCAGATAGGCGCGGTCGCAAATGCTGAGCGTCTCGCGTACATTATGGTCGGAGATCAGCACGCCGATTCCCCTGTCTTTCAGATCCCTGATGAGGGACTGGATATCGTCGACCGCAAGAGGATCGATGCCTGCGAATGGCTCGTCCAACAAGATGAATTCAGGATCCCGGATTAAGGACCTGGCGATCTCCAGACGGCGGCGCTCTCCTCCGGAAAGATGCGCGGCCAATGAATCCCGCAGATGGGCTATGCCGAATTCCTCAAGCAGACGGTCGGCCCTTTTTTTTTGTTCGCTTCTGTCCATATCCGTATACTCCAGAATTATGCGCAGGTTGTCCAGCACGCTTAGGCGCCTGAACACCGAGCTCTCCTGAGGCAGATAGGACAGACCCCGTCTTGCGCGCTCGTGCATGGGCAGGCCGGCTATGTCCGCCCCGTCCATATAAACTGAGCCGCTCGTAGGTTTCTGGATACCGATCACCATGTAAAAACTGGTGGTTTTGCCGGCGCCGTTGGGTCCGAGAATACCGACGATTTCTCTGTTCCGCACTTCAAAGGAAACTCCGCGCACCACCTCGCGGTCTCCATAGCGTTTGCGCAGTTCTTTCGCCTGCAGCAGGCATTTTCCGCCAAGGTTCACCGCGTCTTTTTCCCCGGCGTCGGGGCTGCGCTTCGCGCTCCGGAACCTTCTTTTTTATCCGGGGTGTAAAAGACCACTCTGGATGTGTTCAGCACTTCACTATGGTTCGTGGTGAAATTATGCACTATGGTTCCACCTGTAATAACGCTCTGCCGCTCGTCCCGGAGTTCTGGAGAACCCTCCATGACAAAATGTTCATTTTTTGAGTAGTACGTAGCCTTGTCACAGGTTCCGCGTTTTTTATCGCTACGCATTCTCACGGAACCTTCGGCCACGATCCGATCAATGTCCCCTGCCTCCATTCCTACGGTTTCAGGAACCGCCTGCGTCTTCGAAGACTTTTCAAGGTAGACGGTCATTTTGTCGGACCATAGCTCAAAGTCCGGTCTTGTCACATGGACGTTTCCGGAAAACAAAACTGTCTGGGCGGTGGCGTCATAATCCATTCTGCTGGAAGTTATCAATGTAGCGATCTTGTCCCCGGTGTTCGCGGCAAAAACCGGACAGACCGAAAACAGGACAACGCTCAGCGCAAATAATGGGTAACGCAGCAAAAAGTTGAACATTTAACATTCCTATTATTTAACAAACAGTTTTTCGGAACGTGCAAATTCCACTGACACATTCCCCATGGCCGTGATAAATTTCTGATCAATAAGCCAGATAAGAGAATCGGCCCTGGCGTTTATTCCGGCATCGCTGAAATCAACGCCGCTGGGGAAAAGCATGGATTTCTGCGTACCGTTATACACAAGCAAATCCCCGGTAAACAATTTATCGTCCTGGGTCACTCGCACATTGTCTATAAATCGTATAATCCTGGATTTTTGCTCGATATCCCCTGTTTTGGATATCACCAACAGAGTTTTCCCTTCCTCTTTCATAAAATAGGTAAGATTGGGCGCTTCAACAATTATCAAGTCGTTGTGTTTCAACAGCTTGGCCCATGTTGCCTTGAGACGCCACAATTCGATGCCGCCTTCCCCCTGGCTCAGCAGGACTGTTTTTATGTCAAGATTTAATGCCGCGTCCTCATCGTTTCCGGTTTTTGCCACGATTTCCCCGGCCTTATCCTCGCCGGACGACTCGCGCGCATCCTCCTTGTCGGTCGACAGTATCGCGCCTCCAATAGCGATAAGGCAGCAGAAAACAAGAAACAGGGCGACCCGTTTTTTCAGCACGCCTTGCTCCATGCGGCAAGCACAGCGTCATATTTCCCCTGAGCCATAAGCAGATGGCGAATCACCTCGCGCACGGCGCCCTGGCCTCCCTTGGCGACGGTGACGTATCCGGCTATGTTCTTGACCTCCGGCTGGGCGTTCGCAACCGCCATAGGCAGTCCGACCATGTCCATCACGGAGAGATCCACCCAGTCGTCGCCCAGGTAAGCCATTTGCTCCCAGCGTAGTTGATGTTTTTCTTTAAGTTTCTCGAGACAAGCTTTTTTGTCAAGGAAACCGGGAAAATAGTCGGTAATGCCGAGATCGCGGATGCGGGCGGCGACCGCCGGGGAATCCAGTCCGGTGATCACCGCAATGGCTATGCCAGCTTCCTGTGCGAGTTTGATCCCCAGGCCGTCCTGCACGTCAAAACGCTTCATGACTTGATTCTGCAAATCGTAGTAAAGTCCCCCGTCTGTAAGCACCCCGTCCACGTCCAGAATCAGGAGGCGGATATCGGCCGCAGCCTGAACGGGAAAAAAGAAAGAGCCGGGATTATCGTTCACGAGTCAAGCTCCATATGGCGGCGAGCCGCTTCAACATTTTCGGCAAATCCGCCAATTTCAGGCTGTTAGGTCCGTCGCACAAAGCCCGATCGGGATCAGGGTGGCATTCCAGAAAAACACCGTCGGCGCCGGCCGCCACCGCCGCCAGGGCAATGGTCGGGACCATGCTTCTGTCTCCGCCGGACGAAGCGCCCTGCCCGCCCGGCAACTGCACGGAATGCGTGGCGTCGATTATCACCGGAAACCCGGCGCGGGCCATTATGGGAAAGGAACGCATGTCCACGACCAGATTGTTGTAGCCGAACGTGGTTCCTCGTTCGGTCAGAAGGACCTTGTCGTTTCCCGAGGAAACAATCTTGGCGGCGACCTGTTCCATATCCTGGGGCGACAGGAACTGCCCTTTCTTGATATTGACTATTTTGCCGCTTTTGCCTGCTGCAAGCAACAAAGACGTCTGACGGCACAAAAAGGCGGGTATCTGAAGAATATCCGCGACTTGCGCCACAGAATCCACGTCAGTGGTCTCATGTATATCCGTAAGCACCGGAAGGCCGGTTTCGCCGCGGATCCGGGCCAGCCACTCCAGACCGCGGCTCATGCCGGGGCCGCGGAAGCTCCCTTCCGAAGTCCGGTTCGCCTTGTCATAGGATGATTTGAACACAACCTGCAGACCGGCGGCGATGGCGGCCTCCTTGACCGCAAAGGCGGTTTCAAGCGCCAGTTCGTAACTTTCAAGCACACAGGGGCCGGCGATCAAAAAAGGCCGCGCCCGCAGCCCGGCATACAGTTCGGCGCTGCTAGCAAAACAGGCGAGGATCATGACGAAAAATCATCCTTGATGCCTGCAGACTCGCCAAAGTCCCGATCCCGTCCAACCCGGCCGTTTTTCAAGGCGGCCCGCACAAAATCCCGGAACAAGGGGTGCGGATTCATGGGCGTGGACTTGAATTCCGGATGGAACTGGCAGCCGAGAAACCAGGGATGACCGGGCAGTTCAATCATTTCCACAAGATCTCCGTCCGGAGAGAGCCCGCTTAAGACAAGCCCCCCGGCTTCCAGAGCGTCTCTGTACTTGTTGTTCACCTCGTAACGGTGCCGGTGGCGTTCGCTGATGGCTTTGCTCCCGTAAGCCGCAAAGGCCAGACTGTCTTCCCTGATTAGGCAGGGGTAAGCTCCCAGACGCATGGTTCCGCCTTTGTCGGAGTTCTTGTCGCGGCGTACCCTGGCGTTTTTGTGATAATCGAACCATTCCGTCATCAGGTAGATGACCTTGTGTTCCGCATCCGGCGCGAATTCTTCGGAATCAGCCCTCTCAAGCCCCAATACGTTGCGCGCGAATTCAATGACCGCGCATTGCAGCCCCAGGCAAATGCCGAAAAAAGGTATGTTATTTTCCCGGGCATACTGCACGGTGCTTATTTTACCGGCAACGCCGCGTTCGCCGAAACCTCCGGGCACCAGAATCCCGTCCAGCCCGGCCAAGACGCGCGCCTCTGTCTCCGATGTGACTTCTTCAGAATTTATATATTTGAGGTTGACTTTTGCCTCATTGGCGATCCCCCCGTGCACAAGGGCTTCGTGCAGGCTCTTGTACGCCTCCTTGAGGGAAACGTATTTGCCCACAATGCCGATCGTGACGCTGTCCCTAGGATTGGAAAGAACCGAGACAAGATGTTCCCAAGCGCTCAAACCGGCGTTCCGGGCCGGAAGGCGAAGCATGATGGCAACCTTCTGATCCAGACCCTCTTTGTAGAATTCCAGGGGAAGCTTGTACACGCTGTCCACATCCACCGAAGAAAACACTGCGTCTTCGTCCACATCGCAGAAATGAGCTATTTTACGTTTGAGTTCCAAAGAAACCTGGGTTTCGCAACGGCATAAAATGATATCCGGATGGATGCCTATGCTGCGCAGCTCTTTTACGCTGTGCTGCGTAGGCTTGGTTTTATGCTCTCCCGCCGCCGCCAGATACGGCACCAGGGTCAGATGTATGAAGAGGCAGCGGTCTTTCCCGAGATCGCCGCGCAGTTGACGGATGGCTTCAAGAAAAGGCTGGCTTTCTATGTCCCCTACCGTGCCGCCTATTTCCACGATGGCCACATCGGTTTTATTTTCCGCAAGACCGCAGATCGCCAGCTTGATTTCATCGGTGATGTGCGGGATAACCTGAACCGTACCCCCCAGATAGTCCCCGCGCCTTTCCTTGGTAATCACGCTGTAATATATGCTGCCTGATGTATAGTTGTTTTTCTGCGACAAGGCCGTGCCCAGATAGCGCTCGTAGTGTCCGAGATCCAGATCGGTTTCCGCGCCGTCGTCGGTGACGAAAACCTCGCCGTGCTGGGTCGGATTCATGGTGCCGGGGTCTATGTTGATGTAGGGATCGAGTTTCTGGATGGTAACGCTCAGGCCTCTCGCTTTCAGCAGCGTTCCGAGCGAAGCGGCCGCCATGCCTTTGCCCAGTGAGGAAAGAACGCCGCCGGTAATGAATATGAATTTTGTTTCCCGCATAGCTCGCACCCGTGTTTGTCAAATTGCCGGAAGCGCCGTCAACCGGACGGCGAGGATTAGATATTGCCTCCGGGACGATTTCCGGGTAAATCCGCCCGCCGCCGCACAGAGCGGTTTGTACATTTTCAAAGTTAAACCGCTCCAGCCGCCGGTTCAGAAAGGTTGACGTCCCTCTGCAAGACGGCGTATTATGGCCGTATCATGATGCCCCGGCCGCTCAGGAGAAGATCGCCAAGGACAAGAAAACCGCATTCCGCCCGGCCTGCGGGCGGCCACATGTTTTGCCGGGCGCTGGCAAAAACTGCCGGGATTTTTGCCCGCAGGGCGGCTTTTGACAAGGCAATATTGCGATCGCCCGCGCTCTTTTTTCTACTATATGCCGCATGAAAAGAAAATGAAAATATTCCTTCCCGGCGTTCTGATATGGCCATGAACGACGCGCGCGCCCTTGTCATTACCGGATACGGTGTAAACTGCGAAAAGGAATGCGCGCATGCCGCGCTGCTTGCCGGCGCGGCGGTTGCGGACATAGCGCATTTCGCCGACATAATCAAAGGACGCGTTCTTATAGGAGATTATAATTTTTTGATTTTCCCCGGAGGATTTCTGGACGGGGATGATTTGGGCGCGGCTCAGGCGGCTGCGCAACGCTGGAAATACTCCCGGCCGGAAAAAGGCATCCCTCTTGTCGAACAATTGCTCTCATGCATCAGCGACGGCGGGCTCATTCTCGGCATTTGCAACGGGTTTCAACTCCTGGTGAAACTGGGGCTGCTGCCTGCCCTTGGCGGAAGATATCTGGAGCGCCAGGTCTCTCTTGCCAACAACACCTCCGCCCGCTTTGAGGATCGCTGGTGCAGGCTGGCCGTCAATAAAAACAGCCCCTGCCTGTTTACCACAGGCATCGAATCCCTCTACCTCCCGGTGCGGCACGGGGAAGGCAAACTCGTGCCCGGAGGGCTCGCGTTGCTTGAGCGCCTGGTTGCGGAAAACCTCGTAACGGTGCAATACGCGGATCGGAAATCCGGACTGCCCACGGAGGAATATCCGGACAATCCCAATGGTTCGCCGCTCGGCATAGCCGGACTTTGCGACCCTTCCGGGCGTATTTTCGGGCTCATGCCCCACCCCGAAGCATACAACCACCCTACCAATCATCCGGCCTGGACGCGCGGAGAAAGCGGCGACAAGGGCCTGAAAATTTTTGAAAACGCCGTTGGCTGCCTGCGCAAACAACCACCCCCTTCCTCCGGCCATGATACCCTGCTGGATATGCGGACGTGACGCCTCCACCGGCTGGACTGAAGGGTTCGTTCCGGCCGGGGACAGCCATAAGCTCGCCCTTTGTCCGGAACACGACACTGAAGATAACCGCCTCGCTTTGGAGGACGCCTGGCGATCTCTCCTGCTCCGGAACATTTCCACAGCCGTAAGTATCGCCAGATACAGGGCCGCTCCTTCTCTGCAGAGCGTTTCCGTGCATTTTACGGCGGGAGGGACATTGTCTTTCACCTGCCTCTCCTGCTTTGCCACGGACCATGACGCCCTCTGCATCGAGGCCCCGGACGGGGCGAAAACCTATATCCCCCTGCGCCATATCAGCGACTATACGTTGCGTCCCTGTCTGCCGGAGGATGCGGACTAGTGCATTTTACGCTTGAAATGCTTACAGGCGAGCTTCGCTCGCCTGTAAGCATTTCGCGGCAAGGAATTGCAAGCAAATCCCTGCAGAGCGGTCCAACTTTTCAAAGTTGAACTGCTTAATTCACTTTAACTTTGAGATTATACAGGGTTTATCTTCAGGCCGCGCCCGCTCCGGCGCTTAACCGCGCAAATAAATTGCGTTTGCGCCTTCGCGGCGGGCGTCCGCTCGCGCGGCCGCCAGAGCAATTTCAAAGTGAAATTGCTCTAATCCTCTCTGGTCTTCCAGCGTCTGTGCATCCAGAACCATTGTTCCGGATACATGCGCACCATTTTATCCACAGCTTCGGTGTAAAAACGCGCTGTTTTCACGACCCGTTCCCGTACGTTTCCCTCCAGATTTTCCGTATGCAAAGGCGCCAGCATATGCAGGACATGTCCGCCTTTGCCGTCCCGCAGCAGGAAAACAGGATACACAGCCGCTTTGGCGCGCAGGGCGATGCTGGCCGGCCCCATATTCACTGCCGCCGTGTCCTCAAGAAAAGGCAGAAAGACTGCTTCCCTGCGGTTCGTGTTGTGATCCACCAGAAAAGCCGCGACGCCTCCATTGCGCAGTTTGGGCAGCAGAATTTCCGCAGCCCTGCGATGGTCTATGACCAGCATGCCCCGCGCCCCGCGCAGTTCGGCAATAATTCGGTTCAAAGTCTTGTTCCTGCGGCTGCGCACGACTACCATGCCCTCGCGTTGAGGGAGAATATCCGCGGCCAGACCGGGCATCAATTCCCAGGAACCCAGATGGGCGGTGGCTATAATAACCGGTCTCGTTTCAGCTTGAAGCATCGCTTTCACTTCCGGGGTATAAAGAACGCGTACCGATTGTTCCGTGAAAAAACGGCTCGCATGCAGGATTTCCAAAAACGACAGAAAATTTTCCGCAAAACTCTGCCTGGCTAGACGCAAAGCTTCTTCATGTGATACTTTAAGATGTTTATGTATTGCATTGACCGCCTCGTTTCTACGCGACGGGGCGAAATGCCAGAAGAAAAAGGCCAGGATGCGCGCAAGGCGGCGCAAGGCGGTCCAGGGAACCCGCCCGGCGGCCGTCAGCAATTTCCTCAGCGTACTATAAAGCACAATCGCGCTCCTTCCGCCCGGCGTAAAGGAGCCGCGGAGGACGTAAAGCTTTAAGGCGTCTTTCAAGTTCCAGGCATTCGGCGAGGATCGTCCCGTCAGTCAATTCAGCGGCCCGTACCGCGTAGGGTTCTCCGAAAACAATATCCACGCGGGTAAACGGCAGAGGAAGCTGAAACCGATCCCATGAGTTGAATTTCTTCGCGCACTTGGGGAAAAGGCGCACCGGCACCATCAGGGCCGGGGTGCGGAAGGCGAGAATTACCGCTCCTTGCTTGACCTTGTGACGCGGACCACGCGGTCCGTCAACGGTAATAACCCCGTGATGCTTGTCCTCGCGCATTATGCGGGCGATCTGCCGCAAGGCGGAAGTTCCGTGGCGGGAACTCGAACCCCTGGCGGTTTTCAAGCCCAGGGACTGGAGCAGTCGGGCCAGATATTCACCGTCCCTGCTGCGGCTGACCACCGTGACCAGGCGCAGGTTCTCGCGCACGTGCATCAGGGAAAAAAGCTCGTCATGGAAAAGGGCGAACAACATTATCCTGTCTTGCGCGTCGAAACCGTCAAGCATTTCGCGCCCGGTTTGCACGATGCGCAGACTTGAGCACCAGAGACGGTAAAGGATGTTGATCGGCCGGGTCGGCAAAGAGGAAGGCATGCTCATATGTGTTCCGCCGGTTCCGAACCGGCGGCGCAAACGCCCTCTCCGCGCCCTGTCGTATGGAACTGCCGCTTGTAGAGAGCCGAGTACAGGGCCGAGGTTTTAATCAGTTCGCTGTGTGCGCCCTGAGCCGTAATCCGGCCTTTGTCAAGCACAAGGATGCGATCCGCATCTATTATCGTGGACAGGCGGTGGGCGATCACTATGCTGGTCCGGTTGCGCATCAGGTTATCCAGAGCTTTTTGCACTATTCGCTCCGATTGGGTATCCAAAGCGCTGGTGGCTTCATCCAGAATAAGCAGGGGCGCGTTCTTGGCCAGCGCCCTGGCTATCGTCAGCCTCTGCTTCTGCCCGCCGGAAAGCTTTACTCCGCGCTCACCTATTATGGTGTCGTAACCGTGGGGCATCGCTTGTATAAATTCATCGGCATAGGCCGCTACGGCCGCATCCATACAGGTTTTTTCATCCGCCCCGACGGTTCCGTAGAGTATGTTGTCGCGCACGGAAAGATTAAAAAGAAATGTGTCCTGGGAAACTACGGAAATCATGGATCGCAACGAAGTCAAATCATATTCCTCAAGGCGGAGGCCGTTTAGCAGAATATGCCCTGTCCGGCAATCATAAAAGCGGGGTATCAGGTTGACCAGACTGGTTTTCCCGGCGCCGGACGGCCCGACCAGGGCGAATCGCTCCCCGGCCCGCACGGCAAAGGATATGTCTTTCAGGGCAAGCGTCCCGTCAGGATAGGAAAAAGAAACGTTTTCAAACCTGAGTTCGACAAAAGGCGTCTGCGCTTTCTTGTCTCCGCCTCTTTCAGCGATTTTTTCCGTATCGTCGAGAAAGCCGAACACCCGTTCCGCCCCGGCCAGAGCACCTTGAACGGTGAGGTTGGCGGCGTTCAACTGCTTCACCGGACCGTACATCATAACCAGGGCGGCGATAAAAGAAAAAAAAGCCCCCGGGGTCGAAACGCCTTCAATGACCTGCATTCCACCTATGAAAAGGACGATGCCCACCCCCAGTCCGCCTACCACCTCCATCGTGGAAGAGGACAATTCCCCGGCCAGCGTGGATTTTAACGAAATGCGGAAAAGGCGTTTGTTCTCCGCATCAAAGCGCTGCCGTTCCTGCTGTTCCATGCAATAAGACTTGACGACCCGTATGCCGCTCAAGATTTCCTGCAGTTGGGAAAAAATCATCCCGGTCTGAGCCTGACCCCTGCCGGCCAGCTTGCGTACGCGCCCGCTGAAATGCACAAAGGGGAAAAAGGCCAACGGCAGCACGGCAACAGCCATCAGGGCTAGGTGGAAATTCTGATAGAAAACTACGCAGGCCAGACTGATCAGGCTGATAATCTGACGGACGATCAGCACGGCGGCAGGCATGCTGGAGCATATCGCGGCCACATCGTTCTGTATGCGCGACATGAGCACTCCGACCGGCTCCCGCTCATAAAAACGCAGAGGAAGAAGGACTACCTTGTTGTAAAGCTCGGCGCGCAAAGTTTGCAGCACTCGTATACCCGAATAGTCCATAAGATAATTCTGGGAAAACTTCAGCAAGGCCTTGGAGCCGGCCACAATCAGGTAAGCCAGGGGAATGAGGTAAAGGGCGCCGATGCTCTTGTTGACGAAAATATCGTCCAGAGCGGGTTTAATGAGCCAAGCCGCGGCGGCGTCGCAAACCCCGGCAAGGCTCATGGTGCACAAGCCCACGATTATACGTATTTTAAAGGGAAGGAAATATTTCAAGCAACGCTTGAATAAAACCGCATTTGGAGAATTTGTAATCATACTCGCTCAGGACGGATAGTTGCCTGATGTCGGAAATATCGGCAGAAACACTAAAAGAACCGCCGAGTTAATCGGGGCTTCCCTAAAATTATGTTTATGCCGGAGCGTCCCGGCTGTCAAACGTCGCAGACGATGCCTAGCACTGTGGAATAACTTGGAATCGTTCATTGTACGCACAAATTTAATGTAAAAGTTTAACTTTTACATCCGACCACACCATGTCCGGGGTGATTTGCGTCATGCAGTTGTGATGCTGCAAGGGACAGACGACGTGTCCGTGCAGTCCGCAAGGACGGCAATCCAGGGGCAGCTCGATGACCGTGGAAGCCTCCCCTCGTGGAAAAAAACCGAAAGACCTTACGGTAGGACCAAAAACAGCCGTAAGGGGTACTTTTTGCGTCCAGACCAGATGCATGGGGCCGGAATCATTTGTGAGGCAACAAGTCAGCCGTGCGAAAAAAGCCGCAAGTTCCGGAAGAGACAGCTGGCCTGCGAGATTTTTCAATCTTTTTCCCAGATGATCGGCAACCGCCCCGCCGCCGTGCAAAATCGCCTCCTGCACGCGCCTTGCCAGGTCTTCCTCTCCTTTACCGGCGAAAATCAGGACATAAGCGCCTTCCTTGATCGCCCTTCTGCCGATTTCGGCAAAAAAATCCGCCGGCCAGCGTTTGGTCGCCCACACGGAGCCGGGATGCAGTCCCAGAACGGGGGTGCCGATTTCCGCAAAAAAAGCCGCCGCCTTTTCTCCGGCCTCGGCGTCCGGATGTATTTCAGGCCAGGGGGACACGGGGCCTTCTCCAAGGGGACGCAGCAATTCCAGCAGACAATCGGTTTCGTCCACTTCCCCGAAACGGCGTCCGACAACTTGGGAATATAACAGCCGATTGAAAAACGGCCGGTCATAGCCGATGCGCGTCAATCCTTTGCCCAACAGGGATATAAGCCCACTACGTGCGCTTGCATGCGCGGAGACCCACAGCTCATAGCGTCGGGACCTGATTTCTCCGGCGATTTTCAGCATCCCGCCCAGTCCGGTGTTTTTGACATAGCCATATACGGAGTTTACGGCAGGATGCGGGGCGAACAGCCTTTCCAAACCGGAACGCACATAATAGTCAATCCGGGCGCCCGGATATCGCAGGCGCAAGCTTTGCAGCAAAGGCAGGGTAAGGGTCGCGTCGCCCAGAAAGGCCGTGTTCCATACCCCTATGCGCATCGGACAAACCCGGATATTTCGGACAAAATCACACCCTTGCGCGAAACATGAGTTGAGAGAACCCGCAAATGCGGGCACGCGGTCCTAAAAGGCCTGGGAACATCGGCGAACTCCGGCGACAGTCCCACCCCCAATGCGGATTGAGCAAATGGCGCTCATATTCGCGTCGCCACGACCAGGAAGAACGGCGGTTGTGGACATAGCGGTTCCGTGCGGAACAGCGCGGCCTTCGCCGTCCGCGCGGGGCGGCAGCAAAAGTCCTGCCAATCGGAAATGTTGATTACAAGAAATCCTTAAGCACAAGCCGCTTTACGCCGAAACACAGTCTGCGGCGTTCTGGTGCGCAACCTTGTGGCACGAAGCCGCTCTTTTGGCAAGCCCCCGGCAATTTGTTTCACTCCCTCTGGACAAACGACGCCCGATGTTTACTATCTGAACTTATACCAAGTTGCCTTACAACAAGTATATAACCCGAGGCAACCTGACGGCGGGCTTCCTGCCGCCGGCGTTTTTGCGAAATCAGGCGTAAAGCTTCAAGCCCGCTTTGCAGGCAAACCGGTATTATCAAAGGAGTCGGGCGTGTTTTTTGAATGTGAAGGTCTGGACCATCAGGGCTTTTGTTTTCGTCCGCCCAGCGAGGCCTACAGCATCCTGTTTCAGGCCACCCTGGGCTGTTCGCACAATAAGTGCTCCTTTTGCAGCGCTTTCAAGGAAAAGCGTTTTGCCATCAAGGACAGGAACATCTGGGAAAAAGACCTGAAGTTTGCGGAAAAATACTGTCGCGGACAAACGCGGCTTTTCGTCATGGACGGGGACGCCCTGATAATGCCGATGCGCCATTGGGAATGGCTGCTTTCCAACATATCCGAACGCCTGCCCTGGGTGGAACGCGTCTCCACTTACGGCAACGCCAAGGGCGTGGCACTTAAGAGCGACGAGGACCTCAGGCGCCTGCGCGAAATGGGCCTGTCGCTGATCTATTACGGGATCGAGAGCGGACATCCTGAGGTGCTTAAAGATATAAAAAAAGGTTCCACCCCGGAAAAGCTTGTCGAGCAGGCGCTGAGGCTGAAAAAAGCCGGGTTCGCCTTGTCGGTGACGGTGATTCTCGGCCTCGCCGGGATGGACAAAAGCCGGGAGCACGCCATTGAAACCGGGCGGGTGCTGAGCGCCATAGACCCTGAATACGTCGGCGCCCTCTCCCTGATGCTTTCGGAAGATGCCCCGATTTACGAACGGGTGCGAAGCGGAGAGCTGGTTTTGCCCGAAGGACTGGATTTCGTTCAGGAACTCGGTCTGATGTTCGCGAACACCAGACTCAGCGGCGGTTGGTTCATGGCCAACCACGCCAGCAATTATCTGACCATCCGGGCACACTTGCCGGAGGACAGGGAAAAAACTCTGCAACGCATAAACGCCGCCCTGGACGGCAGAATCTCCCTGCGTAAGGAGTGGATGCGCGCCTTATAGCATTTTGGGCTTGATATTGCCTCCACAAGGCTTGGGAAACGATAAAATCGCACAGAAAAAACGTGGTTTTTCGACAAGTTACGCCGCTTTTGGCGACGTACGTAGATATGTATCATGCGCCAGTTCAAATTTTTTTTCACCGCCCTGTCCTTCATGACCCGTATCGTGCCGGGCGCGGCCGTGAGCCTGGAAGAACTGGGCGCGGCCGCCGTGTATTTTCCCGTGACCGGCGCGACACTCGGCGCGCTGCTTGTTCTGCCCCCGCTGCTTGGCTTCGGCGCCGGACACCCGCTCATACAGGCCTGGGTCTACGCCCTGTTGTCCGCTTTTCTGACGCGCGCCCTGCACCTGGACGGGCTGGCTGACGTGCTGGACGCGGCGGGGAGCGGAAAAGAAGGAGCGGAATTCCATGCCGTGCTGAAGGACAGCCGGCTCGGCGCCTTTGGGGCTCTAGGGCTTGTCCTGGCCCTTGTCGGAGAAATAGTCATGGCTGCCGCCTGTTTTGAAAAGCAACTCTTCGGCCTTTTATTTTTTGCGCCTCTGCACGGCCGTTGCCTGCCCATATTCCTGTCCCGCCTGACCCCGGCACACCCGGAAGCCGCGCTGGGGAAAATTTTCGCCAGCACACCGATCCGCCGGGGTCTTTGCGCGGCAGCCGGCTTGTCTCTGATCGCCGGACTGCTCTGCATGCCCAAAACGTACCTGCTTTTTTCATTCATCCTGAGCGGCCTGCTTATGCTTTTCACCATACGCCTGGCCAGCCGCGCGGGGGGGTACAACGGAGATTTCCTGGGTTTTCTGATCTGCGGCGGCGAACTTTGCGTTCTGGCCGCTGTGGTCTTGACCTGAAAAATAACAGACGTGCGAAAATTATATTGACCTGCACGCGGACAAAGCCGTATAAAAATCTTGCGGGCATTCGCCCGAGACAAAAAAGGAGCGCGAGATGAAAGACGAAAAAAGCCGGAACGCCGCAGCTTTCCGGGGAATCACGGCAATCGCCGCCGCACGGCCCGACTTTCGCGGGCAAATTTTCTTCGGCGTTTCCGCTCTCGCCGCCATGATCATCCTTCTCGCCCTACGCAGCCTATGATACCCCAACTGCGCGCAGGACGTTGAAACCACATATGAAGACAATGCGCGCCGCCCTTAGGGCGGCCGTTTTTTTTGAAAGGAGCGGATCATGCAAAAGAACGACCCAAATCGCATCATAATTTTCGACACCACTTTGCGCGACGGCGAACAGTCCCCCGGCGCGACCATGAACCTCTCGGAAAAAATTCTCATGGCCCGGCAACTTGATCTGCTCGGTGTGGACATAATAGAGGCCGGTTTCGCAGCCTCAAGTCCGGGAGATTTCGATGCCATAACCGCCATCAGCCGCGAAATTGACAACGCCGTGGTGTGCAGCCTCGCCCGCACCGACATCCGGGACATAGACCGCGCCGCGGAATCCCTGATCCACGCGAAAAAAAAACGTATACACACCTTTGTGGCCACCTCTCCCCTGCACATGCAATACAAGCTGAACATGAAACCCGACGAAGTGTTGCGCAACGTGGAAAAAACGGTCAAACACGCTTCCAGCTGCGTGGAGGACGTGGAATTTTCCTGCGAAGACGCGTCACGCAGCGATTTGGACTTCATGGTGCAGGCCTGTCGAATCGCTGTGGACAACGGGGCTAAAACCTTGAATATTCCGGATACGGTCGGCTACGCCCAGCCGGCCGAACACGCCGCCCGCATCGCCTGTCTCAAGGAGCGCATAAGCCCGGATATCGTGATCAGCGTACACTGCCACAATGACCTGGGACTGGCGGTGGCCAACACTCTGGCCTGCTTCCAGGCCGGAGCGCGCCAAGCGGAAACGACCATCTGCGGCATAGGGGAACGCGCGGGCAACGCCGCTCTCGAAGAAATAATCATGGCCATAACGGTGCGTCAGCACCTGTACCGGTTGAGCCACAGCATAAAAACCGAGTTGATATACCCGACTGCCCGCGTCCTTTCCCGTATCATCGGGCACACCATCGCCCGCAACAAACCCATAATCGGCGCCAACGCCTTCGCCCATGAATCCGGCATACACCAGGCCGGAGTGCTTAAAAACCCGGAAACCTACGAGATCATGACCCCGGCAACCATCGGCCTGCCGAGCAACGCCATCGTCCTCGGCAAACATTCCGGAAAAAACGCCGTGAAAGCCAAGCTGGAGGATATGGGCTACCATCTGGAATCCGAACAGATCAACCAGGTCCTTGCGGCGGTCAAACGGCTTGCGGACGTTAAAAAAGACATATATGACGAGGACCTTGAGGCGCTGGTTCTTGAGGAAATCTACCGTATCCCGGACAGGTACGCCCTGGTGCATCTCGGGGTGCAGACGAGCGACAGCGGTATTCCCCCTACGGCGGTGCTGGTCCTGGACGTGGACGGAAAACGCGTGCAGTACGCGGGATTCGGTGTCGGCCCGATTGACGCCGTCTTCAAGGCGATTGACAAGGTATGCGGCCACAGCCCCAAGCTTGAGCAGTTTTCCGTAAACGCCATCACCGGCGGCACCGACGCCCAGGGAGAAGTGACGGTACGCATTTCCGAGAACAACAGAAACGCGGTCGGCAGAGGTTCCCATCCCGATATCATAAACGCGAGCGCCAGGGCTTACCTGAACGCACTCAACCGCTTGTCCAAAAAAGAGGAGGACAGCTGATGGCTTTTACTCTCGCGCAAAAAATTCTGGCCGCCCATTCCCTCACCCCGATCAACGGGGAAGATGCGGCCCCCGGGCGCATCGTCACCTGTCGTCTGGACCTGGTGCTGGCAAACGACATCACCGCTCCCCTGGCCATCAAATCCCTGGCCCTTATGGGCGCAAAGCGGGTCTTCGACAAAAACAAAATAGTCCTTGTCATGGATCATTTTACGCCGCAAAAGGACATCGCCTCTGCGGAGCAGGTGATCCTAAGTCGCAAGTTTGCGCTGGAACAGAACATCACCCATTATTACGAGGGAGGCGACGCAGGGGTCGAACACGCCCTCTTGCCGGAACTCGGGCTGGTGGGACCTGGGGACCTGGTCATAGGCGCGGACAGCCATACCTGCACTTACGGGGGAATAGGCGCTTTCGCCACCGGCATGGGGTCCACGGACATCGCCGCCGGCATGGCCCTCGGCGAAAGCTGGTTCAAGATACCGGAAAGCATCCGGGTGACTTTCACCGGCAAACTGCCGCCCTACATGGGAGGTAAAGACCTGATCCTGTGGGTCATCGGCAGGTTGGGAGTTGACGGGGCGCGCTACAAGGCCCTGGAATTCGACGGCCCGGTCATTGAGGAGATGCCGGTGGAGGGCCGCCTGACCATGGCCAACATGGCGATAGAAGCCGGAGGCAAGGCCGGGCTCTTCGCGGCCGACCGGAAAACCCTTGACTACTGCCGGGAGGCGAAACGCGCGTCCGATGCGGAAATAGCCCCGGACCCGGGCGCGAGCTATGAACAGCATGTGACCCTTGAGGTCGGCAATCTGGAACCGCTGGTCGCCTGTCCGCATCTGCCGGAAAACGTCCGGCCGGTGTCCGAGTTGAAAGACCTTGCGGTAAACCAGGTGATCATCGGCTCCTGTACCAACGGCCGCATTCAGGACCTGCGGATGGCCGCCGAAGTCCTCGCCGGGCGCAAAGTAAAAAAAGGGTTACGCTGCATAGTCCTGCCGGCCACGCCTGGAGTTTTCAAAGCCGCCCTGAAAGAAGGGATCATCGAAACCCTGCTGGAAGCGGAATGTATAATCGGTCCTCCCTCCTGCGGCCCCTGCCTCGGAGGGCACCTCGGAATCCTCGGGGCGGGGGAACGCGCCCTTGCAACCACCAACCGCAATTTCCGCGGCCGCATGGGCAGCCCGGAATCCGAAATCTATCTCGCCAATCCCGCAGTGGCCGCAGCCACGGCGGTGACCGGCGCGATCACCCATCCGGGGAAACTATAGCGCCTGGTCAGACTGCCCCGAGCGCTTGGGCGCTTCGCCAAGGAAAAAGATATGTTTCTTACAGTCCATACCCGGTTCCATCGGCCGGATGACTTCCGCCCCAGCGGATGGGAGCCGGGTGAATTGCCCCAACTCTGAAGGCAGGCTACCGGAACGGCATGCCCGGCATGGCCGGGCCTCGAGCGGAAATCTCCATCAAGGGAGAGGTTTCAAACCATAAAGGAATTTTTTATGAAATTCGCGGGAAGCGCCCTCACTGTGGGCGATCACATCGACACCGACGCAATTATTCCGGCCATTTATCTGGTCAGCGCGGACCCGGCGGAATTGGGCAGCCATTGCATGGAAGGCCTTGACCCGCAATGGAAGAAAAAAATAAAACCTGGCGCAACCCTGCTCACGGCCGGGCGCAACTTCGGCTGCGGCTCGTCGCGCGAACACGCCCCGGTAGCGCTGATCGGAGCCGGCATCCCGGTTGTTATAGCGCATAGCTTCGCCCGCATCTTTTACCGCAACTCCTTCAATATGGGGCTGGTGCCCATCGAAGTCGGCGAAGACTACAGTGAATTCCACGAAGGCGACGAGCTCACGGTGGATCTGCCCGCAGGAAAAATCTACAACAAAACAACGGGCAAAACCGTCAACTTCCCGCCTCTGCCGGAAAGCATGCGCGCCATTCTGGATACCGGGGGACTTGCGGAATTCGTGAAAGGAAAATTGAGCGCAAAGTTGTAAAACACAAGGAGCAGGCAGTGAAAAAACGTATCGTGCTTCTGCCGGGAGACGGCATAGGCCCGGAAGTCATCGCCCAGGCCGGGAAAATTCTGCGGACGGTGGAAAAAAAATTCGACCTCGTTCTGGACACCGAAGAGGCCCTGATCGGGGGCGCGGCAATTGACGCGACCGGAGATCCCCTGCCCCCTGCCACCCTTGAGGCCTGCAAAAAGGCGGACGCCGTCATCCTTGGAGCAGTGGGCGGGCCGAAGTGGGACAAGGCGCCGAAACGTCCGGAAGCCGGGCTGCTCGGTCTGCGCAAAGCTCTCAACCTTTTCGCGAACCTGCGCCCGGCCGCGGTTTTTCCGGAACTGGCCGACCTTTCGGCCCTGAAGGAAAAAACCGTGGAACGCGGCATAGACATCCTGGTAGTACGCGAGCTTACCGGAGACGTGTATTTCGGACAACCAGCGGGCGAAGAGACAAAAGACGGTCTGCGCCGTGCCTTCAACACCATGATCTATACCGAAGAAGAGGTGCGGCGCATCGCCCGCGTCGCCTTTTCCGCCGCCCGCTCACGCCAGGGCCGCGTCTGCTCGGTGGACAAGAGCAATGTCCTGCACGTCAGCCGCCTGTGGCGCTCGGTGGTGGAGGAAACGCACCGGGACTACCCAGACATCGCCCTCTCCCACATGTACGTGGACAACTGCGCCATGCAGCTGGTGATCAATCCCTCCCAGTTCGACGTCATACTCACCGGCAACCTGTTCGGAGACATTCTTTCCGATGAGGCCGCGGCCATAGCCGGTTCTCTTGGGATGCTGCCTTCGGCTTCCATGAGCGGCGCGGCCGAAGACGGGGGAATCGGTCTTTTCGAGCCGGTGCACGGGTCGGCGCCGGACATCGCCGGACAGGACAAGGCCAATCCGATAGCCGCCATTCTCTCTCTGGCCATGATGCTGCGCCTGAGCTTCGATCTGGAAAAAGCCGCGGCGGCGGTCGAAAACGCGGTGCGCGCCGTGCTGCGCGCGGGCGTCAGAACCGCCGACATAACCGGACCGGGTTGGAAGGGCGAGGCAGCAGGTTGCGCAAAAACCGGCGATCTGATCGCCGAAAGGATCTGACGTGCCTGAATTCGTCCATCTGCACTGCCATACCGAATACAGCCTTCTAGACGGCGCGATACGCATAAAAGACCTGTGCTCCAAGGCGAAGGAGTTCGGCATGCCCGCGGCGGCGATCACAGATCACGGCAACCTGTTCGGGGCGCTCAATTTTTACATCGCCGCCAAAGATGCCGGAATAAAACCCATTATCGGCTGCGAGGTCTATATCTGCCCGGACCACACGGATAAAAGCCCGGAGCGGGGTCCTCTGCGCTACCACCTGATCTTGCTCGCCCAAAACCGCGTCGGCTACCACAATCTGGTCAAACTGGTGTCGCACGGCCACCTGTACGGTTTCTACCGCAAGCCACGGGTGGACAAGGACATTCTGCGCCGCTATTCCGAAGGCATCGTCGCCCTCTCCGCCTGCCTGTCAGGGGAAATCCCCAGGACGTTCCTCAAATCCGGCATGGATGCGGCTCTCGAACTGACCAGGGAATACGCGGACATCTATCCAAACCGCCTGTATCTTGAACTTCAGTCCAACGGTCTGCCCGCTCAGGATAAAGTAAACACGGCGCTCATTGAAATCGGGGCCACGCTGAACATCCCGCTCGTCGCCACTAACGACTGCCATTATCTTAATGCGGACGACGCGGACGCTCATGATCTCCTGCTTTGCATCCAAACTGGAAAAAAAGTCACGGATTCTAACCGGTTGCGTTTTGAAGCTAAGGACCTCTATTACAAAAGCCCGGAGGAGATGGAAAAGGATTTCGCCGCCCTGCCGGAGGCAACGGCCAATGCCGTGCGCATAGCGGAACTCTGCTCTGATTACGATTTCAAGTTCAACGAATATCATTTCCCGGTCTATGATCTTCCCGCCGGCAGAAGCCCGGAGGACGAGTTCCGCTCTCTGGCCCGCAAAGGCCTGGAACTGCGCCTGGCGAAGATGCCCTACCCCGTGGACGAGGAACACTACAAAAAACGCCTTGAGGAGGAGATCGAGACCATCTGTGCCACAGGTTTTCCGGGCTATTTCCTTATTGTGCAGGATTTTATCAACTGGGCCAAAAATAACGGCATCCCGGTCGGGCCGGGGCGCGGTTCGGCCGTCGGCTCCCTTGTGGCCTACGCCCTGCGCATAACCAACCTCGATCCTATCCCCCACGGTCTTCTCTTTGAGCGTTTCCTTAACAGCGAACGCGTGAGTATGCCGGATATAGATGTGGACTTCTGCGAAGCCAAGCGCCAGCGGGTCATTGAGTATGTGAACCGCAAGTACGGCTCGGAATCCGTTTCGCAAATCACCACTTTCGGAAAGATGCTGGCCAAGGCCGTGATTCGCGATGTGGGCAGGGTACTGGGCATGAGTTTTCAGGAAACGGACCGTATCGTCAAGCTCGTTCCCCCGGATCCTTCCCCCACGGAAAAAATGACGGTGAAGCAGGCCCTGGATATTGAGGCGGATTTGAAGGCCCTGTACGAAAGCGACGCGCGGATAAAACAACTTCTGGATACCGCCATGCGCCTTGAAGGGCTGGCGCGCCACGCCTCCATCCACGCCGCCGGACTTGTTCTCTCGGACAAGCCCATGCTCGAATATCTACCCGTCTACAGAGGCAAGGGCGAAAACGACGTAGTGACCCAGTTCGACATGAAGATGGTGGAAAAAGCCGGGCTGGTCAAATTCGACTTTCTCGGCCTGCGCAACATGACCGTCATCGACAACACGCTCCGGAACATCAGAGAGCAGGGCAAGGACGTCCCGGATATGGATTCTCTGCCTTTGGACGACCCGCAAACTTACCAGCTCTACGCCAAAGGAGACACGGACGGGGTTTTCCAGATGGAAAGTTCCGGAATGCGCCGCTATCTTAAACAACTCAAGCCGACGGTATTCGAAGACCTCATCGCCATGGTTTCTCTCTACAGGCCCGGACCCATGGACAACGTTCCCGAATTCATCCGGCGCAAGCACGGCAGAGGAGAAATGAGCTACCCCCTGCCCGGACTTGAGGATTGTCTGAAAAACACCTACGGGATCATTGTCTACCAGGAACAGGTGATGCAGATCGCCCGCATAGTCGCGGGATACAGTCTGGGCGGAGCGGATGAACTGCGCCGGGCCATGGGAAAGAAAGACCGCAAGGCCATGGATGCCGAACATCCCAAATTCCTTGCCGGGGCGCGCGAACGCGGCGTATCGGAGAAAGACGCCCGGGAAATATTCAACCTGATCAACAAGTTTGCCGCGTACGGCTTCAACAAGTCCCATGCCGCGGCCTACGCCCTCATCTCCTACCATACGGCCTGGCTGAAAACCCACTATCCCACCGAATTTATGGCCGCCCTGCTCTCTTCGGAAATGAGCGATCATGACAAGCTTTTAAAATATATAGCAGTATGCAAGGATGTCGGCGTTGAGGTTCTGCCTCCGGACGTCAACCGCTGTTTCTGGAGATTTACGGTACAGGACGGAAAAGTGCTGTACGGCCTTGGAGCGATCCGCAACGTGGGCGAGGAGGCTGTGCGGGAAATGCAGGAGACGCGGAAAGAAGAGGGGCCGTTCACATCTTTTTATGACCTCTGCTGCCGCTTGTCCGGGCGAAAAATGAACAAAAGGGCGCTGGAAAGCCTGATCAAGGGCGGGGCCTGCGATTGTTTCGGGGTAAGCCGGGCGGCGCTGGCGGCCGCGCTGGATGAAGCCGTTTCCAAGGCCCAGAAAAAATTGAAGAGCAAACAGGAAGGCCGCGTATCCCTGCTGGCCATGATGCCGGAAAAGACCTCTGAACCGGGCATAGGCTTCGCCTGCCCGGAAAACTCCATTGCGGAATGGGACAACTCCGCCCTAGCCCGTTTTGAAAAGGAGGCCCTGGGTTTTTATTTCACCAGCCATCCCTTGCAGCCCTTCCGCGGAGAAATGGAACGGCTGCGCCTTACGCCGCTGGAAGACTGCCGGGAACTGGCCCCAAATTCCCACTTCGCCTGCGCGGTGCTCGCCAAAGTGGACAGGGTGCGCACGGATTCCAGAGACAAGCGCTGGGCCCAGTTGCAGGTGGAAGACCTGACGGCCAAGGCGACCGCCCTCTGCTTCAGCGCGGCGTATGACAAGTACAGGGACTTGCTCGTTCCCGACACCCCGCTGTATATGGAGGGAAAAATCCGTTCCAATTCCCCGGACCGGGAGGAGAACCCGGAAAACGACGATGAGGCGCAAAAAGAAATCACCTTTCTGGTCGAAGCGGTCCTGCCCTTGTCCGAAGCCTGTCAGCGCAACCCCAACCCTTACTGTCTGGAAATAGGCCCGGCGGAAATGGCGCCCGGCCGGCTGGCGGAATTGAGCGACATTTTTTCCAGGCACAAGGGACAGATTCCCATGCATCTGCGTCTGGACCTGGGTGACGTCTGGTGCATGTTGAAATTGGGCGACACATACGGCATAAGTCCCGGACCCTCTTTCGACGCTGATCTGAGAACCTGGGAAAAAAACCTGACGCGCGCCTGATGCAAAACAGGAACGCCGATTTTTACTTCCGTCTTTTTATGGAAAAAGTCTGAAAAACAGTGTAATCTTTGTGGCCGTAACGATTTCAACCCGCCGCGCATGAGCTTGTTCCGTTTACGGATGTAACTTCCCTGATTTATATCGGGAAACAAAAGGGCGCGACAGGCCGTCGTGCCGAAATACAAAGTATTTCGAAGTGTTGCTGTAAATCCGCGATTTTGCCGCAACAGCCGGATAAGAATTGATGGACGCAATCTTTATTCGGAAATGGACTTGAGTATCACCAAATATTTCCCCATAAGGCTGCATAAGTATGCCAAATATCTTGGATTACCTGTTAGGATTTTTCTCCAGCGACTTGGCCATAGACCTCGGAACGGCGAACACCTGTGTGTATGTCAAAGGCCGGGGCATAGTTCTGCGCGAGCCATCGGTTGTCGCCGTGCGCACCAACACCCGTGACAAACGCGTTCTGGCCGTTGGTATGGAAGCCAAAAAGATGCTTGGCAAAACTCCTGGCTACATTGAGGCCATCCGCCCGATGAAAGACGGAGTGATCGCTGATTTTGAGGTCACGGAGGCCATGCTGCGCTATTTCATAGCCAAAGTGCACAACTCGCGCCGTCTCGTGCGCCCGCGCATAATGGTCTGCGTCCCTACCTGCATCACCCAGGTTGAGAAACGTGCCGTCAAGGAATCCGCCCAAAGCGCCGGGGCGCGCGAAGTTTATCTCATCGAGGAACCCATGGCTGCGGCCATAGGCGCCAACCTGCCGATTCAGGAACCGACTTCCAACATGGTCGTCGATATCGGCGGCGGAACTACGGAAGTGGCCGTAATTTCCCTGTCCGGCATAGTATATTCCAAATCGGTACGCGTCGGCGGCGACAAAATGGACGCCGCCATCATGAACCATATCCGGCACAAGTATAACATGCTGATCGGGGAATCCTCGGCCGAACAGATCAAGATGACCATCGGTTCGGCCTCGGCTCTGGACCCGGAATTGATGATGGAAGTCCGGGGGCGGGACATGGTGACAGGCATTCCTCAAAACATCGTGATAACCTCCGAGGAGGTGCGCAAGGCCATCTCCGAACAGGTGAACGCCATTCAGATGACCGTGCGCGAAGCCTTGGAAAAAACCCCTCCGGAACTGGCCGCCGATATCGTGGACAGGGGAATCGTGCTTACCGGAGGCGGGGCTTTGCTGAAAGGGCTGGACCAGCTTCTGCGTAATGAAACCTCCCTGCCCATCACAGTTGTGGAGGACCCGCTTTCCACTGTCGTGCTGGGCACGGGCAAGGCCTTGGACAATCTCCATATACTCAAGGAGGTATGCGTAGATTAACGCGCCTTCGTCCAACCGCCTCATCGGCATCCTCATCGTCCTCCTGTTCCTCTACCTGGGCCTTTACACATGGAACGCGCGCACCGGCTATCTAGACACCATAGCGGAACGCACCGGGCTTGAGATTGTCAGTTACATGCTCTCGCCAGTGGTCTGGGTTAAAGACAAGTTCGACGAATGGTGGGAACACTACATGGCCTTGGTCGATATTTCCAAGGAAAATACCCGGTTGCGTTCCGAACTGGAGCGCGCCCGCGCCGAAGCCATGCTGGCCGCTGAAGACAGGATGGAACTGGAACGACTACGCGCGCTGCTGGGGCTGGAAGCGTTGCGCGAACGCCCGGCCTTTGCCGCCAGGGTAATAGCCAAGCGCTTCGGACCCCAGGCCGTGCTCAAAACTTTCACCATAAACAAAGGTTTTCTCGACGGGGCGGTGACAGGGACGCCGGTCGTCATCCAAAACGGCGTTGTTGGCCGTGTATTACGCGCTTCTCCGCATGCCGCCACCGTGCTCATGCTTACAGACCCTGGCTTTCGTCTGGCCGTGATCAGCCGGGACAGCAGGACCCCCGGCATCATCACCGGAAGCATAAGCGGACAACGGCGTCTGGAAATGGCCTATGTGGCGCAGAACGCGCGCATAATGGTCGGAGAGGTGCTCATAACCGCCGGGATTGACGCGTCTTTTCCCAAAGGCATACCGGTGGGCGTGGTCACTCAGGTCACTCCCGGAAACGAGATACTTTTCCAGCAGGTGCACGCCCAGGCGATTGTTGACCTGGAACGGGTGGAAGAAGTACTTTTGCTCATGGAAGAAGGAAGCGCCCCACCCGCGTTGCCCCCTGCACAGGCGGACAGGCCGGCGGAACGGCCGACGAACGCGCAACGATGAAAACGCTTTACCGCTTCGTATGGTGGATCGCATACATATCCGGCGCCCTGCTTGTCCAGCGGTTCATACCCGGAGTAGACGCCCTTGTCCCGGGTTTTCTTCTTGCCCTGCAAGAGCAGAACAGGCAGCAGTGTTTCTGGCTTTTCATTCTTTTCACGCTGATTCAGGAAGGAACAGGCAACCTGCTTTTCGGCGCGGCGGCGCTCTGGTACGGCGGACAGGTGCTGCTCTTTCGCATGGGCAGCATAATTTTTGTAAAGGACAACATCATCTTCATTGCCATGTACTCCGGCTGCCTCGGTCTTTACCACTTCCTGCTTACTTGGCTTATGTGCGCCGTGCAGGCGGTTCATGTAGATTTTGAGGCGTTATTGCGGGAGAGCGTCATCCAAACGCTCATCATCCCCCTGATCTGGGCTCTTGCGCATATTGCGAAACCAGGACACGCCCCCGGCGGCGCGCAGTAACCATGCCCGCCGAACTGGATTTCCGCGCCGACAGGTACCATCCTCCCCGTTTCGGCATTTATCTGCTCTTTTGGCTTACCGGTTCTCTTTTCGTACTCTTCGTGGTGCGCTTCTGGTTTCTGCAAATTCTGCACGGGGAGGAATACGCGCAAAAAGCACAGGCCAACAGGACCAGACAGGAACGCATCTATGCGACGCGCGGCATCATAGTCGATTCCAGAGGACGGTTGCTTGCGGAAAACAGACCCGCGTACATTCTGACCCTGATCCGGGAAGACTGTCCGGACATTCCAGCAACTCTGGCCCAGGTATCGAGCTGGACCGGCATATCGCTCCCGGCCTTGCAGGCAAAATTCCAGCAGGACGCGTTACGCGTGAAATCCTTTCAGCCGCAGATCGTAGCCACTGACATCCCTTTTGAAAAAGTGTCCGAAATTGAACAGCAGATTTTCATGTGGCCAGGACTGAGCGTTGAAACGCGGCAAAGGCGGTTCTATCCCCATGGGCCGCTTTTCGCCCATATAATCGGCTATGTCTCGGATGCGAGCGAAAAAGAACTGCGCACCGACGACAAGCTCGCCTTGGGCGACATAGTCGGCAAGCAAGGGCTTGAGCTTATGCTGGAAAAGCGGCTGCGCGGCACAAAGGGTTTGAACAGCGTGGAGGTGGACGTGCTCGGCCGCCAGTTGAGCAGGCGCCAGGACGAACCTCCTCTGGCCGGGGAAAACATCGCCCTTTCCCTGGACATAGACCTGCAGAAAGCCGCCTCGGAAGCCCTGGGCGAGGAGGCGGGAGCGGTTGTTGTCATGGAGCCGTACACGGGCAAGGTACGCGCCCTGGTCACGCATCCGAGCTATGACAACAACATCTTCACCGCGACGCTTTCCAGAGAGGATTGGACGAATCTGGTTGAAGACCCCAGGCATCCCTTGCAGAACAGGGCGATACAAAGCGCTTATCCTCCCGGTTCGGTGTGGAAGCTGATGATGGTCGGACTTTTTCTGGAACAAAAAATGGACCCGCGTAACGGCGTGACCTGTCTCGGGGAAGTGCATCTCGGCAACCACACCTTCCGCTGCTGGAAACGAGGCGGGCATGGTTTTGTGAACATGATGCAATCCATAATCAATTCCTGCGATGTCTATTATTACGAAATGGCGCAGCGCGTGGGCATAGACAACATCGAACGTTTTGCAACGGCCTGCGGCTTCGGAAGCGTGACCGGCATAGAGCTTCCGCACGAGCGACCCGGACTGGTTCCGGGAAGGGACTGGAAAAGAAGACGCTTCAACGAGCCCTGGCAGGGCGGTGAAACATTGAACGCCGCCATCGGCCAGGGCCATACGCTGGTGACGCCGATTCAGATGGCCGTGTTCATCAGCGCGCTTTTGAATGAAGGCAAGATATTAAAGCCCCTGCTTATTGAAAATGACGAACCTTCGTTGCGCGGGCAACTGCCGATACCACAGCCGCACCGAACCTTCATTCTTGAAGCCATGCGCGCTACCGCTTCCGTGGGAACCGCGCGGCGCATAAACCGCTCCGATGCGGTAATGGGCGGAAAGACGGGTACGGCCCAAGTTGTGCGTCTCGGGGAAAGACGGGTGCGAAGCAGCGAAATGGCCTATCGGCACAGAGATCATGCCTGGATGACTGCCTGGGGCATGAAAGACGGAAAAACCTATGCGGTTGTTGTCATGGTCGAACACGGCGGCGGCGGCGGTTCTACGGCCGGGCCGATCGCGGCCAAGGTCTACGATGCGCTTTTCGGTCCCGAGCACGGCCGCCCCCGCTCAGCCGGCGGGGAAGGCGCAGGTTCGGATCCCACCCAGGAACTGCATGATTAAGGAAACACTGATTTATTTTTGAGATGGCTTTGCCCTCTGTACTCCCAAGAGATATTTCAGTGAGTTACTATCGAGGGGGTCCGGGGGAAATCATTATCGCTGCTGTCGCCATCCGTACGGCTCGGAACCTAGCCTACGGCTGGCGCTCCCCCGGCGGGGTTTGGGGCGGAGCCCCAATTAATCAGTCCTTCCTTAAATTATTTCACGCTTGTTTCCGGCGCTTGACAGCGGGTTAAAGTTTCGCCTACACCTTATCGCAATGCTTGCCATAGACAGACGCCTGATCATACACGCCAACTGGCCTCTGCTCGGCCTTACCGCGGCCCTGTTCTTTATTGGGGTCGCCAACCTCTACTCCGCAAGCGGGGTAAGGTTTGAAGACGGCATCAGCATTGCCCCCTTTTATCAAAAACAACTGGTGTGGGGCGCAACCGGATTAGGTTGCATGATCGCCTGCTCGCTTTTTGATTACCGGCATCTGCGCACCATGTCCCTCCCCTTTTTCATACTGGTCGTTTTTCTGCTCCTGCTAGTTCCGGTGGCCGGCAAAACCGTTTCCGGAGCCAAACGCTGGCTGGCCTTCGGCCTGTTTAACCTCCAGCCCAGCGAGCTTGCCAAAATCGCCACCATTCTTCTTGGAGCGAACCTGCTTTCCCGCTATAAAGACCCCTTGCGCTGGAAGGAGTTATTTTTTATTCTGGGCATTGCGGCCATTCCCTGCGGGCTGATTTTCATCCAGCCCGACCTCGGCACCACACTGCTGCTGTTTTTTTTGCTTGGCGGAATGATTCTCTTCCACGGCATCACGCGTCAGGTCTTAAAAACCTGCTGCATAGCCCTGCCGTTGCTTCTGCCGCTCGGCTGGCTTACGCTGAAAGATTATCAAAAAGAGCGCATAGTTACATTTTTAGATCCCTCGCGGGACCTGCAAGGCGCCGGATACCACATCACCCAATCCCAGATAGCCATAGGCTCCGGCCGGCTCTGGGGCAAGGGTTTTCAGGAAGGCACGCAGAGCCTTCTGCGGTTTCTCCCGGAAAAACACACGGATTTCGCCGTGGCGGTCTTCAGCGAAGAATGGGGGTTTATCGGCTGCATGGCGCTTTTGGCCTTGTTCTGTTGCTTTTTATTGTGCATAATAAACACAGCCAAAAGCGCGAAAGACCAGTTCGGGAGCATTGTTTGCGCCGGCATCTTTTTTTATTTTTTCTGGCAGATACTGATCAACATCGCCATGGTTGTCGGGCTTATGCCGGTCGTCGGGGTGCCCCTGCCCTTTTTGAGCTACGGAGGCACCGCCACGATTGTCAACTTCATATTGTTGGGGCTGGTTGTAAATATTTCCATGCGGCGCTTCATATTCAAAATGAGCTGAAGCTCTTCGCCACGCCACATTTTCTAAGGGGTAGTACACAATGGCTAAAGACGATTTCACCGCTTTTCTGGGTTCAGGCACCGAATATCAGGGTCGGCTGAACTTCAAGGGCACAGTACGAATTGACTGCCGTTTTACCGGAGAAATACTTTCGGACGGCAAGCTGATCCTGGGCCGGGAGGCAATTTTCGAGGGG
Source organism: Desulfovibrio sp. (assembly GCA_031288535.1). GTDB lineage: Bacteria > Desulfobacterota > Desulfovibrionia > Desulfovibrionales > Desulfovibrionaceae > Frigididesulfovibrio. The sequence continues at coordinate 44,159 of JAITRF010000060.1, read as the reverse complement.
ACAGTCGCCGTCAAGGAACTTGTGGTGCACGGCGTGCTTACCGGTGAAGCGGTTGTCGGCAAACGCACCATTCTGCATCAGGAGGCCAGGGTCACCGGCACTTTGAACACTCCGGCCCTGGTTATGGAAGAAGGCGCTATTTTGCAGGGCGATCTGCACATGCATAAACAAGCCGAAACCGGGCGCATGGGAGACGAAGCCGTACAACTCCCGCGCGCGGACCTGACTCCGGTAATCGACGCCGCTTTGAAACAGTAGAAAGCACGCCCGGCCTTCCGGCCGGGCGCCATATGGCATTTATGTAATATGCAGAGTTTTTTGCACTTTTGACAACAATGTGCGGAAAATAACGTACGTTATTATCTATTCCGCCATTTTCCCTTATTCGAACAATTTGCACATTGCCGACATATCCAAGTCGTCGCATACGCTATTTGCCGTCATAAGTTCGTGTACAAGTTTTGCGACAGGCATGGGGACACCGGGTCCCAAGGCAATCGCGTTCGCGAGATCTTTACGGGCGAGCGACAATTTGAATCCACCTTCAAATTCACGGTTCACCATCTTTTTAAAGCGGTTTTTAAAGGAAACAGACGCCCCACTACCGGCGCAGATGACATCAAACAATTTGTCCATATCGAAATCTTGTTTTTTTGCTATGTGAAACATTTCTGATATAACGACTACGTTGATTATCGAGAGCAAATTATTGAGGTTTTTAAAAGCTTTACCTGTTCCACAATCGCCAAGATCAAAGATTTCATTTCCCATTGCTTCTAAAAGAGGCCGTACCGTTTGCAAAGCACTTTTCTCTCCCGAAGCGTAAATAGACAATGTCCCTTTTTTAGCGCCCTCGACCCCTCCACTCACAGGCGCATCGACGACAAAGATATTTTTCGGGGTATACCAATCTTCCACTTCGCGAATAGCTTCCGTAGTACAGGAAGACATATCTAAAATAACAGCGTTTTTTTTAAGTGAAGCGGCAAGGGCATCGTTAATCAGAACGGACTTGACCTCCGCGTCGGATGGAAGAATTGTGATTACCACATCTGCTTCTTTTGCGGCTTCCGGAACGGATGGGAGAATTAAAAGGCCGTATCGTTCGGCCAAATCGTCCGCCGTAACACGACTGCGGTTGATAGCTGTACGCACCGTGCAGCCTGCTTTGAGCAGATTTTCCGCCATGGGGGCGCCCATCGCACCCAGACCAAAAAACGCGACACATTTGGTCAAATTGAATCCCTCCGAATCAATCGCCCTATAGACGAAACAATTTTTCAGGGAGAAGCGGCGTTGGAATCGAGCCGACGCAGCAGTTCAAACAGATAATCTCTTGCCGGACGGGCTTTTTCTCCGGTTTTGCGTACCAGATATTCCCGGTTGGACAGGGAAGATCGCGAACCGACCTTGTCGATGAATTCTTCCGCCGTAGACAGGTTGTTTGCGGCATACTCGAATTTCTTTTTAAGATGGGCGGCGGCGGCTTCGGCCGTATGTTCCGCGTCGTTGCGGATAAAGACGATGCCGCTTTCCCTGCTCAAGGCTTCAAGCATCCTTTCCACCCGCTCAGTCTCCCCGGCCGACATGGCGAATGCCAGACCGGGACAAAAAACCGGGAAAAGGCAGAACCAGCAAAAAAACACCGCCGCCAGCAGAATGAAAATGCCCTGATATCTGCAGCTCAAACGCTCAAAGTTCGTTCGGCATATCCTTGAGTTCGGCCAAAGTGAAGACCGGACCGTCCACGCAGACATATTTATCCCCTATGTTGCAACGCCCGCAGATGCCGATGCCACATTTCATGCGTTTTTCCAAGGTGGTCACGATCTGCTCCGGGGCGAATTTCAGTTTCTCCAAGGCCTGCAAGGTGAACTTGATCATGATTGGCGGCCCGCAGGTGACGGCTATGGCGTTTTCCGGGCTGGGGTTCATTTCCAGAAGCACGTTGGGGATCAGCCCAACCCTGTGCGGCCAGCCCTCCGCCTCGCGATCGATGGTCAGGACACAGTCCAGATCGGAACGGGAGAGCCATTCGGGCAGTTCCGCAGAATAGGCCATATCCTGTGGAGACCTTGCCCCATAAAGCAGACTTATTTTACCGTAGTCCTTACGATTGTCCAGCATGAACAAGAGCAGGGTCCGAAGCGGGGCCATACCGATGCCGCCGCCGATAAAAACAATGTCTTTGCCCTTCATCTTCTCGTAAGGGAAATAATTGCCGAGGGGGGCGCGCACCCCGATTATGTCCCCGGCACGCACGGAATGCAGGGCCGTTGTGTTCTCTCCGGCCCGCATTACGCTGAACTGCAGATAATCCATGCGCGTCGGCGGAGAATTTATGACGAAGGTGGATTCGCCGGCTCCGAACAGGGAAAGTTGTCCGACCTGCCCTGGTTCAAAGCTGAACTCCCGCATCAGTTTTTCGTCCTGCAAAATCACGCGGAAGGTTTTGATGGTGGGGGTCTCGGTGATGGCTTCAATCACCCGCGCCGGCATGGGCAGATAGGGGTTGCGCGTGCCCGGCTGAAAAGCCGGGCGGCTTGTCGCGGCCGCGGACCGTTCAGACATTGGCTGCCTCCTTTATGGCGTCAAGCACGATCTTTCTGATGTCCACCGAGGACGGACAGCTTTTTATGCAGCGGCCGCAACCGCAACAGGAAAAACGTCCGGAGTGGATTTTCGGGTAATAGGAAAACTTGTGCCCTACCCGGTTTTTCAAACGGTTGAACTTGGCCGGCCTTGGGTTATGCCCGCTGGTTTCCAGAGTGAAAAGCGGGGACATGCAGTTGTCCCAGGAACGCAGACGCACGCCTCTGATGCCGTTGCTCTCGTCTGTAATATTGAAGCAGTAGCAGGTGGGGCACAGATAGGTGCAGGCGCCGCAGTAGAGACACTGCGCGGTTTGTTTCTCCCAAAAGGGGGCGGAATCGAACAGCGCACGCAAGGAACCCGGAGCGGCCTTGATATCCGCGGGCTGGGGGAAACGTCCTTGCGCCGCCTCACGCGATGCCGTTGCCTCGGCGCCCTGCTCCGCCGACGCGTCCGGCAGGGACTGCAAAAGCGCCGCGCCCTTGTCGCTTACCGCCTCAAAAAGCAAACCATTTCCTATTTCAGTCATCAGGGCGTCGGCTCCTTCGGAACTTGCGGGGCCGCCCCCGACCCAAGTGCAAAAGCAGGTGTTCAACGGAGTCTTGCAGGTTCTGACTACCAGCGTGGTGATCGCCCTCCGTTTCAGATAATAGACGTCCCTGGCCTTGCCCCCGGTCCCGCAGCCGTCATAAACCGGATCAAAGGCCAGAAAACCGCGCGCGTCGCAGGACAGAGCGCCGAAAATAACGGCCGGGCCGGGTTCAGACGCTTCTTGCAAGATAAGCGATGAGTCGTCTGGATTTTCTCCCTCCCCTCCTCTGGTGAACGAAAACAGTTCCTCACTACGCGGGAATATCACATGCTTACAGGATTCCGTCGGACGCGCGGCGAATTCGACGTTGTCTCCCGGACTCCAGGGACGGTAGACAACAGCCTTGTTTTCACGCCGTGGGGCATACACGCAAGCCCCTTGCGCCAACTGCGCCAGAAAATCCGGCAGGGCCTCAAAGGAGACGAATTTTTTCGCGGTATCGGTGCTCATTACCACTCCCTCTCCTTAATTGCGGGTTCTTCCAGCTTGAAGGTAAGCAACGGAGGCATTCCCTGATCAAGGCCCGCGGTGTATCCGAACAGGCCCTCTACCTGACGGGAGAAAGCACGCTTTAGCGTGAGCAGCGGGATGCCGACCGGGCAGGCGCGTTCGCATTCGCCGCAGCCGGTACAGCGCCCGGCCAGGTGCGTGGCGTGGATCAACTGGAAAAAGAGTTTGTCGCGCACTCCGTCCGCCTGAGTAAGCCAATGCGGCTCCCGGCTTGCGGCCACGCAATGATCCCTGCATACGCAAAGCGGACAGGAATTTCTGCAGGCATAACATCGGATGCAGCGCGACATCTCCATTTCCCAGAAAGCTTTGCGCGCATCAAGTTCCATATTCTCAAAGGCGGCCAAATCGGCGTAATCATCCCGCTCTACAACCGGCGCAATTTTTTCCCCGACAAAGACATCGGCGGATTCCGCATTCGGATAACGGCAGCGGGCGCACTTGTCAGCGGCCACGTCCGTTTTCGCCAGCCTTACCTCGCCGCCGGGCGTATCGAGCACTATATCCCCGTCCTCCTCGCGCAGTCCCTTCACTTCTCCTGGCTCGCACCTGCCTTCAAGGGCGGCCGCCGTCTTGTCCATATCAATGATGCCCCGGCAGGGGTAGCCGATGAGATGGACTTCCTCCCGTTTGACGAGATTTTCCGCGACAAGCTGACCTACGGAACGCGCATCGCAGCCTTTGACTACCAGCCCGACCTTGGCGCCTTTCAAGGCCGGCAGAAACAGGGCCGGATTGTTGACAGCCAGAAACCCGGCAGTGAATTTCTCCACATCGGCCGCATCGCGCATGAAAAGCGGCGCGGCCCGCAGCGGTTCGGGCCCGGCGCCCCAGCCTATCACACAGGACAGACCCGGCAGGACTTCGGCAATCGCTGATTTGATATCATCCTGTATGGCCATGGAATCTCCTAATGTTTAACGCGCCGCCGCGTTCAATATTTGCAGTTCCCGGGCCTCGGGACTGAACGAGGCCGGCCCCAGCGCGTGGATGTTCGCTGTGAACGTTGTCACCACATGCTGCCAGCGTTGCCCTTCCGAGGCAGAAACCCAGGTGTATTCAAAACGGCGCGGGTCTATGCCCAGCACCGGCAGAAAACCTTTGAGAACCTCCAGTCTGCGTCTGGCGTAGAAGTTTCCTTCCGCATAATGGCAGTCGCGCGGATGGCAGCCGGACACCAGCACCCCGTCCGCCCCGCCGAGCAGGGCTTTCAGAACGAACAGCGGGTTTATGCGCCCGGAACAGGGCACGCGCACGATACGCAAATCCGTCGGCTGGGCGAAACGTCCTACGCCCGCAGTATCGGCGCCGCCGTAGGAGCACCAGTTGCAGAGAAAACCTATAACTCGCAGTTCTTTTTCTTTTAGAACCGACATAGGGCCTCCACTTCCGCTAAAAGCTGGTTGTCGGTGAAATGGGAAAGCTGTATGGCTCCCTGCGGACAGGTGGCGTTGCACAGCCCGCAACCCTGACAAACGGTTTCAATGACCTCCGCCTTGGGCTGCCCGCGCAGATCGATTTCCTGAATGGCCTTGAAGGGACATACCTCTATGCATTTGCGACAGCCGACGCAACGATTGACGTTGACCGCGGCAATCTGGGGGTCGGAATCCAGCATGTCGCGGGACAAAAGGGCCAGGGCCTTGGCCGCGGCGGCGCTGCCCTGCGCCACCGAGGAGGGTATGTCTTTAAGCCCCTGGCAGGCCCCCGCCAGAAATACACCGGCGGTGTTGGTTTCTACAGGCCTCAACTTGGGGTGGCCTTCCATGAAGAACCCGTAAGAATCATAGGAAATGCGCAATTTTTCCGCCAGGTGCGGCGCTCCTTTGGCGGCCTCGGCTCCGACGGCCAAAACCACAAGGTCCGCTTCGACCTCCACCTGGGTGCCCATAAGTGTATCCGCCCCGCGCACGATAAGCTTTTTGCCCTTGGGGTAAACCATGGAGACGCGTCCTCTTATGTAACGCGCCTGATATTCCTCCTGCACCCGGCGGGTGAATTCGTCATAGCCCTTGCCCGGCGAACGTATGTCCATGTAAAACACATAACTGTGGGAATCGGGTATGTGGTCTTTGGTGAGGATGGCCTGCTTGGCCGTGTACATACAGCAGAAACCCGAGCAATAGGGTCGGCCGATGGAAACGTCGCGCGACCCTACGCACTGGATGAACACCACATCCTTGGGTTCTTCCCCGTCCGAAGGCCGTTTGATGTGACCACCCGTGGGACCGGAAGCGGAAAGCATCCGTTCGTATTGCAGGGAGGTGACAACGTCGGGGTAGCGCCCGCCGCCGTATTCCTGGTAAACAGTCCAGTCCATGAGGTCATACCCGGTAGCCGCCACTATGCCGCCGACCTTGGCGTCAATGAATTCGTCCTGCATCTCGTAGTTGATCGCGCCCGTGGGACAGACCTTCGCACAGACCCCGCATTTTCCGGTGTTGAACTGGCGGCAGTATTCCCGTTCAATGCTGGCTTTTTTCGGGATTGCCTGGGGGAAGGGGATGATGATCGCCGTTGTCGGGCCTACCCCTTCATTGAAACGATCGTAGGATTTTTTGGAGGGGCACTTTTCCGTGCACAGGCCGCAGCCGGTGCATTTGCTCCAGTCTACGTAGGCGGCCTTTTTGCGGATCTTCACGTCAAAATTGCCGACGTAGCCGGAAATGCTCTCCACTTCGGAATAGGCATAGAGGGTGATGTTCGGGTGCTGGGCCACGTCCACCATGCGCGGACCCAGAATACAGCTTGAACAGTCCACGGTGGGGAAGGTCTTGTCCAGCTTGGCCATCTTCCCGCCTATGGTGGGCTGTTTTTCCACCATAAGCACCTCTAGTCCGGCATCGGCTGCGTCCAGGGCGGCCTGAATTCCGGCCACCCCGCCTCCGACGACCAGCAGACGCTTGGTCACCGGGAAGGATTTGGGCTTGAGCTCCCTGTTCAGGCGCAGCTTTGACACCGCCATGCGCACAAGTTCCGAGGCCTTGTTGGTATTGGCCTCCATATCCTTGCCTATCCATGAGACATGCTCGCGGATATTCGCCATTTCAAACATGTAGCGGTTCAGTCCGGCGCGTTCCACGGTTTTACGGAAAGTGGGCTCGTGCATTCTGGGCGTACAGGAAGCCACCACCACCCCGGTGAGCCGGTGTTCCTTTATCGCCGCGATAATCGCGTCCTGCCCGGGTTCGGCGCAGGCGTACATGATATCCGTTGCATAGGCCACATCCGGATACGTGGAGGCCACAGAGGCCACAGAGGCGCAGTCGACCGTCCCGGCTATGTTGCTGCCGCAGTGGCAGATGAATACTCCTATTCTCATGCCTCACCTCCAGCCGCGCCTGCGCTCTTTGCCTGGCTCTGTCCGCTTCCTGTCCGCCCGGCCTTGGCGGCGGCCTTTTGCGCCGCGAGCGCGGCCACGCGCGCTTCTTCGGCTTTAATTTCCCCAGCCCGGCGCTGCATACAGGAAAACGCCGGAGAGATATCCTCCGCCAGCAGCTTAAAAGCCGCTTCCTCGTCGCCAAGGCCGAAGGCGTAAGCCATCAACTGGGTGAAATACGGAACCGGGACGGTATAATCCAGGCCCTTGGCTCTGATTTGTCCCTGACGCAGATCCAGGTTCATCTGGCAAAGCGGGCAGGCCACGACAATTACATCGGCCCCCAGTTCACCCGCAAGCTCCAGTATCCGCCCGGAGAGACGCGGTACGGACTCCCGGACCGGTATGCCCAAGGAACCGCCGCAGCAATCCACTTTAAGAGGGAAAGGCAGCACCTCCGCGCCCAGGGCCTGCAACAGCAAATCCAGGCTTTGCGGGTTTTCCGGGTCGTCGAAGCGCATGATTTTTTCCGGCCTGGTCATGAGACAGCCGTAGTAAGGAACGGCCCTGAGCCCGACAAGAGGGCGCCGCACCCGCTCTTTGACCTTGTCCAGGCCGATATCCTCGACAATGACCTGAAGCACGGATTTGACGCTGTGCCCGGCTTCCAGGGGACGCTCGGTCAAGGCTTCCACCCTGGCCGCGAACAGTTCATCCTCCATATGCTCCAAGGCGTTGCGCAGATTGCTCAGACAACTGGGACAAGGGGTGACTACGTCCCTGATCCCGGCCGTCTCACCCTGGGCAAAGACTCTGGCGGACAAGGCGGAGGACAGCACCGGGTCTACCGTATGCGCCGGAGTGGAACCGCAACAGTTCCAATCCGGAATGTCCCACAAAGTGAGACCCAGTTCGCGGCATACGGCCCGTGTAGATCTTTCGTATTCAAGCGAAGTCCCCAAGCCGGAACAGCCGGGGAAATAGCCAAAGGTGGCTTTGCTCATGAAACTGCCTCCTTTCCTTTACCGCTTTCTGCCCCTGCGTCTTTTGCAAGACGCGCCCTGACCCGTTCCGGGTCGGAAAGTCCCTGTTTATAGCGATCGATAATCGCCGCGACTTCGGAGCGGCCCTTGATGCGATGCGGCAACAGGGGCATCTTTCCTTTGGGCAGAACCTTCGGGGCGAGCTCCACATCCGTCCACACCCGGCCAGTATAAAGCATATACAGGGCCATTATGCCGACTTCATGGGAGCGCCCGTTAAATTTGACGGAATCCAGAAAGGCGTCGACAAACGCGCGCATGGCGCGAACCGCGAATTTTTTCTCCCGCCGGGCCATCTGCCTGCATGCGTCCATCACCCCGGCAACATTGATCTCGTTGGGACATCTCTGGCTGCATGTGTTGCAGGCCGCGCACAGCCACACGGCTTTGGAAGAAAGCACCGCGTCCTTTTGCCCGGCCTGAATCAGCCGCATGACCTGACTTACGGAATAGTCGTAAGCAAAAGACATCGGACAACCGGCGGTACAATTGCCGCACTGGTAACATCGGGCAACCACCTGGCCGCTGCTCTCCTCCACGGCCCGGATAAAAGCGTCGTCCCGGCCGTTCAATAATACTGTTTCCATGCATTCACCCCGCTTGGTAACGTTTCGGAGTTTGAAGGCGCATTGTTTCTTACACTTGCGAACAAAGGCGGGGGCGTTTGCCTCCCCCCGGACCGGCGACAAACCCTGCGGGTTTGCAAAAACAGGCGCACTCCCGGGTCTACGGTGACAGGGGACGCCCTCCGCCGTCCGGCTGCCCCGGAGGTTACGCCCGAGGCGTCCACACGGCTGCATGATATCTCATTATTAACCTGACGGTCGATTATGAGAAGAACATTAGCCGAAAAGCGCGGTTTTCGGCTTGGTTATGGCGGTTACTCCGCCTGGGGACAGCGGAAGCCTCACAAAATCGATTTATGAAACGGCTTCCGGCCCGGCTGCTTGCCAGGCGCGGAAACTCCCACCTTGCCTTTAGGGTGTTTTATATACGCAATCAATATTTTTGTCTATATCTCCGGCCACCACAATCAGGGCGATCGAATGAAGAATCAAAGCAAGCGCTCACAGGGTCTAGAAAATATCTAGAGCATTTTACGCTTGAAATGCTTGCTTGACGGCGGGCAAGCCCGCCTACAAGCATTTCGCGGCAAGGATTTGCAAGCAAATCCTTGCAGAGCAGGACAACTTTTCGAAGTTGAACTACTTGAGGAACTGGTTGAAAAATTGAGTACTACGCAATCAGCTACCACCCAACTGGAATCTTCCACATATACTCCATCCGTATCCACTCTCAAAAAAGCGGCGGAAGCGACCCACTCCAGATTGCGCATTGAATTTATACCTTCAGAACCCGGAGCTTCCCCTGCCTGACGAATTGAGCCTGCCGGAAAACCCACAAGCGCGCTTCTTGGCATAAGGTCGCTTTTGGCATATCCTGAAAGCGATGCATGAAGCTTCCCTGATCCTCTCCCTTCTGGAGTTGCTGCGCGCGGAAACGGCACAACGCGGCCTCAAGGGACTTTCCCTGGTGCGCTTGCGTTGCGGAGCTCTGAGCAATGCATCGCCCGAGGCCTTGGAAACGGCTTTCACGCTCATGGCGGCCGATACGGAATTCGCCGCTACACGCCTGGAACTGGTCGAAGAGCCTCTGCGCCTAGCCTGCGGCGGATGCGGCGCAGAATTTACGGCGCACGGTTTTCCGGCGGCGCTGATTTCTCCCTGCCCGAAGTGCGGAGAGGAAATAGGACACAAGGTGCTGGCGGGCCGGGAATTATGCATTGATTATATGTTGGCGGCGGATTGAGGCCGTTTGCCTGGAGGCGGGCATGGACGAGACGCTTGGACATAATATTTTGGAGTTCAACGATAAAATTGCGAAGGAGCTGAGAAGCTCCTTTGCCGCACGCTCTCTGTTGGTGCTCAATCTGATCGGCTCGCCGGGAGCGGGAAAGACGGCGCTTTTGGAACGCACGCTCATGGATTTGCGCGAAGAATTCTCCATGGGGGTGATCGAGGGCGACTTGCAGACCGACAACGACGCCCGCCGCATCGCCGCCGTCGGCGCCAGGGTCTTTCAGATCAACACAGGCGGAGGCTGCCATCTCGACGCGTTGATGGTACGCAGGGCCATAGAAGAATTTCCTCTTGAGGGTCTGGATATCCTGTTTATTGAGAATATCGGCAACCTGGTTTGCCCGGTGGAGTTTGACTGCGGTCAGGACGGGATCGCGGCTGTTTTAAGCGTCACGGAGGGTGACGACAAGCCGGAAAAATACCCCCTGCTCTTCCATCTTGCCGCTGTGCTGGTTTTGAACAAGATCGATCTTTTGCCCTATGTGGATTTCAGCCTTGAGCGGGCGGAGCGGTTCGCCAGGAAACTGAACGGGGACTTGAACGTGCTGCCCCTGTCATGCCGTAGCGGCGATGGACTGGACGCCTGGTACGCCTACCTGCGCAAGGCACGACAGGCCAAACTTGCCGGGTCGTAAACCATTTTGCGCTTGATGTTGCCGCTTAATGGCGGGCAAAGCCCGCTTGCGGCAATCTTGCGACAAGGATTTGCAGGTAAATCCGTGCAGAGCGGATGAACATTCTCAATGTCGCTCCGCTCTGAAATACGCCAAGCATCGCGGTTGCGGATAAACATGCTGACGCCGGAAGATAAAAACCTTTTCGCGGACGCGACCAAAGACGTGAAGCCCGTAGGCGGCAAAGGCCGGAGCGTCACCCCTCCTTCTTTGCCTTTGCCTCGTGCGCCACGGCCCATTCCGGAAAAAAGCCCGTACGAACTGTTGGAGGACAACGCCAAATTCGCCTTTTTGCACAGCGGTGAATATTTTGAAGGCTCGGTACTAGATCTGGACCCCTGCATACTCAGCCGCCTGCGCGCGGGCACTTACAGCCAGGAAGGGCATATCGACCTGCACGGCATGAACGCGAGGCAGGCTTACGATGCACTGCTCCGTTTCATCAGACAGGCTTATGTGAAAAACCAACGTTGTGTGACGGTAATCACCGGCCGAGGCAGAAATTCTCCGGAAGGCCTGGGCGTATTGCGTCCCATGCTTCGGCAATGGCTGTGCCGCGTGCCGTTCAAGCGCGTCGTGCTGGCTTTTTGCACGGCCCAGGCCAAAGACGGCGGGGCGGGAGCGGTGTATGTGCTGCTGCGCAAGTTCAAAAAAAGCCGGGGCAGGATTATTTGGGAGCGTCTGCCGCCTGGCGAGGATTTCCCTGACTGTTGACCTACGCGATTTTAAACGAAAATGACATAACGCCGCCTTGAAGGCCACTAAAACAGTTTACGCTTGGGAATAAAGTTCTGCCGCATCCGGTTGTTTCGCCCACTAAATTTATTATGGATGACAGCTTCAGTTTTTATCCAACGCGAGTGATGTGAGGCGGCTGAGGCAAAACCACAGTTTTACCCCAGCCGCCAAATCAAAATTGCAGGACGCTATTTCGGTTTGCACCGGAATTACAGGATAGGCTTTGCCAGAGGATTGACGAAAAGCAGAATCATGTTGACGACCAGGGCGTAGATGGCCAGGGATTCTATAAAGGCCAGACCCAGGATTAAGGTGACCATGAGCTTTCCGCCGGCCTCGGGATTGCGGGCAGTGCCTTCGCAGGCCGCCTTGAGACCAAGGCCTTGGCCTATGCCGCACCCGGCGGCGGCGATGCTCATGCCGATTGCCGCAGCAATGTAACTGAGACCGATGGCATCGTCGGACATGTAACGGGCGGCCGCCTCGGCCGCCTCGGCGGCGCAGGCCAGACCGGCCGTCGCGAGCAGGGCGATGAAACCCGAAATAATAATCACTGGTTTACGCATGTAAGGCTCCTTATTATATGTTGTGGCCTGATGACCGTTCCCGCGATCGACTAAACGTTCTGGGCGCCTTAGGGAGATTGGCTTTGCCGCCACGGCGCTTGACGGCGTACGTGAATTGCGCCAGCGTGGCCTGCACCCCGCCGTGGGTGCGTTTGCAAAGTAAAAATGCTTCAATGAGCGTGCTCCAAAGCCCCTTGCAGATAGATCATCGTCAGCATGTAAAAAATAAAGGCTTGCAAGCACTTGGCAAGAAGGAAAAGAAAATAGGAGGGCAGTGTGGACCACACCGGGGCCATGCTGAAGAAAAGCAGCAGCACGATTTCCTCCCCCCGGATATTGCCGAACAGACGCAGGGTCAAGGAAAGAGGCCGCGCGCAATGGCTTACCAGCTCAATAGGCAACATAAGCGGGACGAGCATCGGCATGGGACCCGTGAAATGCTTGATATAGCGCGGCCCCCACGAGCGCAGGCCGACATAGTTGTAATAGATGAACACGAACAGCGCCATGGCTGCGTTAGTGTTTATGTTGGCTGTGGGCGCATCGAAGAAAGGCAGCAGCCCCAACAGATTCTGGACCAGGATGAAGATAAAGATGCCGCAGAGCAAAGGGAAAATTTTTCTTCCCTTTTCGCCTATTGTGGCTACCGTAAAATCTTCCAGACCGCCGATGACGATTTCCACGAAGTTCTGCAGGCCTTCCGGCACAAGTTGCATCCTGCGCCGCAATACGAGGCTGGCGACGAAAAGCGCGGCCATCGCGCACCAAGTGTAGAAAACATGATGATAGGCCTCTGGAATGTCAAGCAGGGTGGCCAAAGTCACCGGATGTTCCATGATTTATTCCTCTGTCGTTGTTTTCCCGAACAGCCTCGTCGCTCCCCAGACCGCTATGCCGGCGACCGTAGAAGTCAGGCCCGCCAGTATCGGCAGCGCGGGCAGTTTGAGCAGCCCCAGCAGAAGGACAAGAACCGCCCCGATAAGCAAAAGGCGAAGAAAAAACCCGAAAAATAAACCCATTCCCAAGCCTGCGGAAAAACGCATGTTCACGCACCTTTCCCCGAATCTGGCCACATGCCAGAGGCTGAAGGTGGAGAGCGCGGAACCCGCTCCGAAGGCTATGGGAGCAAGGCTGAACACACTTGCTGCCGCTCCCGCCAGCAGGGCAACCGCGGAAAAAATAAGCTGCGTGCACAGTACGTGCCGCACGGCTCGCAGGGAAAAACCTGCGCTTTCCAGATGCCGTTCAAGCGCCCTATGCCAGGCGGCCGGGGAAAATGAGATCATTCTTGCGCGTCGCCTTTCCCTTTGTTTTCCTGTTCCTGGCGCGCGGCCAGTTTTTTTGCGTCGACATACACGTTTTTGAAGCCGGCCGCAATGCCGATCAGCATAAATATCCCCGAACACCAAGGATAAGTCTCAAGCCAGAAGTCAAGTCCGTAGCCCAAGGCAACGCCCACGGCGACCGAACTGACCATATGCAGCCCTATTGTGCCGGCCAAAGACAGGTTGTCCAGATAATTCCTGTCGGTAATGTTGAAAAATTTCGCCAATCCCATGCCGCGTTTTTTCTCCCGTCGCCTCTAAAACGCTTGTGCCTCCCAAGTGTCCGGAGTATAGCGGCGGCCTTGTTTTCGGTCAAGGAAACCGCGCCCCACAATCCATGTATAGACACGCCCCGCAAGTCAAGGGATTTTTTTGAGTTTCCGAATCGAATGCAATCCATGTATCCGGCATATTTTACGGGGTATTTCCCTGTGCCAAGATGCACGCACAGCTGCACACGGGTGAAAAATACGCTTCAGGCGGCCGGTGTCGTACAAAAAGGCACTGAAGCTGGAACAGCATCGCCGCAAGCGAACGCGAGGACTTCTGCCGGGCATGACGCTTCATCAGGACGGTTCGCCCCATGAATGGGCGCCGGACAAATCCTGAGATCTCATTGCAACTATGGATGATGCCGCAAAGGGACTACATAAGAAAAGCGCTGGACACTACCGCCACAAGCGACAAACAAAGTACGAAGCCAGATCAGCCAGAGGGCTTTCATTGCTTATGGCGAACCGATAATTTCAATACGCCCGCAGACAGCCCGCAAATCCTCCAGGTCATGGGAAACAAACAGGCATGTGGAATGGGTGTGATCCATGAGTTCTCGCATTTCCGCGCGTATTTCCTTCTTCAACCCGGCGTCAAGATTGCTCAGAGGTTCATCAAGCAAAAGTAACTTCGGGTTGGGCGCTAATGCGCGGGCAATGGCGACCCGTTGCTGTTGCCCGCCGCTTATTTCATAAGGATAACGGCAGGCCAATTCCTGCATTCGGGTGAGTTCCAGCATAACCTCCACTCGTTGCCGCCGCGCGTCGCGTTTGAGACGATACAGACCATAGGCGATATTCTGCGCTACAGTCATATGTGGGAACAGGCCGTAATCCTGAAAGACCATGCCCACCTGCCGCTCTTCCGGGTTGATGTGTATGTTTTGAGCGGCCACTGTGCGACCATCTATGACTATATTGCCCCTCTGAGGGTGTTCCAATCCGGCGATGAGCCGTAGCAAAGTGCTTTTGCCCTGCCCACTCGGCCCGGCGATGCCCACACGTTCTCCGGCTTCCATTCCAAAGCTGTATCCGGCGAGTATCCAGGGACTGGCCTTGCCTGGATAGGCGAAAAATACAGTGTCAATTTCCAGAAACATGACCGGCCTTCTTTCTTTCCCAGGACTGCATCAGCAATATAAAAGCTGTTCCAGACAAAATGATGCACAAAGACGGAAGAGCAGTTTCTTCCAGGACTTCATTTTTGGCAAAATTGTATACAGTGGTGCCAAGAGTTTCCGTATTAAACGGACGCAACAGCAGGCTCAGAGGCAATTCCTTCAAAATATCTATAAAAACAAGTGCCGATCCGCTTATCAGGGCATGGCGAATCATGGGCAGATCGACCAGAAAAAATGTGCCGGTTACGCTTCGACCCAAGGTGCGCGAAACCTCCGTATATATTACGCCGATCTTGGCAAATCCGGCTTCCACCATCTGGTATCCGACAGTGAAAAAGCGGATGCAGTAAGCGAAAATCAGCATTATACCGCCCATGCTGAAAAATTTAACGGGTAAAAGAGGGAAAAACACGGACAGGACAGCATCCGCTTCAATGAAAAAGCTGATTATCCCGATGGCCAACACAGCTGATGGTATGGCGTACCCAAGAGTGGCCCCTTGCGAGAGCAAAACGGAAAATTTTCCGGAAAACAGTCTCCCCGCGTTCACCGTGCCTGTTGCCGCGATCATTACAGCCAAGGTGGCCGCCGCAGAAACGCTTAACGTATACACCAGAGCGCGGCCAAGCTCAGCGGTGAATGCCCCGTCCCAGCTTAAACGCAGCCAGTACAGCATCTGCAACAGCGGAGCGGCGAAACCGGCCAGACAAGCAAAAGCGCATAACAATACGATTCCGGCTTGAGGCATCCCCCTGGCCCGGCGGAGGACTATCGGATTTTCTCTGCTGGAGACAATTTGATAGCGGCGGGCATTATGCACTGCCTTCCTGGCAAGAAGGACAAAAAAAACCAAAGCGAGTAAAAGAAGCGCCAGCTTAACGGCCGTATCCACATCACCCATGCCGAACCATGCGGCAAATATGGCTGTGGTAAACGTGTTCAAGCCATAGTAGCTGGAAACGCCAAAGTCGTTCAGTACCTCAAGACAAACCAGGATGGCTCCCGCAGCCGCCGCAGGCCATAACAGCGGCAGACCAACCCGCAGAAACATGCGTATGCGCCCGCCGCCGAGGAGCAGCGCGTTTTCAAAGAGCGCCGCGCTCTGCTTTCTCAGCATCGCCCGTGTCAAAAGATACACATAGGGAAAAAGCGTCACGGTGAAAATCCAGATGGCCCACGCTTGCGCCGGAATATTCATGGTGAGGCTGCCAAGCTGAAGATCAAAGGCATTGCGGAAAAAACTCTGGACCATCCCGGTGTATCCCAACAGTCCTTCATAAGCATAGGCGGCAATATACGGAGGAATGGCCAAGGGAAGCAGAAGAAACACTTCAAAAAATTTCCTGCCCCGAAAATCATACAAGCTCATCACCCAGGCCAGAGCCACGCCGAGACAAAACGTAGATATTCCGGTGCTCGCAGCCAGAAGAATCGTTTCCGCAAAATAGTCCCGCAGCAGATGGTCGCGCACATAGCCCCAGTATTCGCCGGAGGGAGAAAATATACCTCCGGCGAGGGACAGAAAAGGCAAGAGCACACACAAAAAAGAAAATGCGCGTATGGTTTGCCAACCGTTCCATAAAAGACGGCAAGGCAGCAATCTTGCCGCAAAGCGACCCACGAGGCTCCGGCACGCGGCATGTGCCGATCCTTGAAAAAAGCCGGGGCGCTTTGCGGCAGGAACAGGCCGGGAGGATAAGGGGCCGGAGTTTATTTCCATCCGCCTTCGGCAAAGAATTGAATCGCTCTGGCATTATTGAGGCCCAAGGCGGAAAAGTCGACGCTCTGCGGCTTGAAAGCGCCCCAACTTGCAAGCAGCGGATTTTTTTGGGCCGCGACATTTACCGGAAACTCGTAATTGCCCGCCGACAGCCGCTCCTGCGCCGGAACGTCAGTAAGAAATTCAATGAGCTTAATGGCGTTGTCAACGTGTTTGGCATACTTCGTCAGGGCGATACCGCTGACATTGATATGGGTGCCCGTGCTTTGCTGATTGGGAAAGAAAATGCCGATATTCTGCGCTGCCTTGACCTCCTCCGGGTTTTTGGAATTGAGCATTTGCCCGATATAATAGGTGTTCATAAGCGCCACATCGCCGATACCGGCCGCGATATCCATGGCTTGGCCGCGATCGTTGCCTTTGGGAGGTCTGGCGAAATTTGCCGTAATGCCTTTGACCCAGGCCAGGGCTTTTGCTTCGCCGTCAAGAGTGATGAGTGAGGCCAAGAGTGATTGATCGTACAGAGAAGAGGAGGGTCGGGCGACAACTCTGCCCTTCCATCTGGAATCCGCCAAATCCTCATAGGTGGAAAGCTCTTTGGGCGTCACCCTGTCTTTTGCGTATACAATGACACGGGCGCGGGTGGTCAGACCAACCCAGGCGTTATCCTTGTCACGCAAGGAGGCAGGCACATTTTTCAGCACGAGCGGAGAAGTGACGGGTTGTAAAATGCCGGCGGCTTTGGCTGAATATAGTACGCCGCCATCAACGGTAATGAAAATATCCGCTTCTGTGGCGGAACTTTCCCGCTTAATCCGCTCAATAAGTTCCGGCGCGTTGGCGCTGACAACATTCACTCCGATGCCAGTCTGCTGCTGAAAAAGGGCATACAGTTCCTTATCAGATTCATAATGCCGAGCCGAATAAACGTTCACGACCTGCTCCGCCGACAAGGCGACAGAGGCAACGCCAAAAATAAACAAGAAAGCAAAGAACAGCAGAGAAAATTTTTTTGTCACGGGATATCTCCTTCAGGCGTTACGGTTGATCCCCGGGAGGTCCTCCGGGTGTGAAAATTAAAAACTAAATTATTTGAAAATAAAATTCAATACCAATTAGGCAAAAAAATGTAATTCCCCATGACCCTTGGCGCCATTTCGGGCAGTGACTATGAAGGCTCTTTGCGCGGAGATGTGTTCCCAATATTCTGGGAACGAGCGATTTTTATAGCATTTCAACTTTGAAAAGTTGGACTGCTCTGCAAGGCAGGATAGTTTCGTGAGAACATTCGGAGGAAAAACAAGTGTAAACATAGCTGCCATCAGGCTTCAACCTGAACTCGCCCTTGTTTTTGCCGCCCCGGTACGTGGCGAGTGGCAAAAGGCAGGAGTCGGTCAGGGAAAAGATCGAAGGGTCACGCCCGAATTTTGCATCCAGGCGGCAGACATAGCAGTTCAGGTAGCCGAGGCTGAATTTTCGGCAGCCGTGCCAGGGATTCCAGTTTGGCTACATGAACTCTTCCTGCGGAGTGGTTCCACGGTCTCCATGTCAACCGGGGATACACGGATGGGAAAACGCGTCACTCCAAAGGCGGGATCTCATCAAGGCGGGCCGCATAAGGGGCAAAGAAATCCGCGCCGAAGCGGGAACGGACCTCATGGGCGGACAAAGGTTCGGCCGGAAAGGACAGATCGTCCGGCTTCAAGAGTTCTTTTTGCACAAGCGCCAGATCATGCCATGAGTTCAGCTTGTGCCCGGCTTTGCGCCAGACGCCGGCACCGACGAAGCCCAAACTCACGTGCAGGGCAAGGCTTGCCGGGTTTGGCAGGGTGATAACCCCGAAAGCAGTATAGAAACCCTGCTTGCGCAACAGATCCAGCAGACAGGAGTAAAGAATTTTACCAAGGCCCGCGCCCTGCCTTGCCAATGCCACGTAGATCGAAAGCTCCACGCTGAAGCGGTAGGCGGCCCTGACGCGGAAAGACGAGGCATAGGCATAGGCGGCTATACCTCCCCGGGTTTCGCAGACCAAAAAGGGATAAGCGGCGCCGATTTTGGCGATGCGCCGGCTGTATTCATCCGGAGAAGGAATTTCTTCCTCGAAGCTGACGGCCGTATCCCGGACATAAGGGGCGTAGATATCAATAATGCCGGCGGCATCTTCCCGTCTCACATATCTGATGACGGCCATCGGCTTCCTCCCTTGACCTCCCGTCGCGGCAACGCTACGCGCATTACGCCGGGTCAGGTCTGTTTTGTGGTCGTACGCCTCAATCCCCGCATTTCGGTATCCCCCCTTTTCCGCCCCGGCACCGGATGCGGAGCTAAAATGTACTCTTCCCAGCATCGACTGTCCATTATGCCTGCGAATTTTGCGACCGGCGCCGCTGTTTCTTCCGGGAATTTCCTGCGGCCTTTTCGCCGGCAAATAGAAATGCGGCGGCTGTTGTCAACAAATAGAAATGCGGCGGCTTGCGCCCGCATCGGTTTGGCGTTATTCTCCCGTGGCTTATGGAATGCGGAAATGTCTACAGGCAAGGAGTAAGGTATGGAACTTCGCAAAGTCATCATGGAAAGGCGCAGCATACGCAAATTCACCCCGCAGGCGGTGGACAGGGCTTTGCTGGAATCGTTGCTGAAGCAGGCCCTATGGGCGCCTTCGGGCATGAACCGCCAGCCGTGGAAATTTGTTGTTTTTCAGGGCGCATCCCTGCGCAGACTTCTTGATTTCTCGGCCGGAATTGCCGAAACCATCGACGAAGCTCTCAAGGCCCAGCAATTCAATGAAAAAATGCGTAATTTCGTCAAAGGCTATTTCAAGGATCTGGGTGGCGCCTCCACCGCCGTGGCGGCCTTTGGTCAGCAAATGGAAGACAAACGCGAGGAAGTCGCAAATTTATATTCCGCCGCCGCCATGTTCTACAATTTCCTGTTGCTCGCCTACGAAGCCGGGCTTGCCACCTGCTGGATGACCGGTTACCTCAACAAGGAAGCGGAATTTAAAAAAATGCTCGACATCGGGAACTACGCCCTGGTCGGCCTGACGCCCGTCGGCTACCCGGACCAGACCCCGCCCGTTCCACCCCGCAAACATGAGGATATTCTCTGGCTCAACTGATCCCGGCCTTACCGGACCAAAACCGCGGCATCATCCGGAGCGGACGTCCGCCGCTCCGGAAATCTATGTGGAGGGGGTTTATGTCTGTTTTTTTCAAAAACTCCGCTTTGGCCAAAGTCTTCGAGAGCGGGATCGCGGCCTTGTCGAGCGAAGAGAACCTGTTGCCCGAAGCCATCCGCGCCGGAATAGAAGCCGGGACCATGGTCCTGCTCGGGAACCCGGCGCACAAAAATCTCAAACCCGTCCTGATCGGCAGCCCAAGCAGAGTAAAAATCAACGCCAACATCGGCACTTCGCCGCTGCTCAACTGTGCGCAAACTGAAATGGAAAAACTCTCCGTTGCCCTGCAAGCCGGGGCGGACACGGTCATGGACCTGTCTATCGCCGGAGATTTGGACGCCATCCGCGACGGCATGCTGAACCTGTGTCCGAGCCCTCTGGGCACCGTGCCGATATACGCTACGGCCCAGACCTATCTGGACGCGGAGCGCGATCCCTGCGACATCGATCCGGAAGAGCTTTTCGCGGAAGTTGAAAAACAGGCCGCCCAAGGGGTGGATTTCATGACCCTGCACTGCGGCCTGACCCGACGCGGCGCGGAATGGGCTGTTTCCGGCGAACGGGCGATGGGCATCGTGTCGCGCGGGGGCTCAATTCTGGCCCGCTGGATGCTCAAAAACGGCAGGGAAAACCCGTTGCTCACGGACTTTGACCGGCTTGTGGATATCGCGGTGCGGCACAACGTCACCCTTTCCCTTGGCGACGGCCTGCGCCCCGGCGCGGGAGCGGATGCGGGCGATGCAGCCCAGTTTGAGGAAGTCATCACTCTTGGCCGTCTGGCCCGCCACGCCCACGCGCGCGGCGCGCAATGCATGATTGAAGGGCCGGGCCACGTTCCCTTAAACGATGTGGAAGCCCAGATAAGAATCATCAAAAGACTGACCGACAACGCCCCTCTCTACGTGCTGGGGCCGCTGACCACAGACGTGGCGCCGGGCTACGACCACATAGCCGGGGCCATCGGCGGCGCTTTGGGCGTACGCGCCGGCGTGGATTTCCTCTGCTACCTGACACCTGCCGAACACCTGACCCTGCCTGACGCGGCGGATGTCGCGGCCGGGGTTATGGCCTCCCGTGTGGCCGCCCAAGTGGGCGAAGTAAGCCTCGGACGCCCGCAGGCGCTAAAACGCGAAGCCGTGATGGCCACAGGCCGCTCTGCCCTTGACTGGGACCTCATGCGCCAGGCCTGTCTGGACCCCAAAACCTTGGAGGAACGCCGCAGACCGCACAGGGAGGAAGAAGTCTGCGCCATGTGCGGCAAGTTCTGCGCTGTGAAGATGTTGCGTGACTGATCTTCCTGCTGTTGACACGCTCTCGTCTACTGCCGCCAAACGGGCTGTTGAATTCCCGTTGCCGAAAATACTTTCCCCGAATAAAAACCGCATCAACGGCGCAGGGAACGAATCAGCCTGCGCCAAAGCAGGGGATTAAGGAAAAAAAGCAGGGGGTCATCGGCGACAGTCGCCAGCATCTGGCTCAGGGCGGATTTTTTTTCGCCCGTGCCGTAGCGGGCGCAGGCAAGGCGCAGAAGGGCCGCCTGACGGGCGCTTCTTCCAATACCGGGCAACCCCAGCATAGCTTCGGAGAGGCGGAGGTTATCCAAGGCCCGCTCCCCGGCCATGCCGGTGTTTCGCGTAGCCTGTCCGCCGTGCTTGCGGATCATGACCAGCTTTTCCTTCAGGCTCGCAACCCGGCCTCCATCGCGTAGCATGGCTATCCAAAGGGCCAGATCCTGGGCATAGGCAAAAGAAGAATCGTAGCCGCCGACCGCGCGTGCGGCGCCGGTTCTGTACATGCAGGCGGAATGGGCGAAAGGGTTGTACAAAGGCAGATGATCCCGCAACGCCTCATGAACGGTCGGGAAACGCTCCTCTCCTACAACCCGCCTCTGCGCATCAATATAATCTACGTCCGACCCGAGCAGCACCACCTCCGGGTGGAGGCGCAAGAATTCCACCTGGCGCTCCAAACGATTCCGGGCGCTTAAGTCATCGGCGTCCATGACCGCCGTCAGTTCCGTCTCAACAAGCCCGAGCGCCAGATTTAAAGCGCCGGTGCGCCCGGCGTTTACCGGCAGATGTTCAACGCGCAGCAAAGGCCTTTTGCCGTGCGCCCCGGCCGCAGTCTGCTCGAGAAAACCGCGCGTGCCGTCTTCAGAGGCGTTGTTTATAATCAAAAAGGTAAACTCGCGCAGAGTCTGGGCAAAAATGGAATCCACCGCCTCTTCAAGGTATGGCATACCGTTGCGTACGGTCATGATTAGGGTAAGAAATTCCATGCGCACAATCCTGTACTTCAACCTTTACTTTAAAAATAACCAATCAGGTATCAACCCTAAATTATAGTAAGTCCCGCCTCCAGCAAGTTCTTTTCGGAAATCGCCCCCCAACGCAAAATACGCAAGAGCGGGCGGCCCCGGGGAACATTTTGTCCCGGCCCCGCATCGGCAGGAAAAGACGCTCTCTCGCCTGCGCCAGCGGCCTTCTCCGTCTCGCGGACGACTTCCACAAGAGTTGAAGATTTGCCGCCGTCCGGGTCAGGGGGCAGGTAGAAAACTCCCGCCACTCCTTCGGCCAGTCGCTCGTCCAGTTCTTCCACACGGCGCGCGGAGGGATTTTCGCTGATGTTCGCGCTGGTGGCGACCAGAACCAGGCCACTTTCCCGGCAGAGCGTACGCACGGCCGGATGAGGCGAAACCCGCACCGCCACCCTGCCGCTTCCGGCGGTCAGCGCGGAGGGAAGCTCATCCAGCGCGCGGCAGACTATGGAAAGCGGACCCGGCCAGAAAAGTTCCATCAGCCTTGCCTCTGTTTCCGTCGGAGACTGGATCGCGCCGTCGAGCAAGGCTCGTGACCCAACAACAAGAGGCAGGGGTTTATGCAAAGGACGCCGCTTGATCCGGAAAACAGCATCGACAGCCTTGGCGTTCATGGCGTCACAGCCAAGCCCGAATACGGTTTCGGTGGGAAAAATCAGCAATTCCCCGCGAATCAGGGCCTGCGTGGATTTGGCAAGTGAAAGCAAGGGCAGCGCCCTCATGTCGACTCCCCCCCAAACCGCCTAGGTGTCGCGTCATTCGCAGAATATCATGACAGCAGTATGCTGTAACACTTAAAAAAGCATACTGAACAGGATACCGGTCGCCGGGCGGTATGCCCGGCGCGCCGAATTTGCGTTCACGGCGGCTTTCGCTTATACCAAAGGAAAAATACCGCGGCAATAAAGGCAGAAGACATTTTCGCCCTTATTGCCCCACTCCCTTTACAAGCGCAAAAGAGTCTTTATCTTCCATAAAAACATTCAGCAACGAGGCAATCATGGGAAAAAAACTTCATCTCCCGGCAGCAACGGGCCTTTGCCTTCTACTCCTCTGGACGACCGCCGCCAAAGCGGCGCCTGCGGCAGATTTCCGAGATCTGGCCAAGGCGGCGATTCCGGCCGTTGTCAACGTCAGCACGGAACGCACCGAAGAAACACGCTCTTACGGCAACCCTTTCGATTTTTTCCGGGGCCATCCGGACATGGAACGTTTTTTCGGCCCATTTGAAGATTTCTACAACAGAGGTCCGCGCCCGCGCACCACGCACTCGCTAGGCTCAGGTTTCATCATTTCCTCCGACGGCTATATTGTCACCAACAATCACGTGGTTGAAGGGGCAAACCTCATAACGGTCAACTTAAATCCCAAAGATCGCACCGAAACCAAATACAAGGCCGAGGTGGTCGGCACGGACCCGGAGACCGATCTGGCGCTCATAAAAATCAATGCAAGCAACCTGCCTTTCCTGAGTTTCGGCGATTCCCAGAGCCTGGACGTCGGGGAATGGGTTCTTGCCATCGGCAGCCCCCTGGGGCTGGACCATACGGTAACCGCCGGGATTGTTTCCGCCAAAGGCCGAAACATACAGTCCGGCTCCTATGACGATTTCCTCCAGACCGACGCATCCATCAACAGGGGAAACAGCGGCGGACCCCTGCTCAACATGAAAGGCGAGGTTGTGGGCATCAACACAGCCATCGCCCAGCGCGCCCAGGGTATAGGCTTTGCCATTCCCTCCAGCATGGCCCAGCGCATCATCGGCGATCTGAAGGAACACAGGAAGGTCAGCCGGGGCTGGCTTGGCGTGACCATTCAGAATGTGGACGCGGCCATGGCCAAGGCCTTGCGCATGAAAGACAGCAAAGGCGCCCTGGTGAACAGCGTCCTGCCCGGACAACCTGCCGCCCAGGCCGGAATGCGGGATGGGGATGTAATTATCGCCGTCAATGACGACAAAATCGCGGATACCGAACAACTTCTGCGCACGGTCGCCCTGCTCGCTCCCGGCAGCAAGGCAGTTGTTACGGTTTGGCGGGACGGCAAGGAGGAAAAACTCACCCTGACTGTGGCGGAACGCGAACGCGGGCAGGCCGCGGCCGGCAAAGGCAGCGGCGCGCCCCAGAACACGGCGGGCCAGACGCTTGGCCTCGGCGTACGCCCCATAACCCAAGACGATATGCGCCGCTTCAATCTGAACAACAACACGGGCCTGCTCGTGGTATCGGTTGAGGAGCAGGGGCTCGCGAGCCGGGCAGGCATCCAGCAGGGCGACGTGATCCTGGCAGCGAACAAACAAAGCCTGAACTCAGTCGGAGAACTCGACGCCCTGATCGACGCCGCCGGCAAGCAAAGCGGCGTGGTGCTCCTGCAGATTTCCCGCCAAGGCCGGGTCTTTTTCCGGGCCATAGAGATGGACAAGAAAAATTAGTACGCTGTAACACCTGAAAATGTATACAGAATAGCGTATCAGAGTGGTTTAACATTGAAAATATATAAACCGAGCGGCAAGGATTTGCCTGCAAATCCTTGCCGCGGGATTGTCGCAAGGCAAACTTGCCTGGCAGTTAAGCGACAATCTCAGACGTAAACTGCCCTAGTCGCCGGGCCTGCCGCCCGGATCGCCGCCGCAGGCGGCGTAAGCACGGCAAAAAACGCGGTTTTTGCCGTGCGATCTTGTCGCTCAAGATGATACAAGGCCACGGACAGAATCAAATGGTGTAGCCGGGCACATATGGCGCCGGTTCCCGGCTGTTCGCAGCCTGCCGCACCGTTTCAGGATCCAGTTCCGGGGCAAGCAGCCGGATGAACCTGAGTTCAAAATCCTTGAGCAATCTGCCCCGGCGCATTCCCAAAAAGACAGGGGAAAACCCGAACAATCCGGATACGTTCCTTATGCGCACCGCCTTGCCTTGCGCTTCCCCGGCCACGGGATCGCAAATCAGGGCCACCCCTAGTCCCAGAGCCGCACAGGCCGTCAGGCAGTGGGCGTCAGCGCCGAGCACTATATCCGGCTGCATCCCCGCCAAAGTAAAGGCGTTGTCCACAGCCAGGCGCTCATCCGAACCCACGGCCCCGGCAAGTAGAGGATAGCGCGCGAGTTCTTCAAGGCTTAACCGCTTTGCTCCCGCCAGAGGATGGGCGGCGGGGATGATCGCCCGATATGGCATCCTGGCGCAGGGAAATACTATAATGTCCCGGAAACCGCGCAGACGCTCGCCGCCGATGCCCATATCCGCCTCATCGTGCAAAAGCGCTACGGCGACGGAGGCAGTATCGCGCCTGCGCACCTCCAGACGCACCTGCGGGTAACTTTTGTAGAAACGCTTCAGGGCCGACGACAGGGGATGGAAAAGGACGAGGTCCGAGGCAAGGCGCAACACGCCTGTCCCGCTCTTGCCGAAGCGCGCCGGGACGCTCTGAATGTTTCCCACCTCGGCCAGAATCCGGCATGCCGTCTCCAGAACTTCCTTACCCGCCTCGGTCATACCCGCGAGCCTCCGGCCGATGCGTATAAACAACTCAATCCCGAGTTCTTCTTCCAACTCGCGAATCCTGCGGCTCAATCCCGGCTGGGAGGTGTACATTTCCTCCGCGGCTCTGGTCAGGTTGAAGCCGCAGGACGCGGTATGCCTTATGATTCTAAGCTGTTGCAGATCCATTCCTACAACCTCGCGGATGAGAGCCGGGCGGCCGACTTTCATAATATAATTTAATCGATAGATTTTATAATAAATTATCCAGGCGACAAATGCAAGCTCTCCCACGCCTTGATTCGCCTGCTGCGCCCGCCATGCCAGCGGGAATGATGTTTACCGGACAAACGAAGGCGGCATGCTGCGGCTAGAGCAGTTCAACTTTGAAAAGTTGAGCTGCTCTGCAAGGATTTGTTCGCAAATCCTTGCCGCGAAATTCTTGCAGGCGAGCTTCGCTCGCCGTTAATCAAGCATTTCAAGCGTAAAATGCTCTGGGCGTACGTGAAGAATATGATGCGTCCGCCCTGCGGCGATCCTCTTTCTTGACTTCCGAAGCCGCCTCAATTATAGATTTCCGCGTCGAATCCAACATCAGCCGCAAGGCTGACGCGCCGCGAAGCGGCGTAAGCCGGTTCTGGAACCGCGAAATGATTTAAAATGCCGGCTGGTTCTCCTTGCCGCAAGGGATTACGATGTCCGTCACCCGCAATACCAAAAATGTGCCTTATTACCTGCTCGGCTTCGGCGCCTTCGGCCAGCTCGGGGCGTTAATCGACGCCCGGCGCGATCCTGCCGACGCCCCGGCGGTCTTTTATGTCGACCATTTTTTCAGGGACGCCGCTGTTCTGCCCCTTCCCCTCAAAAAACGCGACAAGCTGATTTTTGTGGACACGTCAAGCGAGCCGACCGTCGAGTATATCGACGCTTTGGCAGACTCGCTGAAGGAAGAACTGGGAACCCGCGTGCCGTGCTGCATCACGGGCATCGGGGGAGGAAGCGTGTTGGACGCGGCCAAGGCCGTGGCCAATCTCCTGAGCAATCCCGGAAAGGCCGAGGACTACCAGGGCTGGGATCTGGTTAAAAATCCCGCGGTTTACAAGATAGGGGTGCCTACCCTGTCCGGAACCGGGGCGGAATGTTCGCGCACCTGTGTGCTGACCAATATGCGGCGCAGGCTCAAACTCGGCATGAACAGCGATTTCACCGTATACGACCAGCTTGTTCTGGACCCGGCCCTGACGCGCACCGTGCCCAGGGAACAGTTTTTTTTCACCGGCCTCGACACCTTCATGCACTGTTTTGAATCTCAACGCGGCAGCTACCGCAATGTGATAGTAGATCGTCTTTCCGCTGCGGCCGTCGCCGTCTGCACGGACATCTTCCTCGGCTCCGGAGACATGATGGAGGAACGAAACCTGGAAAACATGATGGTAGCCTCGTATCTGGGAGGCATGGCTGCCGGAAACACCGGCGCGGTCCACCCCATTTCCGCCGGCCTCTCCATAGTCCTGCATCTGCCGCATGGCAGGGCGAACTGCTACGCACTGTCCGTGCTTTCCGACATCTATCCGACAGAGCACTCCCTTTTTATGAAAATGCTGGAGAAAAACAGAATCACCCTTCCGTCCGGGATCTGCCGGGATCTTACGGAGGAGCAGTACGAGGCCCTGTACCAAGGTTCGATAATCCATGAAAAACCACTGGCCAACGCCCTTGGACCGGAATTCAGGACGATCCTGAACCGGGAGAGGCTGACGTCTCTTTTCAAAGCCATGTGATGCTGCTTTGCCTGTTTGCAACTGCCACGCGCGCAAACCGACACCGGAGTGATGATGGACCTCAAGGTAAATTTCAGCGGCCGCTCTCTTGATTACAGCGAAGAGGAAATAGCGACGGTCGTCGAGGCCATGCGCAACGCCGATCCCTTGACCCAAGGGCGCTACCAGGCGGCATTCCAGGAAAAATTCCGCGCCTTCAACGGGGCGGTCCATGCCTTTGCCTGCATGAACGGCACAGCCGCCCTGCAAATGACTGCGGACCTTTGTCTTTTCCAGGCCGGAGACGAGGTAGTTATTCCGTCCCACACCTTCACATCCTCCGCCTATCCTTTTGCCGCGCGGGGCGCCAAACTCGTATTCTCGGACATAGACCCGAAAACGCGGGTGACAGCGGCCAAATACATCGAACCCCTGCTCACCCCCCGCACCAGGGCGATTGTCGTCCCGCACCTCTACGGTTTCGTAGCGGACATGCCCCCGATCATGGAACTGGCGGAAAAACGCGGACTGCTGGTGGTAGAAGACGCCTGCCAGGCCATCGGGGCGGAACTTGAGGGGGAAAAGGCCGGCAACTTCGCCGATTTCGGCGTATTTTCCTTTCATTCGCACAAAAATCTCACAACCTTGGGCGAAGGTGGCATGCTTACGGTCAAGGATGAAAAACGCGCCGCAATCGTCCCCATGCTGCGTCACAACGGGCACTGCGCCTATCCGGAAGATCGGGAGGACTACTGGCGTCCGGCCATGGGCGATTTGGATTTCCCGGAGCTTGAAGGCAGGCGCATCTGGCCGGCCAACTACTGTCTGGGCGAGGTTGAATGCGCCCTCGGCATCAAGATGCTGGAGCGCGTAATGGAAATCAACGCCCAGAAACGCACCCGCGCCATAGGTTTTATCGACGCCCTCTCCGGCTACCCGGAACTGGAATTTCACCGCGAAGACAGCCCGCGCCACAATTATCACCTGCTGGCAGCCCGCCTTGACGGTCCGGCAAACCTTCGCGACGCCTTCATTCGCCGCATGTTCGGCGAATTCGGCATCAAATGTGTGGTGCAGTATTATCCGCTCAACCGTTATCCCTTTTACCAAAAACTGGGTCTCGGGCAGGCCGCCTGCCCCAATGCGGACGATTTTTACGATCACATGATTTCTTTCCCCTTCCAGCATAACCTTGGGGACGACCAGTGCGCGTATATGCTGGGGTGCTGCCAGAAAACCCTGGACGGCCTGCGCGCGGGCATGGGCGCATGATGGGGAGAAACATACTTTTTGTGGTGGCCGGCTATCCGGCGATAGGTCTCGGCCATATTTACCGCAGCCTGATGCTGGCGGGCGAAATGAAAGATTTCAATGTCAGCTTTCTTTGCACACGGGAAAGCGGGACCTATGCAGCGGATCTGGCGGCGGCGCATTTCCCCGCCCTGATACAGCAAAGCGTCTTTCTCTGGCGGGATGTGCTGGCCCTCAAGCCGGACCTTGTGATCAACGACATGCTGGACACCGATGCGGACTATATGCTGCCTCTGAAACAACGGGGGCTGCGTCTGGTAAATTTTGAAGACGAGGGTCCGGGCGCGGCGCTCGCGGACATCGTCGTCAACGCCCTGTATGAGCGAGGAGAAAAACGCGCCCCGCATCTTTTATACGGACATGAGAATTTCTGCCTGCGCGACGAATTTCTCAAGGCAAGGCGCAACCTGTTCCGCCCTAAAGCGGAAAGGATACTGATCACCTTCGGAGGCACGGATTTTTCAGACTTCACCCGCCAAAGCGTGGATGCTCTGTTTGAGGACTGCCTGCGCGAAGAATTGAGCATACGGGTGGTTGCCGGCCCCGGCTATGCCCACAAGCAAGCCCTGCTGGAACGCATCGAGTTTCTCGATCCCGGCCAAACGCGCCTCTCTTTCACCCACGCGACCAACATCATGTCCAGGGAGATGGAAAATGCCGATTTCGCAGTCTGCTCGGCCGGCCGCACGGTCTATGAGCTCGCCCACATGCGCATTCCGGGAATAGTGCTGGCACATCACGAGCGGGAAGATATGCACCGTTTCGCCAGACCGGAAAACGGCTTCATGTATCTGGGCGTGATGAACCCATTTCGCGCCGCTGATCTGCGCACGGCCTTCATGCGCATGCAAAACCCGGAGGAAAGGTTTCTTTTCCGGAACCGCCTGGAAAAATTTGACTTTATCGGCAACAAGGCCAAGGTTGTGAGTACAATCCTGGACCTGCTCCGGGTTCCCGGAGGCGGACAAATATGTATGTCATAGCCTTAATCCAGGCTCGCATGGGGTCAAGCCGCCTGCCCTGCAAAATGATGCTCAGCCTGCACGGTCTGCCCGTGATCGACTGGGTTGTCAAACGTTGCGCGCAAGCGCGGCTGGTCGACAGGCTCATGGTCGCCGTTCCGGACACGCCCTTGGACGACGTGCTGCACCGCCACCTGCAAAAACAAAATGTCGACGTGTTCCGGGGACCGGAAAACGATGTTCTTAAGCGCTTTGTCATGGCCGCGAACGAAGTTGCGGGTCGACGCCGGAACGTGTGCGTGCTGCGCGTCTGCGCCGACAACCCACTGATCTGGGGTCCTGAACTTGACAGGCTCATAGACTGCTTTGCCCGGCTTCCCGGCAGGGAAAAGGCCTATGCCTACAATCATGTCCCGCTCAACAACCTTTATCCGGACGGTCTGGGCGCGGAAATAGTTTCTCTTGAACTTTTGCGGCTGCTGGACCGAAAAGCGGAGCATCCCTGGCAGCGTGAGCATTGCCTCTCCTATATTCTGGACAACCCCGGCGAATTCGGCATAACAACCTTTGATCCGGAGGACCCCCGTCTGCGCCGGCCGGATATAAAGCTGGACCTGGACACCCCGGAAGATTTCCGCAAACTCTCCCTGCTGCCCATATATCCGGAAATATCCCCCCTGGATCTCATCGCCCTTTTCCCGCCCACGCCCTGAAAATGCCACATGCCGGAACAATCACCCCCCGGCGCGAGGCGAAAATCCGTCAGGCGTTGCTTTACAGGCAAAAAGATCTGACACTGGTGCTCTGCAACATCCACGATCCGCACAATGTTTCCGCCATATTCCGTAGTTGCGACGCCTTCGGGGTTCCGGAAGCGCATCTTTACTACACGGATACCGCTTTCCCCTCCCTGGGAGCGAAAAGTTCCGCCTCGGCGCGCAAGTGGGTAAAAACAATCCGCCACAGGCAACTGGAAAACCTTGCGGCTGCCCTGCGAGGCAAAAACATGCGCCTGCTCGCGGCGACCTGCGACCCGGACGCGCGCCCGGTGCACGAATTCGACCTGACGCTTCCCACAGCCTTTATGATGGGAAACGAACATCGGGGAGTAGATGCGGAAGTTCTGGGTATCTCCGATGCCGAGGTCTATATCCCCATGTACGGCATGATCCAGAGCTTCAACGTGTCGGTCGCGGCCGCCCTGCTCCTGGCGGAAGCATCAAGGCAGAGAAAGGCCGCCGGCCTGTATGACAGGCCGACGTACTCCGAACAGGAGTTGGCCGCGCTTTACGCGGAATGGACCTGCAAATAAACCCGGCGCGGGAATTTGGTTTATTGCGCGGGGGTAAACCCGTTTCTGGAGCGGGCGGCTCAATTTCAATTGCTAAGTATTATACAATCGTGATATGTAACGCCATATTGCGAGAGGAGGTTCTTATGTCAAACACGATAGTCGCCGGTCTGCAGGGCAATCTGCAGCACGCCTTCAGCCTGTTGGATGCGTATATCGACGCATGTCCGGATAAAATCTGGGGAGAAAAATTCGGCGGATGGCCGGTCTGGCAACAATACTATCACGCCTTCGCCGTTATCCCCTTTTTCCTGCGAGGACCCGACGAACCCGAAGAAGTGTTTCCTTTCGCGCCGTTGGTGGGCGTATTGAAGGAAACTCCGGACATAACCCCGGACAAAGGCACGATTAAAGCATTTGCGGACAAGATGCGCGACAGGGCGCTGGCCTATGCGTCCGGTCTCGACGACGCCGCGCTTTCCCGGAAAAACGAAGGGCTCTCCAAGCGTTTCGGGCGGGATATGACCCATGCCGGCACTCTCGCCCTGATCGGTTCGCACCTGCAGTACCATCTCGGCAGTTGCGACGCCGCCTTAAGAGAAAACGGAATACCGGGCGTATTCTGAAATCCGGCCCAAAATCAAAGAATTTGCGCCGGATTTTATCGCCGCTCCGCAAGGCGTCGCAACGGAGCAGACCGCCAGAGCGGGCCGGAAACTACGTTTGCAAGAGTTGCGGTCTTGCCTGCAGTCACTTGCAAATGGGACAAATCGCGCAACGCCCGGCAAAGTGAACGTTTCCAGGGTAAAACCGCACGGGAAAAGCGCAACCGGCTTGCGGGCACTGTGATTTTGCACATTCAAAGGCAAGGCGCGTCTTTCGCTACCGGAGGCGAAACCGATCCGCGCCTGCCGTATCAGACCGGAATCTGGCAGGATGAACGGAAAGTCCACCATTGAAACATCGGGCACTTCCCTGCCCTTGGGCCTGCTTTTCGGGATACCCGCCCTGGCAGGGTGCGTGTTGGGCCTCGCCGTTTTCTGGATGCTCTCCTGGTCCGCTACGGATGAAATTGTCAATGCTGCCCGCAAGGACAGCCTGAAAAGCTTGGCCACGGTCAGGGCCGACATGCTTCTGCTTACGGACAGGCTATCCGCCTTATCCGATTATGTGGCGCAAAACGTCAACGGCCGGGATGACAAACTCGCGGCGCTTCTGGAACAATGCAAGGCCTTGTGGCCTGAGGCCGGTTTCAACTTCTATGACCGCAACGGGGAAATCGTGTCTCTTGCGGTTCCGGCGTTGTCCGGGGATTCTCCGCCTCTCAGCTATTCCACACGCTATCTCCTGCATCACGCCCTTTCAGGGAACGCCGCGACGGACATAACCTTCACGCGCGGATTTCTCAGTCTTTCGGCCGTCAGCCCCGCTCCACTCGGCCGGATCAGGGCGGTGATGACCACTTTAGCCCTTGATTCCAACATGTTGTCGAACCTCAAGAAAAACTCCCAGGCGGATCTGGCCATATTGCCTTACGACTTAAGCGGGGAACAGATTCTCATAGGCAATGCGAGCAGCACTTTTATGAGTTCTTTGGCCTCCTCCGACCGCTGGGGAGAAATTCTCAAGATATTGCCGAAAGAGAGCAGTGAAACCCGAACGATCGAGCTCAATTCGCAAGCCTTGCAAATAAGCTTCGATCCCGTCAAGGACAGCTTCGGCGCCGTTGTCGGTATGCTGGTCGTGGCTCCGTTGCGCGGCGTAACCGGTACTTCAGCCGTCAACCGTCTGCTGGGAGCCGGAGTATCCGGCTGCTGCGCCGTACTTTTGACGATCCTCGCCCTGCATATGTACGGAGGACGTCTTATCCTGCGTTTCGCGGAGGACATAAACAGCATCACCTCGGAAAACATAGCGGAAAACCGGCATGCCCTCTACAAAGGAAAATGGCCTTCGGTTCTTGAAACCGCTTTGCGCAAAACGGCTCTGACTCTGAAAAACTACCGCAATCAGGCCAAGACGGCGAACATGGAGAAGGACGGAGCGGAACGCCAACTTGCAGAATTCATTACCGATGTGCGTTCCCGCAAGCCCCGCGCCCTCGAAGACTATCTACGTATTTTTGATAACTCCCCGGTGGGTATTTTCCAGACCGACATGTCCGGATATTTCCTCCGGGCCAATAATGCCTTCGCCATAATGCTCAATTATGAATCCCCCCAGCAGATGCTTGTCGATAATGAAAATTTCGCGAATCTGAGCTTAAGTCACGACGAATATCGCAACCCCCTGTCCTCCGTTCTGGAGAACGGAGGAAAAGGACTGATTGCTTTGCGTAAAAAGGACGGAGGGATAGGAACCTATGAGCTTTCCTGTACGGCCCTGACCTCCAGTACGGATGACAACGCCGGAATACTGGAATGTTTTGTACAGGACTGCGCCGCGGACGAACAGATGCAGAAGGCCATGCGCGACAACAGTACGCTTCAGCAGGAGCACGCCTCTCTGTCC
Source organism: Desulfovibrio sp. (assembly GCA_031288535.1). Lineage (GTDB taxonomy): Bacteria > Desulfobacterota > Desulfovibrionia > Desulfovibrionales > Desulfovibrionaceae > Frigididesulfovibrio. Next base: position 11,025 of record JAITRF010000060.1, on the reverse strand, counting down.
CTGCTTTTGGCCTCGACGACCCGCAGGCTTCAGGCCTACCTGCTCCCCCCGGAACTGGCGGATGAAACTGACGAACTGGATCTGGAAACCGGACAGGATAGCAGCGCCCAGACGAAAAACCACCGGGAACTGCACAGGCCGTCCAGCCAGCTTCTGGAACGCAGGAAAAGCATTCTGCCCATCAAGGAACTTTTGAATGACATGTACCAGATAGCCATAAACGAGGCTGTCGACAATCCCCGCATCGACGTGCCTGTCAACTTCGAGCGCTTCCTGCAGAGACTCTGCTCGAATGCCGCGCCGCGCTTGTCGGCCAAAGGCATATCCATGCAGTGCAAGGCCGGAAACGAGCTGCTGACGCGTCTGAACAGCCCTGCTCCCATGTTGCGCCAAGCCTTGCAAAAGACCCTGCTTCTGGTCGGTTCGCAGGTGCGCAAAGGATATATCATCCTGAGCGTCACGCGCGAGCAGGTTGACTCCGCTGACCCCACTCTGGTCCACGCGATGTTTGACATATCCTGGACGCCTTCACTGCCCTCCCACTGGGTCGCCGACAACGACGCCGAGGCTCACGACGGCCTGCGCCTGCTCTTCAGTTCCATGTCCGACCCGGAAGCCCTGGAAGACGCCGCCCTTTTCGAAACGGATTCCCTGGATATTCCCGACGAACTGGATATAGTCAGGTATCTGGTCGGCAAAATGGAAGGCATCCTGCACGGCTGGCTTTTCAACAACGATTTGCGGTCCATGCAGATTTCCATTCCCTTCCAGCGCATGGACAGAGACAGCCTCTTTGCTGCCGGGGATTACGGGCTTTATATGCCGGAAGCGCTGGGCGCTCTGCACGAAATGAAACCGCAGGGCATGGACAGTTTTTACCCCGACATGGGTTCGCCTGTGCTGGCTGCCGATGTGGACGAGCATTCCCTGGTTCTGTCCGATTTCAACGCCTTGGGCATCGTCCCCGGCTTCACCGCAGATTTGGAAGACATGGCGGCAGGCCCTGGTGAAACCGCCGACGAGATGGGCCTAGATATTTTGCTGGTAGACGACAATCTCAACAACCGCATGCTTTTCTCGCTTTTCCTGAACGCGACCAGGCACCGCATAACCGAAGCCCGTAACGGGCAGGAAGGGGTGGAAGCCTTTCAGAACGCAGTCTATGACGTGATATTCATCAATATGGAAATGCCCATGATGGACGGCTACCAGGCTACCCGCATCATCCGCGCCCTGGAAGCGGACAAGGGCGTCCTTCAAACGCCGATAGTCGGCATGGCCGCCCATGCCCTGCCGGAGTTCAGACGCCAGTGCATGCTTTCGGGATGCTCGGATTTTCTCTACAAGCCTTTCAGCAAAAGCGCCCTGACCTCCATGCTGGACGCTTTCGTCCAGTTCAAGATTGACTCCCGCCGGTATGCGACATGAGCGCCCTTATGTCTCTGCGTTCGCGTCTCGCGCTTCAAGGCGCCCCCCTTCTCCTGATTGACGGATCGGCTTTTATCTTCCGCAGTTTCTACGCCTTCCGCAATATGAGCCGCGCGGACGGCTTCCCCACCAACGTGCTTTTCATGGTTGTCCGTCTGCTGCTCAAACTTTTACGCGAGGAAAAGCCGGAGATTCTCGCCTTCCTCATGGACGGGAAAGGCGCAACCTTCCGCCATGAGCTGTTTCCCGGCTATAAGTCAAACAGGTCCGCCACCCCGGAGCCTCTCGTGCTTCAGCTTGCGCCACTGCAGGAGGCGCTTGGACTTCTCGGGATCCAGACGTTGGTTTCCTCCGGTTGCGAGGCCGACGATTATATCGCCTCTCTGGCCTGGCGTTTCCGGGAACGCTATCCGGTCGTCATTCTCGGAGCGGACAAAGACCTGAAACAGTGCCTGCATGAAAATGTTACCCTGTGGGACCCGTCCGGCAGGGAAGACAAGCTCACGACGCTTACGGATTTTCGCGCGGAAAACGGCATGGAACCGTCGTCCTGGCCGGATTTCCAGGCCCTGACCGGTGATTCCAGCGACAATATTCCCGGCGTGCCGCAGATAGGCCCCAAAACCGCCTTGGGACTGATACATGAATTCAAGACGCTGGAGAACCTTTTCGCCAACCTGCCCGCCGTGCAGCCCAAATTGCGCGTCAAGCTGCAAGGCAGGCAGGACGAGGCCATGCTTTACCGGGAACTGACGCGTCTGCGCTTTGACCGGTGCGCGGATATATCGGAAAACGCTCTGAGGCCAGAAAAGCCGGACCTAATCCGTCTGTTGGACTTTATGGCCCGTTATGAACTGCACTCCCTTGCCCGGGAACTCGAGTCCATGACCAGAGCAGGTCTGCTGAACCGGGCGGGATCTTCCGAAGAAAAATCGCCTTATGCCGCCCCCCCGCGCCGAACACAGGAAAGGCCCGCAGCCGGCGGGGTCGCCTCCGGCATCCTCTCCGGGCCGCAAAACCCTTGGCGCGACCCGGAACAAAAGGGCGACAGCCCCTTGCCCGCTTCAGAAGGGGAAGGTCAGCAGTACGGGGGAAGTTCTTCGTCCGGGGAGTTTGAGGACTTTTTCAGCCCAAGCGCTACGCGCGCGGAATACGGAAACCTTCTGAACCTCGCCGCCGCGTCTCCCGAATTCTCCCGCATCGGCAGCCCGGAAGAACTCTTCCGCGCTGAAGATATTTCCGCCCTGGCTCTTGTCCACGACCGGGAAAGCGGGTTGGTGATCGGCGCCTGCGGAGAAGAGCGTGTTTATGAGGGGCCGGTGTCCGCCCTGGTAAATTTTGCGGAAAAAAACCCGCGTTTGCGCTTAATCGCCCCGGACTGGAAAAGCCTGATCAAACGCAGCCCGGAATTTGAAAAGCTGCCTCCGGACAGGTTGTTCGATCTCTCGCTTGCAGCCTATCTGCTGGACCCGGAGGAACGAAATTATTCCTTCCGGCATCTTGCCTCCCGTTTTGGCGAAGCGGCCGATATTTCCCATGCGCCTGATGCGCATCCCGGGCTTTGCGCCCTCGCCCTTTTCGCATTTTTGGACAGAGAAATCGCAAGGTCCGGCCTGGAGCCCGTGCTGAACGGCATCGAACTGCCCCTGGTCCCGGTGCTGGCGCGTATGGAAGAACGCGGCATAGGCATTGACCGCGGAGCCTTCGCAGTTTTTCTGGAGGAGGTGCGCAATGAACTCGCCGCCGAGACCGCGCGCATTCACGCCCTGGCAGGCCGTTTTTTCAACATCCGCTCTTCCCAGCAACTATCCGACGTGCTTTTCTCCGTGTTGTCCCTGCCGAAATCCGGGAAAACCCAGGGAGGATTAGCGTCTACTTCTCAGGAATCCTTGGAAAAATTGGCCGGGAAACACCCCATAGTGGAAGCGGTGCTTGAATTCCGCAAACTGGAAAAAATGCGCTCGACCTATCTTGACCCTCTGCCTGGCCTTGCCGACAAGGACGGACGCATTCACACAAGCTTCAACCAGACGGCAACGGCCACCGGCCGTCTTTCCTCCAGCGGCCCCAACCTGCAGAACATACCTATACGCGGGCCACTCGGGCTGCGCATGCGCGACTGTTTTATCGCCGCACCCGGTAATCTCCTGGTTTGCGCGGACTATTCCCAGATTGAACTGCGCGTGCTTGCGCATCTTTCCAACGAGGCTACGCTTCTGGAGGCTTTCCGCAGGGGCGAGGACATTCACCTGCGCACTGCCGCTCTGCTCTTTGACCTGCCGGACGGGCAGATCACTCCGGATCTGCGCCGCAACGCCAAGACCATCAATTTCGGCCTCATCTACGGCATGGGAGCGCAAAAGCTGGCCAGAGAACTGCACATAGGAATGAAGGAGGCGGACGCCTTCATTAAACGATACTTCGCGCGTCTTGGCGGTTTGAAAAAATTTTACGATTCAATTGAAGAAGAGGCGGTGGAAAAGGGTTTCGTAACCACATTGACTGGACGCCGCCGCATCATTCATGACATCCACTCCCGAAACAGCCAGTTGAAATCCCAGGCTAGACGGCAGGCCATAAACACCCGCATCCAGGGCAGCGCCGCCGATATCATCAAACTGGCCATGCTGGCGGTGGATGCGGATCCGATCCTGAAAGATCTGGGAGCGCGCCTGCTTTTGCAAATCCACGACGAGTTGCTTCTGGAGGTTCCACACGCGCATGCGCGGCAAGCTTGCGAACGCCTTTCCGCGCTTATGTCCGGGGTACGGCCGGGAGGTGAAACGCTGAACGTCGAACTGCTTGTGGAAAGCGGCACGGGACGCAGTTGGGGACAGGCGCATTAACCCGGACCTCCGGCGGTTCTACCGCGGTTACCGGTCTTTATGGTTTGGATTCTAACCATTTTCGTGTCCAGGAATACCATGTACCCGCGACACCATGGCGAAAAACAGCTTGCAAAATAAGAATTGCGGGTATATACAGCTCTTCCGTCTTTGCCGAGGTGGTGGAATTGGTAGACACGCTATCTTGAGGGGGTAGTGCCCTAGTGGTGTGCGGGTTCGAGTCCCGCCCTCGGCACCAAAGAGTAATATCAGAAAGTCCCACAAAGCATGAAAAGCCTTGTGGGACTTATCTTTTCTAGCTAGATATAGTCTAACGTCCTCTCACAAAACCTATGGATATATTCTCATTTTGCTGGTAAACGTGCTGGTGAAATTTCAACTAAAAACACAGCATAGGATTTTACCAACATGGGGATGTTAACGGACGCCAAATTGCGGGTTTTAAAGGCAAACGGCAGGATTCAAAAAATATCTGACGGGAATGGGTTGTACGCTTATCTTGGGACAAAAAGCAGGGGAGTATCCTGGCAGATGGCGTATCGTTTTGGCGGCAAGCAAAAAGTTTTTACCATCGGCAGGTATCCTGAAACAGGGCTTGCCGAAGCTCGTAAAAAATGCTTCGAGGCACGGCAGCTTCTTGAACATGGGATAGACCCCGGAGAGCAGAAGAAGGCGGATAAAGCGGCCTTGGCGGAGGCTGAATGTAACGCTTCCCTGACCTTTGCCGCCATCGGAAATCAATGGTTTGCAAAGCATTGCGCCGATACCGTTCCGTCTACTCAAGAAAAAACGCGCTGGTATCTGGACACGCTCTTTGAATACTTTGGCAATATCCCGTTTGCCGGGCTTGAGCGGAAAACCCTGGTAGATGCCGTCAAGGATATTCAAGATAAGGTAAGCCCGCACATGGCACACAGGGCAGCGGGGGTACTCAACCGGGTGTGTCTTTATGCTTGGGACTGCGGATATACTGACCACAACCTTGTTGATCGCATTTCAAGCGCGCTGAAGCCTCAGAAGGTAAAACACAGAGCCGCGCTTATCGCTCCCAAGGAAGTGGGGAGCCTGTTGCAAAAAATCAATCAATATGCCGGCGTGGGGTTTTCTGTCGCTTATTGCTTGAAGATTCTCCCTTATTTAGCTTTGCGCAGCGAGGAAATACGCGGGGCACGGTGGACGGAGCTTGACCTTAATGCGGCGGTCTGGACAGTCCCGGCCATGCGGCATGAATACGGCGGCGGCATGAAAATGCGTATTGAGCATGTCATACCCCTTTCAAGGCAGGCGGTTGAGCTTTTCAAGGAATTGAAAAACCTCCAGACAATGACCCAGGGGGATTGTGAACTGTGTTTCCCAAGTCCCCGCGCAAAAGGCAGACATATCACCAGCGAATCGTTGCTTGTCGCCCTTAAGGTCATTCACGGAAGCAACAATATTTCCGTTCACGGGTTCAGAACAACCTTTTCAACCTTGGCGCGGGAAAGAGGCTTTAATCCGGCGCATATTGAAAAACAACTTTCCCACAAGGAAGAAAATGGCGTGATTGAAGCCTATGATCGTTCGACATACTTCGAGCAACGGCGCATTGATATGCAGAAATGGGCGGATTATCTTGACGAACTGAGAGAAACAAAGGATTGACAGCGAATTTCCCCGGCTAGGCGCGGAGTAGCTATCCGCGCTGAAAAGTCACTCCTGACGGCCTGCCGGGGGAAACAATTCAGGTGAACCTTGCAGGAGAGGTTATGTCAGGTGAAGAAGATAGGGCTATAGAACAGTTTCTCAAAAATATCTGGTATATTCATAACCTTTACTACAAACACACACCGGGGAAGATGTCGAGGCTTATTGCGGCTGCCCGTGTCACGACTTATGAGGGACAACTTTTGACAGGCATAGCGGCTGCCACGTTACAAAGCTATGTTGAAAATACTTTAAAGTTACAGAGTAATGATGATATTCCATTATTAGAACTTATTACGGTAGCAAAATACGAAGATTATATGATGAATCCGTTACGAGGTCCGTATAATAGCTTTATAAAAGATAATATTGACGTTTTTATCAATAAAAAATATCTGCCTTTATACAATGATATGTGTTCACAATATTTCAACATGGACAATATGCAGGCAAAACTCTACGAAATACAGGTGCATGTTCTTGCTGAATATTTCAAAATGTATCCGCCAAAGAATGGCGATACAATTATCAACGCCACAAATAGGGCTGAAGCTTCCGCTACAGCAAGCGTGACAAACAACATATTTCTGAATATCACGCCGGGTTCGCTGTGGGCATCCACTGCTCCTGCTGGGAAAGCCGAACAGCCTGTGCAGACAGAAGCCCCGGTAAAGGAAGATGTCACGAAGGCGGATATTCCCCCGTCTGCCGGGCACGCCGAACAACTCGCACAGAAACCGGAGGAAAATATAATCCCCAAGATATGGATTACCGGACAAAAATTGATGGATGAATATGATATTACTCAAGATGCAATTTATGAAGCACATCACGCAGGGAAGATTACCGCATACTACAGTAGTACTGAATGCGACCGTGATATAGCATACGCGAGGCGTAATGAAAATTCAGTAGATCCAGAAGAAGCATCGGATATTGGTTTTAGGCTATTAGGAAAAGATAGCGTTCCGAAGGCACGTTTCCTTCGCGCCGAGGTAGCGCCGTGGGTGCCGCGCTTATTGGAAGAAAAGCGTGGTTCACATCATGCCGCGCAGGCAGAGGCCCCAGCGGGGGAAGATGCAGGGAATGCAGAGACTCCAAATTTTATTGGACAAGCTGAACAATCAGCACATACGGAAACCGAAAGTCACATACAGCAATGGCAAGCTCTTTTGCCGGAATTGAAAGGTGCTGAACGTACCGCGGCAAAACTTGCTATTGAGAAATTGCGAGGGGCAACTCATGAGCAGGCGTATAAAGCTGCTTTTCCAAATAAAAAAAATCAAGAACCCAGGGTGTTTGTCAGTAAAAAGAAAATAGAGGCGCAAAAATTGGCCAAAAAAAATTCACTGACAATGCCAATTTGGGATACTCGAGTATAATATACTAAAATAATTTATGAAAAATACTAAATAAATAACATGTGAATAACATGTTGTCGAAAAATAGATAACATGCATGTAGCCGCAACTAGTTGAATTTTCTAGTTGCGGCTTTTCTTTGCCTAAAAATTAAACAACTTGACGAAAGCTCATGTTGTTCGGCTAGGGTCTTGAAAAATCTCAAGTTATCCAAGGAGGATTTTATATGTCCGCAATTCAACAGAAGTTTTTTCGGGCGAAGGAGGCGGCGCAGATGCTGGGTATCGCCAAGTCAACTTTCTGGGCTTGGCACAAACAGGGCAAGCTGCCCCCCGGCACAAAACTTTCTCGACGTTGCCACGTTTGGGCAGGTGAAGACTTGCAGGAGTTTGTTCGTAGGCAATCCGAGTCTGGGGGACAGTCGTGAGCAAAACGCTTAAGACGCAACAAAATTATTCCGAAACCCCTTTTAGCATCAAGCAAATTTGCCCATATCTCCGAGGCAATGGCCAAGGCTTCGAGTCTCTGTTTATCTGCAGCCGCGTCTTTCGGCGTGTGTGGCGCCCATGGCTCTGTGTTCGACAGCGGAGGACTGAGCTATGAGCGCCCTCTTGCAAGACGATATAGCCGCTGCCCATGTAGCTCTCCATAACGCCGGACTGCTGGTGGATAGCATTGAGTTTGACGGTGCGTTGCATCGCTGCGGCACGATAGACAAGCCTGACGGGAAAAATGGCGTTTACATCGCCCATGCTGACCCGCCTGTTTCTATATGGTGGCAGAACTGGCGAAGCGGCGAAAGCGGCACCTGGACGGCCAAGGGCCAAGATAAGCTGACCTCTGCCGAACGTGAGGATCTTGCCCGGCGAATGAGAGGAAACCGCAAGGCGCATGAAGCCGAACAGACCAGCCTCCATGCTGAAGCTACCGCAAAGGCTAAGAGCATTTACGATGCCGCCGAGGATTGCACGGAACATCCTTACCTTGAGCACAAGGGAGTGCAGCCCGTTCCCGAGCTGAAAGTCTCCACCGATCTGAAATACAACTCGCTCATTGTGCCGGTACGGGATGAAACAGGCAATCTGGTCAGTCTGCAATTCATCAGCGCGGATGAGAACGCGGACCCTGGCAAACGTTTCCTGGCCGGCGGGCGGAAAAAGAGTTGCTTCTTCCCCATTGGCGGCAAGTCTCCGGACAAGCCATTGTTGATCTGTGAAGGATTGGCAACCGGCCTCTCCCTGCACGAATGCCTGGAACTGCCCGTGCTTGTGGCCTTTGACGCCGGGAACCTGCTTTCTGTGGCGGAGACGGCCAGACGCCTCTATCCAGAACGGCAAATAATCCTGGCCGCCGATTATGACGATCTGTCAAAGGAATTTCCTGATCCTGGAGGAATCGGCCTTGCCAAGGCAAGCGCCGCCGCCCTTGCTGTGAATGGTTTCCTTGCCGTGCCGCGCCTTGGTGGTCGCAAGGTTGACTGGAACGACCTGCATCGACTTATGGGGGCGGGAGAGGTGCGGACGCAATTCATGAATTGCCGGGAGCCGGGGCCGGATGCCGCCAAAGATGAGAATGAAGCACAGAAAAGCCGCATTCTCCCCCCGCCGCCGCCGGCCCCTTTGAAGGCGTTTCCGGCATCCGTGGCCGCTCTGCTTGAGGAGGCGGCGGAGGCGTTCACAGTACCCTTGCAGATTCCCGCCGCCTGTCTCTTGGCATTTCTCGCCTGTCTCGTAGGGCGTTCACGCCTGATCAGCATAAAAGAGGGTTGGCGGGAGGGGGGAAATCTGTGGATCGGCTCTGTAGCAAATTCCGGTATGGGAAAAAGCCCGTGCATGGATGCGTTTTTCCGCGTCATTACCCGGCTTGAGTACGAGGCCAAGCGGGCATTTGATGATGCCTACGCCGCCTATGAAACCGAAGTTGTTCTGTATCAGGTTCAACGCACGACCCATGCAAGAGATAAGGCCAAGGGGAAAGATCTTGGCGCATTCGCGCTGTCCAGGCCGGAGGAACCGAAACAACGCCAAGCAACAGCGGACGATGTAACGGTGGAGGCGCTGGGTGACATCCTCCAAGGCAACCCCAAGGGCGTTTTGTGGCTGAAGGATGAATTGGCCGGGATGCTCTTCGACTTGGACAAGTACACGAGCAACGGCGGCGGCGGGACCAAGGCGCGGCTGCTGAGTTCTCACAGTCTTGGACCCTGGAAGACGAACCGCACCAGCAACCCCGCCCGGAACAACTTCATTCCCAAAGCCTGCGTTTCCATCTTCGGGGGCATTCAACCTGGCATGATGAGCAAGGTCTTTGAGGCCGGAGCCGGAGGCGTTGATGAGGAATCAGGATTCCTTCCCAGGTTCCTGTTCATTCGAGCCGCTGCCGAGGCCCCCGCCTACTGGAGCGAGCGCATTTTCTCCCTCTCCTCCAAGGAATTGTTGCAATGCATCGCCGCCCACCTCTGGCCGTGGGATGTTGAGTATGACGGAGAAGGCCTGGAGATTGAAAGAATTGTCCCGGTGAGCAGGCAAGCCAAGGCGCTTTATGTCGGGTGGTATGACTCTATAGCGAAGGAAGCCTACATCTCCCAGAACAGCGCCCTTCTTCGGAAGCTCCAAGCCCACGCCTTGCGCCTTTGTCTTCTCCTCCATTGCCTGGACGCCGCCCTTGCCGAAACGGATGGTATGAACCTCGTTACAGAGGATACCATGCGCCGGGCCTTGCTGCTGGCGGATTGGGTAAAAGGGCATCAGGAACAGTGCTGGCGCTTCTTTGCTCCACAGGAAAAGGGAGTGAAGCAGGCGGACCCCATTGAACGCGCCATTATGCAGGTTGTGGTGGAAGAGGCCACCAGGATAAAGGCGGAAGGCTGGCGGATCAGCAACTCGGACTTGTCTTCCCTGGTGGAAGAAAAGCTCAGCATGCCGGGGTTATCGAAAGAGAAGATCGGAAAGGCCGCCTCCAGACTTGGCCTGACCCCTTGCGCCGTAAACAAAGGCGACAGAGGCCGGACTGTCACCAAAGAAAAAATAAATGAGTTCAGAACAACCGTCGGAACTGTCGGAACCGTTGGCAAGCCATGTACTTGTAAGGGGAAAACAGACGACAGTTCAACTTCCCAACCGTCGGCAACTGTCGGCAGGTATCATCCGGCCTGGGGTGCGCCGACGGTTGCCGACGGTACGCCGACAGATGGTTGTTCCTATGAAACGACTGAGCCGCAAGGTATACCGACAGTTCAGACAGTTCAGACAGTACATCAAGGGCATAATCCTGAATTCGACTTCAACAATCCGGACTTTCCCGACGGGGTGCTTTTGTGATCGCGGCAACGGAACTTGAAGGCATGGGACTATCGTTCACGTCAACCGGCGGCAAGCTGGCTGTGGGAGGGTTGAAACGGCTTTCGCCGGAGCAAAGGGAATTTGCCCTGACCCTGGCGAAGGAAAATAAGGCGGCGATACTTGAAGAGCTTCAAAGACGAGAAGAACTTGATTACGCCTTTTCCCTGCTTGTCGATTGTCCGGCAAGATTGCGGCACCTTCACTGCTGGTATTGCAGCCGCTGCGGTCAGGCACGCCGGTGCGCGGCCTGGAGGCCGCATCGCCCGGATGTGGAATTTTTTAAGAGAAGCAAAGAGCCTGCTTCGCTGACTCTGCTGGAAACCCTGGAAGCGGAAGAGGTGTTACAGTGAGCGCCGCATCCGAATA
>JAITRF010000043.1 GCA_031288535.1 Desulfovibrio sp. | reverse complement strand
TGCTTACTTGCAAAAGTAAACGCAAACCCGAAGGGTTTTGCGCCGCCGGGCGGGAAAGGGGCTTGCGCGCGGGGCGATTAGGATATAGGATCAGGACAACCGTGGAGGACACAATGTGGACGTTTCTTTTTATAGTCTTGCTCGTTGTGCTGGGCATAGCCGCCATGCGCATCGCCAAACCCGAATATTACAGTCCGCGCTGCTGCATGGGACTGGCGCAGCTGTTCATCAAGGAACACGAGGAAAAAGAAAAGGCGGCCTGCGGCAAGGAGAAATCCGACTCATAACCCCTTTGGGGGCGATTATGGGGAAGCAGGCCGAAAAGCGCGGTTTTTCGACTGGTTACGCCGACTTCACCACGGGCTTTTTTCTTGACAGCCCGTGACCGCTAAGGATAGAAAGACACCGGTTCGGCGGGCGGGAGTAACTCAGTGGTAGAGTGCAACCTTGCCAAGGTTGAAGTCGCGGGTTCAAATCCCGTCTCCCGCTCCAGAAAATATTTCGCCCGGATATATGCCGGAAACCCCTTCATCCCGCAGCAGGGATTTGCCTGTGAATCCTTGCATTCAAACGTAACACGCCCTAATCAACAATACGGTAGAATAGCCGATTCGCAAAAGCGCACTGTATGGAAACACTCGGAATTAGCGCGATCAATCCTGGCAGAAGGCTGGCAAGACCGGTTTTCGGCCTGGACGGGGTGCTTCTCTTCCCCCCCGGACAGGTTCTTACCAAAGAACACCTGGAGATCATGCGGCAAAACGGGATCACGTCCCTGGTGCTGTTGCCTGAATCCGACGACAGAGGCAAAGGCAAAAGTCCGATCCAGAGCCAGCCGGAACCTGTGGACCCTGATCCTGACCAGTACCGGAACCCCGACCGGCAACCGCCCCCCGCCGTCTATAACAGCGCCGCTGACGACCCCGCCCGCAGCCCGGAGGAGGCAAGCCTTGAGGAGAGCATCCGCGAGGCCACGGCGGAGCGGTTCCATCTGCTGAACAGCGAGGAGCCGCACGTGCGGATTCTCTTCGACATGGCCGTTGAACGACAGGTAAAAATCGCCATGAACAAGGGCGGCAAACTCCCCGCCGGTCTGCAAAAGCCCCCCGAACCGCCCAAGGTCGAATGCCCGCCCCGTATATCCATGAACCGTCTGCTGGAAACCAGCCACCGCATGGGCACCCTGCCCGTCATTTTCCACCGGCTCATTGAAATGATTAACAAAACTGTGGTCAATTCCGAGGAACTGGCCAAGGTCATTGCGACGGACTCCGCCATGACCGCCAAGCTCCTGAAACTGGTGAACAGTCCCTTTGTCGGTCTGCCTTACAAAATTGACAGCATATCGCGCGCCGTGATCATAGTCGGAACCAAGCAGCTTGTGATGCTCGCCATGGGGGCGACTTTGGTTTCGGCCTTCAAAGGCCTGACATCCTCGCACGTGAACATGCAGGCCTACTGGATGCACTCCCTGAGTTGCGGGGCCGCCTGCCGCCTGCTCTGCGTCCTGTGCGGGGTGAAAAACTCGGAAGGCTACTTTGTAGCCGGGCTTTTGCACGACATAGCGCGTCTTCTGATCTACGCCCAGCTTCCGAACCACTCCCTCTACATAATCAGCGAGGCCAGGCGCAGGAACGTGCCCCTGCGTGAAATGGAGCACGAAGCCCTGGGCTACACCCATGACGAACTCGGCGCGGAGTTGCTGAACGCCTGGAACTGCCCGACGGACCTTATCCAGAGGGTGTTCAAGCATCACAAGCGGCTGAATGAAAATTGCAGCGTGGAAGACGCCATTCTCCCTACGGCCAACACGCTTACCCAAGCCATCGGCTACGGCGGCAGCGGAGAGCGTTTCCTGCCCGCCCTGCCGGATTTCGCCTGGGAGAAAACCGGGCTGACCATCGACAACATCCACGGCTATTGCGAGGAACTTGACACAAGCGTGTTGGGCCTGATGGAGATGTTCAGCTATTCCTGACGCATTCGCTTCGTTTTAGAGCGGTTTGACATTAAAAATACATAAACCGCCCGGCAGGGATTTGCCTGCAAATTTCTGCCGCGAAATTGTCGCGAGACGCACCCGCTTCGCCGTCAAGCGGCAATTTCAAACGTAAAATGCCCTGGAGCATTTCCGCCGCCGCGCAGGGGAATATTTCAAAAAACGATAAACGGAAAACATATGGCCTATTCGAATTTCAAATCAAAACTGCGTCCATGCGGTTTTGATTTGTCGGCAAGGAAGGAACGCGGTCCCGCCTTGCCCCGCGAAATGCTTCGCAACGCCGGGAGCGCGATTGCTCTCTGTCTGGCGCTTTTGTTTTCCGCCGCCTGCGACAAGGGGAGACAGACGGCGCAGTCCTTGCCGGAAGTCACTTATATCGTCGCCCAAGCCCAAAACGTCGCCCTGACCAGCGAACTGCCCGGACGCACCTCGGCCTGTCTGGTCGCGGAAGTACGTCCGCAGGTGAGCGGCATCATATTGCAGAGGCTCTTTGCGGAAGGTTCGGAGGTAAAGCAGGGAGACGTCCTCTACCAGATTGATCCCGCCCTCTACCAGGCGGCTTACGACAACGCCGAAGCCGGCCTGAAAAAAGCCAGGGCCAACCTGGAAGCGGCGGACCTCCTGGCCAGGCGCTACAGCGAAGTGGTGCTGGTAAACGCCGTAAGCAGGCAGGACTATGATAACGCCCTGGCCGATCAGGCCCGGGCCGAAGCCGAGCTGAAGGCGGCCCTGGCCGCTCTGGAGGCCGCAGCCATAAATTTGCAGTACACCAGGGTCACCGCCCCCATATCCGGGCGCATCGGGCGCTCCTCCGTCACCCCCGGCGCCCTGGTCACCCAGAACCAGCCGGTCCCCCTGGCCGTCATCCAGAAACTTGACCCCGTGTATGTGGACGTCACCCAGTCCAGCGCACAACTTCTGCGCCTGAAAAAAGACTATGCCGGCGGCCGGCTCAAATCCGGCGGAGCGGACGGCACGCGCGCGGCCCTGCGCCTGGAGGACGGCAGCCTTTACCAAAGTGCGGCGTCCGAAAAGGAAGGCGAAACGTCGCAAAGGCCCATCTACGGTCTTCTGAAATTTTCCGAGGTGAACGTCGAGCAAAGCACCGGCACGGTCACTATCAGAGCGGTTTTTCAAAACCCCGACGGCGTGCTGTTGCCGGGCATGTACGTGCGCGCCGTCCTTGAGGAAGGCATCCTGGAAAACGCCATTCTCCTGCCGCGCGAAGCGATTGTCCGCAACAACCGGGGCCAGCCCGTGGTCAGGCTGCTGACGAAAAATTCCACGCTGGAGAACGAGCCGGACGTTTATAACGTCAATTCGGTCATACTGGACGCGATCCGCGCCGTCGGCGACAGGTGGCTTGTCCCTCACGGCGTCAAGGCCGGCGATCTGGTGCTCTTTGAGGAAAAGGGCAAGCTTCAGTCCGGAAAACCGGTAAAAGCCACGGCCGACAAGTGAGAGAAGCGCACCTGCCTGCGGCTGGCGTACAGATTTCCATGCGGCAATCTGTAATGGGAAATTTTGCGGAAGTTACCGGAAGACCCCGGCCGCACCGGACTGATGGGGGCGGCAAACAAAAGGAGAACCGGATGAGTTTTTTTTCGCTGTTCGCGCGCGCGGCCGCTCTGGCCTGTCCCTGTCTCGCGCTTGCGGCCTGCACCCTGGCCCCGGTTTACGAGCGTCCCGCCCTGCCTGTGCCTTCTTCCTTCAACGCCGGCATGGCGGGGTCTTTCGCCCCCCTGCCGGAATGGCAGGCCTTTTTCAAGGACCCCGTGCTGCACAGGCTGATCGTGCTCGCCCTGCAAAACAACCGCAACCTGCGCGCCGTCGTGGAGAACGTGGACAGGGTCAGGGCACAATACCAGATCCGGAGGGCGGACATCCTGCCCACCGTCAGCGCCGACGGCCGGTCGGACAATCAGAGCCTGCCCGCCGATCTCTCCGGGGTGGGCAGACGGTACATAGTGCGTCAGCAGCAGGCCGGGGTGGGCGTAACCAACTTTGAACTGGACCTTTGGGGCAGGCTGCGCAGTTTGAGCGAAGCCGCCCTGGAAACCTACTATTCGGCGGAGAACGACGCCGCAAGCGCCCGTCTGGCCCTGATCTCGGAAGTCGCGGCAGTCTGTCTCCAGCTTGTGTCCGACCGCGAGCTTCTGGACATCACCCGCGCCACCTATAAAAACCGTAAGAGCCAGTACGATCTGGTGCGCAACAAATTCGTCGCCGGAGTGGCCTCCAAACTTGAGGTCAGTCAGGCGCAGGGCATCATGGAAGAAGCGCGCTCCAACGTGGCGCGCTATTCCACCCGCGTGGGGCAGGACGAAAATCTGCTCGCCCTGCTGCTCGGTTCCCCCCTGCCCGCCGATCTGCCCGAGGTGCGCAGGCTGAGCGGGATAAGCAGTCTGGCCGACGTCCCCGAGGGACTGCCCTCCTCCCTGCTTGAGCGCAGGCCGGACATCCAGGCGGCGGAGCACAGGTTGAAAGCGACCAACGCCAATATCGGGGCGGCGCGGGCCAATTTCTTCCCCAGCATCCGCCTGACTTCCGCCTTTGGTTCAATCAGCGCCGACGCATCCAGGCTCTTTGAAGGCGGGGCGGGGTTCTGGAGTTTCATGCCCTCGGCGACCCTCCCCCTCTTCGACACCGGCCGCAACATAGCCCAGCTTGAAGTTGCCGAGGCCGAACTCAGGATAGCCGCGGCGGAGTATGACAAAACCGTGCAGACGGCCTTCCGGGAAGTGGCGGACGCCCTGGTGCAGCGCCGCTATATAGGGGAACAACTTGACGCGGACGGCTCGCTGCTCAAATCAGCGGCTACGACTTACAATCTGGCCTCGACCCGCTACGAGGCGGGCGTGGACAGTTATCTGAACGTATTGGACGCGCAACGCTCCCTCTATGCCGCCCAACAGGGCTTTATCGCCACAAGACTCCAGCGCGAAAACAACGCCCTGACCCTGTTCAAGGCCTTGGGCGGAGGCTGGACGGCCCCGCTGGCCACCTCCGCGTCCACACGATGAGGCGATGCTACAGAGCGTGTTGCTTCAAGGCGTTAACACGCCAGCATATTTCTCAAACAAATATTGCCTTTTGTACGGCAATCGGGTATCTGTGCCCATATTGATATAAAATGTTGAACAAAGGTGTAAATAAAATAAAAAATTTAATTGATTTAAGAATTAGAAAAATAAATACAAATGATGCCATAATAATTTCCAATGCTTTTAAAGCACAGGGTTGGAATAAACCAATAGAAATTTACTGCAATTATTTCGTGGAACAAAAAAATAATGAACGGATAACATTAATTGCAGAAAGTGACGATAAATTCGTTGGTTATATTAATATAAAATGGAAATCATCTTATCCTTTCTTTCTCAAAAATAAGATACCTGAAATTGTTGATTTGAATGTCCTTATAAAATATAGGCGGATGGGTATTGGCAATAAGCTTATGGATAAGGCAGAGGAAATTATTAAAGAACAATCGGATTTTGCAGGAATTGGAGTGGGGCTTTTTTCTGATTATGGATCGGCTCAAATAATGTATATAAAGCGGGGTTATATTCCTGATGGTAAAGGTATATATAAAAAAAATTCTTATATTAAGTTTGGTGAAACGGTAATAATAGACGATGATGTTGTATTGTATTTTATAAAAGAATTAAAATAACGCAATGAAAGAAAATAGACTTGTTTAAGAACCCGGTTGGTTCTTAAACAAGTCTTGCAAAATGTATGGCATTTTGCTGTTTTTAAGCGGAAGTTGTTTAAAAACTGAGGTTTTTAGACAACTCTATATTGTCCTTTTTTAGAAATATTTTTCAAGCCCATAAAAATCGTCGGGACCATGGTAGTCCTTCAGAATTTCATCCAGCGCTTCTTTTGAAAAGGCCATGCTTGCTCCTTCCGGTAGTATAGCCGTTTACACAAAATTTGTTACCGGCTCGAAGAATGGCATTTATTTAATTTACCGGTTGATTTTCTTTTAGCGTTTAGATTAGGATATACATTTTAAAATAAATATGGAAAGCAAAAAACGGCGCATTCTTCTAGTTTTTTGAACCGCCGCCGTAATCTTTTCAGGGGATTCTAATGCCCCTCAGGAACACGCTGTATGCAAAGTATATTGCAAATACAACACATACGATCAATACGATCAATAGATACTTCAGTCCCCGGCGGCGCTTGCGTTTTCTTTCTTCTTCCAGTTTCCGATTCCACTGCCGTTCCC
>JAITRF010000114.1 GCA_031288535.1 Desulfovibrio sp. | reverse complement strand
AGGGTTTCGCGCAAGCGGCGCAAAACCGCTTCGCGCCTGTCCCTTGCCTGAGCCGTTCTGTTCTGCTAGTTAGAATGAATGCAGCTTTCACATTATGACCGGATACTCGCCATCTTGTGCAGCGTGCTGAATTCCTATTCCGCGGCCCTGTTTCTTCCCGTGCGCGGCGGCGGGGCCGATGCGGGATACTGCCTGACCTCCGGCTTCAGCCTCGGCCGGAGCCTGGATTTTTCCGCCGAGGTACGGGAGGGCATGGGGCTTGTGGGATGGATCCTGCGCCACGGCCAGGCCCTGCTGGTTTCCAATTTCGACCGCCGCCGAAATTTTCTGGGTTATTACAAGGGAAACGAGGAGCAAAGCATCAAGGCCTTTATGGGCTGCGCTTTGCCGGGCGGGCGGGGCGCTTTGTGCGTGGACAGCAAGCGCCAGTATTCTTTTTCGGAACAGGACCAGAAAATGCTGCACCTTTTCGCGGATCTCCTGGGCAGCCTCGAGGAGGACGCGCCGGGGTTCGCGGAGCGCGCGCAGACCGTCAAGTACTACGCCGCCCTGCGGCTAATCTGCGATCTGCGCCGCCGCTATTCGCGCTGGTCCGATTTTTTGCGCAATTTTCTGGACATTCTGGCGGAGGCGACCGGACTTGCCTACGTCCTCTTCTGCAGTAGCGACCCGACGGGGGAAAACTACAGCGTCGAAGGCGAAAACCAGCCCCTGGCCATAAAACCCGGTTCCGCGCCCCCCGCGTTCCCCATGAGCCACGGGGTGGTGGGATGGGTTTTCCGCAACAGCGCGCGCATCTGCAGCGAAGGCTCGGAAAGTTCCCCGGAAAAATACCTTCTGGGCAAAGGAGCTGAACTTCCGGCCTTTCAAACCGTCCTCGCCCTGCCCCTGGTCGTGCAAAGCAAGACGCGGGGAGTGCTCTGCCTGGCCCATGAAAACCCGCTGAAACTTACGGAGGCGACGCGGAATTTCGCGCACATGGCCGCCGAACACCTTTCCCTTTTCCTGGAAAACCTCTTTGTGAAATGCCGCCTGCGCGACCTGCAGCGCGGCTGAAGTCCTCGCCTTCAGCCGATACCGTCCCCTGCCTGTCGTAACCTGGCATCGGCGGGATACGCCCACAAAATGCCGATCCGCCACACGAAAAAACCTCGTTGTGTTTGTAAAAACAAACTGGCGGGATTGGTCCGACCACACAGCTTATCGCCAACGAAGTGACGGGATTGGTCTGACCACACAGCTTATCGCCAACGGGGTGAAAGGAATAGGCCACCGATCATGTTTCGTGGCTTTGTGCCGCCTGCCGGCTACAAGCCCCGCGCAGCCTGCCTCACTCCAAATCACCTCTGGCTTCTATTTCCGCATCGCTCAGGTAGCAGGCCGGGTCCTCGGCCCATACGTCCCCGTAAACCGCCTCTGCCCGCGCCCGGAAATTTCCGCCGCAGACGTCCAGAAACCGGCAACGGGCGCAACGCCCGCGTACCCGCCCCTTCTTGTTTTTGAGCGCGGCTAAAAGCTCTATATCCGGGTCGTCCCAGATGCTTGAGAAAGGCCGCTCAAGGACGTTGCCGAAACTGTGGTTACGCCAGAACTGATCCGCATGCACCTGCCCGTCCCAGGAAATACAGCCGATGCCCCGCCCGGAATTGTTGCCTTCGTTGAACCGCAAAAGCCGCAGCACCTCCTTTGCCCGCACAGGGTCCTCGCGCCCGAGACGCAGCCAGACATAGGGACCGTCGGCGTGATTGTCCACCGTCAGCACCTCGCGCGGCCTGCCTTCATCAAAGAGCGCCCTGGTGCGGTCCATGATCAGGTCCAGAAGAGCGCGCGTCGCGGCGTGGTCCGTATCCTCCCGGATCAGTTCGGAACCGCGTCCGGCATAGACCAGATGGTAGAAGCAGATGCGCGGGATGTCGCGCTCGCGGATCAGATCGAAAAGCAGCGGCACTTCCGCAGCGTTGCCCCTGTTGATGGTAAAGCGCAGTCCGACCTTCAGGCCCTCTTCCTGGCAGTTTTCAATGCCCTTGAGGGCCTTGGCGAAAGCCCCGGCGCAACGGCGGAAGCGGTCATGCGTCTTTTCCCCGCCGTCTATCGAGACGCCGACATAGGAGAGACCCACCTGTTTCAGTTCCTTGGCCTTTTCCCGGCTGATCAGGGTGCCGTTGCTGGAGATGACCGCGCGCATTCCCCTGCTTGTGGCGTAAGCGGCCAGTTCGACGAGGTCTTCGCGCACCAGGGGTTCGCCCCCGGAAAAAAGCATGACCGGAGCCCCGTAGACGGCCAGATCGTCTATAATTTCCTTGCCTTGCGCGGTGGACACGGCATCGGTTCCGCGCGTGTCCAAAGCCCCGGCATAGCAGTGTACGCAACGCAGGTTGCAGCGTCTGGTCATGTTCCACACTACAACCGGTTTCTTGTCTTCGGAAAATTGCAGAAGATGCGAAGGCAGTTTCGCGGAATCGCGTCCGTAGCGCAGGGCGTCCGAGGCTTCGGCCTGCCCGCAGTAGAGCTTGGAAATGCCGATCATGAAAATTCCTTGTCCTCCGGTGGGGATTTTTTTTGACTGAGGCCGTTTTGGCGTGTATAGGGCAACATCATGCGCGCAATAACGTTAATTTCCTGCTTCACGCTTCTGCTCTGCGGACTTGCGGCGCACACTCCGCCTTGCGCCGGCGCGGAAAACATCAAGGCCGCCGCCTCCGCGACGCAAGGCAAAAAAACCGCCGCACCGGGAAAGTCCGCGCAAACCAAACCCGCCAAAAACAAGACGGCGAAAAAAACGCCGGCCAAGGCTTCACCGACCAAGGCATCACCGGCCAAGGCCGCGAAACCGGCAGCCAAAGCGCAGACAAACGCCCCGCCGAAGGAAACCGCCGCCTCCCGCGTATCCGCAAGCCTCGGCTCCCCCCAACACCTCAACCTGGAAGCGGAGACCTCGGAAGGCTGGAAGCCTCTTGCGCAAAAACTCCAGGCCGACCCCACGGCCGCGCCCGAACTTGCCGTCTGGTTCAGAGGGCTGCCGGATTATTCCCCGCAGCCCATGGGCGAGAAAATAAAAGAGCTTTTCACCAGAGATTTCATGCGCCGCCCGCGCGTCGAAGACGGCAAAAAGCTGCCGCCCTCAAGAATCTACCGCAATGTCGTCACCGAGGTCAACGTGCAAAAATGCCGGGAATTCCTGGCCGCCAACGCCAGGGCCTTTGAAGCCGTCGAAGCGAAATACCCGGTGCCGAGCAATGTCCTGGTCTCGTTGCTTTTCGTGGAAACCCGCCTGGGGGTTTTCGTGGGCAAGGAAAACGCCTTCTGGAGTCTGGCCTGCATGGCCGCGGCCGATACCCCGGAAAAGGTGCGCGACGCCCTCGCCGGACTGCCCATCGACGCCCGGCATGAAGAATGGCTGCAAACCCGCCTCAAAAGCAAATCCGACTGGGCCTATGCCGAACTGCGCGCCCTGCTCCTTTTCTGCCGCGACAACGGCATAGACCCCCGCGTTCTGCCCGGATCCGTATACGGCGCTATCGGCATCTGCCAGTTTATGCCCTCAAACCTCGCCCGCTACGGAGAAGACGGGGACAACGACGGGCGGGTGAACCTGTTTTCCGAAGCCGACGCAATCTTCAGCGCCGCGCGCTACCTGTCAAAAAACGGGTGGAAGAAAGGCATCGGAGTGGAAAGCCAGCGCAAAGCCCTGAAACACTATAATAACCTCAACATCTACGCCAACACCATCCTCGCCATGGCCGAATCCATACGTAGCGGGGTGCTCCAGACCGGGCCGCCGCCGGGTAAACGCAAACGCTGATGATCGCGGCGCTTTGGCTTGGCGCATTGGCCCCGATATAAGATAAATTTGATTTCAGCAAGCTAATTTGCTATAATAAAAAATTCGAGAGTGTTTATAAATAGATAGATAAATGCCGATAAGCTCACAACTGCAACCTTATTTTGAGCAGGTTCAGTATTGGTAGATTTATCTGCAATGGCTGATTTTATAGTATTCCATGCCGAAAGCCTATCTATTGATGTAACCTCTCAAAAATTCTATTATAATCTAATAAATTAAGCCTGTAGGTGCTCCATGAAGGTTGTCTCCCCATCGTTTGAAATTATCACAATGGAGAGTGGCACAAACATTCTGAAAAGAATCGAAGCGGCAGGGCGTACTTGCTATAAATCAGAAGACCAGATTACCGACGATTCAGCTGTTGCGTTTGTCCAACGAATTTTGAATTCTGGACATCATAGCGTCATTGAGCATGCCTCTGCAACTGTTAGATTTATTTGCGATAGAGGGATTACGCATGAAATTGTGCGCCACCGCTTGGCATCATATAGCCAAGAAAGCACTCGCTATGCGAACTATTCAAAGGACAAGTTTGGTAATGAGATAACCGTTATTCGACCTTGTTACTGGGAAGAGAACTCGACTGAGTATAGCATCTGGTTAGAATCCATGAAGGAGGCCGAACGCGCTTATCTTTCATTGATTGAGAAAGGAGTCACAGCGCAAGAAGCGCGGAGTGTGTTGCCTAGTAGTTTGAAAACAGAAATTATTGTCACCTGCAATATTCGAGAGTGGCGGCATATTTTTGAGTTGAGATGCGCTTCGGCGGCGCATCCGCAAATGCGTGAAATCATGCTCCCGCTACTTGCTCAAATGCACGACAATGTCCCTCCTCTCTTTGCTGACTTATATTCACAATTTCAAGTGGTCATCTCGTCCATGCAAGACCGCAAGGGATAGTAATGATTGCTTTGGATTTGTTCTCTGGCGCGGGCGGCATGTCGCTTGGGGCTGAACATGCCGGGATAAAAATTCTCACAGCGGTTGAGAATGACCCCCATGCATGCCAGACGTTCAGGCACAATTTTCCACATGTTCAACTGCTTGAAATTGATATTAAAGATTTCTCATCTCCTCCCCTTCCTTCACGGGATAGCATTGTATTTGGCGGCCCACCTTGCCAAGGGTTTTCGACATCCAACCAAAAAACGAGAAATAAAGATAACCCAACAAACTGGATGTTCTCTGAGTTTTTCCGTGTTGTCGAAGAAGCACGCCCTGAATGGGTCGTATTTGAAAATGTAAAAGGATTACTGGAAACGGAAAAGGGGTTTTTTCTCTCGCTTATTTCTGACAAACTGAAAATTCTTGGATATTCCTGCCAGTTCTCCACGTTAAACGCGAAAGATTTTGAGGTTCCTCAAGTTAGAAATCGTCTTTTCGTTGTTGGCAATAGAAGAAATAAAAAATTTTCTTTCCCTAAACGTCGATCTCTGAAAAATGTCACAGTCAAAGATGCTATTTGGGATTTGCCACATGTCAGTAATGGAACTGATACTTCTTGGCTTCCATACAGCAAAAAGTGTGCCTCAGTTTATGCTGAGCGGCTTAGAGACAATATGCGGGAAAGTCCAAACAACATTACAACTCGAAGCGCTCTCCACATACTTGAACGATATAAATATGTCCCCCAAGGTGGTAACTGGGAGGATATACCCGAAGCACTGATGTCGAACTACCGAGACAGAACTCGGTGTCATACAGGTATATATCATCGGTTAAATTGGGAAAAGCCTTCTGTTGTTTTGGGTAATTTCCGAAAAAACATGCTGATTCATCCCTCAGAAAATCGCGGCTTATCGGTTAGAGAAGCTGCGCGCCTTCAGTCTTTTCCAGATTTATTTGAATTCAAAGGCAGTATAGGCTTCCAACAACAACAAGTTGGTAATGCAGTTCCTCCACTTTTAGCCAAAGCTGTATTTCAGAATATTATGAACATTAGTTAGCTTCTGGGACGAACTCTATGGACAGACCTCTAACATCACTGGAAAGTATAACCTGCTCTCGTTTAAATGGAGCATTTAATGATTTATGGCATCGCTATGAAATGGTTGTAAAAGGGTTTAAAGGTTCTGCTAAATTCATAAATTCACGAAACCCGAATTTTACAGATCACGGTGAATGTCATATCCTTGATGTTCAAAAAACAATCTATTCCATGATAGAAACTTGTATTGATAAACTTACGGCTCTTGAGTTGTATATTCTATGCTTTGCGTCTTATTTTCATGATTGGGGGAACATTATAAGCAGACAAGAGCATAGAGATTATGCATATCATTTTTACAATGGTATATTCTCGAATCCACAAAGGGATAAGCAGGAATCATCAATTATAAATAAACTTGTCTGGTCGCATACTGGAACTTCAAGTTCAGGCAATAAAGATACGCTGAAAGATGTAAGTGAAAAAATGTCTTTATATGGTAATTATGTAAATGCACGAAGACTTGCTGCAATATTACGTTTTGCAGATGAGTTAGCTGAATCTCCTAAGCGAACAGATTCTTTTTATGTTTCAAATACAAGACTAAATAAAGATAGTCTTTGCCACCATTTATACTCTAACTGTGTTGATATTTCATGTAAAACGATGGAAGGAAGGATTTTAATAGACCTGCATGTCGGATTTTCTATTCAACATAAAGAATATTATGCGGTTTTTGTTGGAACAGGGAAAAAAGTTAATTTATCAAGATTCATTGACTGCTTGGAAAAGAAATTGAGAAAGGCAGACGAGGAAAGAAAATACACTAATTATTACCTGAAGGATTTTCTACATTTTTCAGAGATATCTGCAAATATTAAATTTTTAAAGGTAAAAAAATCAGCCTTGTCTGGCGAAGGATTTGAAAGGGAAAGTTTTAGCCGAACTATCACTTTGGATGACAAAGAAATTCCTGGCGAGAAGGACTATCAGTCAAGGCTTCTGAATATTGACGAAATCATCTCCTCCTTGCAATGAGGTTTGATATGAGTAATACCCGTAATCCCTTTTTCTTTCAATCTGCCTCAGACTTGCAAGCCGATGAAGTTATTCAATACTATGCCGAGGGGGGGAATATTACAAAAGCTCTTTCCTCACGCGAAAATTGCTACCTCATAGGAGAGAGAGGTGCAGGAAAGAGTATGGCTCTTCGTTATCATTCTTTCCTTGTGCAAAATCTCCTTCCTAGAGATGAACGCTGCGTTGATACTGTTGGTATCTATATCCCTTGTAACCACCCATTAATGTTAAAAAATGAAGCATCTTTATTCGATAAAGCAAATGAAATTGCCATTATAGAACACTTTTTTACATTATCAATGGCGTACCATATATGCAGTTCACTTCGCGATTGTTGCAAATTACACAATGAAAAAATTCAAAAAAAGCTTCTCAAAAATTTATCTTACTCATTGGCTTTAAATAAAAATATACCTTTTTATGGTGATATATTTTCTTCTATTATGAATTTTTCTATTCATGAATCTGCTGCAATGCAAAAAGAATTGAACAAGATTAACTCGGAACGCCCTAAAATAACGTATACATTTTTTACTTTGATATTGCCGCTTTTAGATATTGCAAGAAGGACAGATAGCCTTGAAAAAGCTCATTTTTCGATGTTATTTGATGATGCGCATCTTTTATCAATGGATAGACAAAAAGTTTTAAATTCATATGTTTCCTACAGAGATCATAGTCAATTCAGTTTTAAGGCTGCTATTGCTTCATGCGAAGACTATACTTTCATGACGACAGAAGGAAGTACTTTGGTAGCCGGGCACGACTTCACGATGCTCGACATGGAAGAAGATTTTCAAAATTCCAAATCAGACTTTGGTCGATTTATTCGAACAATAATATCTAAGAGATTTAAAGAATTTAATATCTCTGCATCCCCTGATGAATTTTTTCCTATCTCTGATGCCCTTAACAAAGGCATTGAAAAAGCTCGTGAATCAGCAAGGATTGAGGCCATCAAAAAATATGGTGAAATCGACAGTAAAAAAATTAACGATTACGTCTATAAATATGGACGTGCTAGATATTTTCAAAATCGCCCTGCTAAAGCTTCTCTCCCGCAGTATTCTGGCATTGATACTATTGCGCATGTTTCAACTGGTGTTGTACGTAATGCGCTACACCCTTGCTGGAAAATGTACGAAAAAGAACTTACTCGCCTTCGGGGAACAATCCCTCAAACCATACCACCTAATATTCAGGCATCTATTTTAAAGGAAGAAAGCGATGCCCTTTGGGGTTCTATTCGCGCAGGGTTTGGAAATAAAATTGAAGGCTGCACTAAAGAGGATTCAAAAAAAATTGAAAATTTTTTTGACGAACTTAAAACCCTTTTCCGTAATCGATTGCTATCACAATGCTCTGAACCTCGAATACTGGCATTCATTGTATCTGAAAAAGAATCTGAAGCTTATGAAGAAGTAAAAAGGCTTCTTTTGCTGTGCAGAAAAGCACAACTGCTTTACGAAAGATTTGGCCCAGGTAAAGACGATGGTCGAAGGGAGACTTTTTATGCTACTAATCGGCTACTGTGGATTGCCGTTGGACTTGATCCTGAAGGACAGCACGGACGGTTGTCCATCAAAGCTACAGACATATTAGCAGCCGCAATCAGGAAAACTCCTTTTTTGTCAGCGTCGGAAAATGAAGGGCAATTGAACCTATTAGATTTGAAGGATTGGAAATGAAAAAATTACATCTAATATCTTTTGCTAGTTGGGAACAACGCTTTTTGCTCGGCGCTTCTCGCGCTTGTGATAAAATTAAGTTTGACGCTGCAACAATATTCTACTCGCAAAAATATTCTAATGAAACAGAAGACAATAGAATTAAACTGATTAACAAGTTAAAGGAGAAAAATATTGCGTATTACCTTGAAGAGGTAGATTTCAGTTCTCAATCTTCTTGCTGGAAAACTATAAAAAGTTATTTTGACTCACAGAAGATTGGGAAAAATGTAGTAGTTGATATTACAACAATGCCTAGAGAGATAATTTGGTATATATTTCTGCTTTTAAAACAAAATAAAGCAAATATTGAATATATATACCATAAACCAGAATGTTATGGAGACTGGTTAACAGAAGATACAGATATACCAAGGTTTCCACTAAAATTGTCTGGTTTGTCTGATATATCTAAAAAAACGTTTTTAATCATAGTCACAGGTTATGATTATGCGCGAGCGGAGCAAATCTGTAACTATTTCGAACCAGATAAAGTGTGTTTTGCCATGCAAAGTGGAAAACAGTTTAATAATACTTCACTTAATTCTAAGGCACACAAAACATTGATTGAAGAAGTTGACGCTTTAACTATCGATATAGATTGCTATGGTGATGATTGTGGTGAGAAACAACTTTCGAAGATAATTGAAGAATATATTTCTACGCGCAACTTGATATTAGCATCACTGGGCCCTAAGCAGTCAGCTGTCGCCCTATTCAGGCTGGCTATGAAGCATCCAGAAATTGCTCTTTGTTATGCACCGTCAAAGAAAATCAATATGCAATATTCATTCGGATGTGGAGGCAGCTATAGAGGTCCAGTAATCCCCTAGATCCACAAAACATTAGACGGATTTTCATCCGACAGCTTCACATGTCTGTCGAAGTAGTTCACATACATTTGCATTTGGCCGAGATCCTGGTGTGTAAGATCGCCGATTTTCAGATCTATCAGCACATAACATCGAAGTAGGCGATTATAGAACACCAGATCGACAAAAAAATGCTTACTCCCGAAGGTGAAACGTTTCTGTCGGGCTTCAAACAGAAAGCCCTTGCCGAGTTCCAGTAAAAAAGACTCCAAGCTGTCTATAACGGCACTTTCCAAGTCCCGTTCCGAATAATCCGCTTTTTCCTCAATCCCGAGAAACTCCAGAATCAGGGGGTCTTTGACCAACTGACGTGGAGTTTTAGGCATATCGCCATCACGGGAAAGCGCCGCCACCTTGTCCTTGTCTGTACTCAAGGCCAGCCTCTCGTACAGGCAGGAGTCAATTTGACGCTCAAGGGTACGGACATCCCAACCTTGGCGGGAAGCTTCAATTTCGTAAAAAAGTCGCTCATCAGGATTGGCGACGCCCATAAGCGCGACATAATGCGTCCAACTGATTGCGCCAAACTCCGGCAATTCCGCAGTCAGCGACTGCGTTTTGTTGCCTTCGCTAGGCGCGGCGGTCAATTCCGCAGTCAGTGACTGCGGAATTTGCGATTGACTAACTCTTGGAGAATACAGGATATAAAACCGGCGCATGAGTTCAAGGTTTCTTCTGGAAAAACCCCGCCCAAATTCGGCGGTCATGGCCTGTGCTAACAATTCGAGGACTTGTTTGCCGTATGTCGCCCGTTTTTCGCCTTTCTGCTCATCCTCGACGATACGCTGTCCGATAGCAGAACACATGGAAATTTGGGCGGTATCTATACTACGGACGACAAGAGAGCGGGTAGCAAGAATGATCTCTCTGATCTTGTGAATCAGTTCAGTGGTACGGCTGTCTGTGGCAGGAGTTTGTTTTTTCATAAGTTAATCTTTTTCAGATAGTAGAGCAAAAATACACGGAAGGTAAAGTATGAATCCGCGAGGGCCCTGACGCATTTGACTTTCGCGCGAATCCGGGGTAGGATAATCAGTTACGGATAAAACAAGATTTTTGCCTGAGTTACGCATGGGCATCAGGACGGCGGATGTTTGAAAGTCTCACCGACAGATTGAGCGGGGTTTTCCGCAAGCTGGGCGGACGCGCCACCCTGGACGCGGCGTCTGTGGACGCCGCCCTTGACGAGGTGCGTCTGGCCCTCCTGGACGCGGACGTAAATCTCAGGGTTGTCCGCTCTTTCGTGGAGAAAGTGCGGGAAAGCTGCCTGGGCCGGGACGCGGAAAAACGCTTTACCCCCGCGCAGCAGGTGGTTCGGGCCGTGCATGCGGAGCTGACCGCGCTTCTGGGCGGAGAAGACAAGGCCTTGGACCTTTCCGGGCCTCCCCCCCATATCTTCATGCTGGTCGGCCTGCAGGGTTCGGGCAAGACCACCTCGGCCGGGAAACTGGCCTGGCACCTGCGCGACCAAGGCCGCAAGCCCTATTTCGTGCCGGCCGACGTCTACCGTCCCGCGGCCATAGAGCAACTTGCGACTCTGGCGGCAAGCCTCGACATGCCCTGCTATCCCTCCACCCCTTTAATGGCGCCTGCGGATATAGCGGTGGAATCCCTAATCGCGGCGAAAGAGGCGGGCTGCGACGTCATTCTCCTGGACACGGCCGGGCGCCTGCACATCGACGAAGCCCTGATGCGTGAGCTTGTAGAGATCAAGGAACGCGTCAGGCCGCAGGAAATACTCTTCGTGGCCGACGCCATGACCGGACAGGACGCCGTCGGGGTGGCCGAGGCCTTCAACGACGCACTGGACATCAGCGGAGTGCTGCTGACCAAAATGGACGGCGACGCGCGCGGCGGCGCGGCCCTCTCCATACGCTTCGCCACAGGCAAAAGCATCAAGCTGGTCGGCGTGGGCGAAAAAATCTCCGAGTTGGAGCCTTTTTATCCGGAACGCATGGCCGGCCGCATTCTGGGCATGGGGGACATGCTCACCCTTATTGAAAAGGCCCAGACCGCCATAGACCGGGAAGACGCGGAGGATCTGGAACGAAAATTCCGCAAGGCCGAATTTAATTTCGAAGATTTCCGCACCCATATGCGCGGCATGAAAAAGCTGGGGTCTCTGGAAAACCTGCTGAAACTGGTGCCGGGCATGGGAGAGATAAGGCGCAGGCTCGACGGCGTCGCCCCGGACAGGGAAATGGCGAAATTTGAAGCCATGATCAATTCCATGACCAAAAAGGAACGCCTGAAGCCTTCTCTTATCGACCAGAGCCGCAAGCGGCGCATAGCCGCGGGCAGCGGGGTGGACGTGGCCGACGTGAACCGCCTGATCAAACAGTTCGGCCAGATGCGGCTCATGATGCAGCGCATGGCGGGCGGGGGCGGCAAAATGCCTAAGGGCGTCCCCGGACTCGGGGGAAGACTCCCGCGTCTGCCGACCGCTCCTTTGCCGGGAGGACTTGAGGCCGGAAACCTGCCTGTAACCGGCCCGGTTTTCGCGGTCTCCGTGGAAGAGCAGAAAAAAATGCGCCGCAAACGCAAGGAAGAACGGCAAAGAAAAAAGAAAAACCGCCGCTGAAACGCTCTGGCGGTACGAAGCGAAGCGCGGCAACGCCAGCGGGATTGGCGCAGGCCGGCTTCGCCCGCCGTTGAACGGCAAGCTCAAGAGCAAAACGCCCTGATGTCGGGTCATTCCGCGAATGACTCGGCCCCAGGCGAAAAGAACACGGGAGAAAAAATGGCCGTAAAGATCAGGCTGACCCGCATGGGCAGCAAAAAACATCCTTTCTACCGCATTGTGGCCGCCAATTCCGAAAGCCGCAGAGACGGACGTCCGCTTGAATTTCTGGGTTACTACAATCCCATGACCAAACCGGCCAAGGTGGAAGTAGATCGGGAAAAACTGCAAAAATGGCTGGGACTCGGCGCGCAGACGTCGGAGACCGTGCGCAGCCTTTTGAAAAAACTGGATACATGATGTTTTAATCCGGAGCCGGTTCCATCCGCCGGACGACTTTCGCCCCGGCGGACAGGAGCCGGGCGGATTGCCTCCTTACTGCAAGGATGGTGTCGGAACGCTGTCGGACGTCAGGCGGGAATTTCCCTGAGGGGGAGAGGTTTCGGACCATAAAGGAATCTTTGATGAAGGAATTGCTTGAATTTATTGTCAAATCTCTGGTGGACAATCCGGATGAGGTCCGGATAACGGAAGTGGAAGACGCGCAGAGGACAGTCTATGAATTGCGCGTTACCAAGGAAGACATCGGCAAGGTGATCGGAAAACAGGGCCGCACGGCCCACGCCGTGCGCGCCATTCTGGGCGCCGCCGCGGCCAGGCGGAAAAAGCGCGTCGCCTTGGAAATTCTGGAATAGCGCCGCTTGGAGCATTTTGTCATTGAAAAGATCTTTCCGATAAATGCGATGGTGCGGGGCGAAGCCGCCGTCCGCGAGATTGGCGCAGGCGGGCTTTGCCCGCCGTCAAGCGACAATCTCAAGCGTAAAATGCTATTAGGAGAAGTCCTGTGGAAGACGGGGAAAAACTTTTGCCCGTCGGCTACATAAGCAGGGCGCACGGCATACGCGGCGAGCTTGTTTTTGTGCCGGACGCGACTTTGCCGGAAGACCCGGCCGGAGAAATCTTTCTGCGTCCCCGGATGGGGGGTGAAGCCCGGCCCTTTTGCGTCTTGGCCTGTCGCAGGCACCACGGCCGCGCGATCCTTTCCCTTGAAGGGGTGAACGGGCGCAGTGCCGCTTTGGCCTTGCGCGCGCACACCGTTTTAAAACCGGCCCGGGTTTTCGCGCCCGGGCGGCCCTACCCGCTCGCCGCCCTGGAAGGAGTCAGGGTCTTTGTGCGTGAAAATTCCGGGAGCGAACGGGAACTGGGGCGGATCCTCGCGGCCGCCCGGCCGTCCGGCCAGACCCTGTGGACGATAAAAGACGCGACGGGCCGGGAATTTCTCTTTCCGGCCGTGGATCAATTCATTCTTTCCCTGGACCTGGAAAACGGCATGGCGCGTATCGCCCCTCCGCCAGGGCTGCTTGAGACCTGTTCCCTGCCCGGACCGGGGTGATTCCTTTCCGGAGCACAGCCTGGAATTGGCATGCATTTCAACATCGTCACGCTTTTCCCTGAATTTTTCTCGGGTCCTCTGGATTGCGGGCTACTGGGACGCGCCCGGGACGCGCGTCTTGTTTCCTTTGCCTTCATAAATCCGCGCGACCTGACATGCGACAAACGGCGCACTGTGGACGCCAGACCTTACGGCGGCGGCCCCGGCATGATCCTGATGGCGGAACCCATAAGCGCCGCCCTGCAAAGTCTGGGCTTTACCCCGCACTCTGCGGCCGGTCCCGGTCCTCTGTTCCTTTTCAAGGCCGGGGGACGGCCCTTCACCCAGACGGAGGCCCGGCGTCTGGCCCGGGAACGCCTCGAGAACGAGCCCTGTCTGACCCTGGTCTGCGGACGCTACGAAGGGGTGGACGCCCGCCTGGAAGAACTTTTCCCCGTTGAAAGCGTAAGCGTCGGCGATTTTGTGCTGAACGGGGGCGAAGCCGCCGCGCTTTGTCTCATTGAGGCCGTCTCCCGCCTGCGCCCCGGCTTTATGGGACACGCCGAATCCGGGGCCGAGGAAAGTTTTTCCGGCAGCCTTCTGGAATATCCCCAGTACACGCGCCCGGAAACCTTCGCCGGCCTTGCCGTGCCGGAGATACTGCTGAGCGGGGACCACCGGGGCATCGCCGACTGGCGCAGACGGGCCTCTTTGCGCGCCACTCTGGAAAAGCGGCCGGACCTTCTCTCAGGGGCGGCGCTTGATCAGGAAGACCGGGAATTCATCTCAAGCCTTGATCGGACTTTATCCCTCGGGGCCAATCTCTACTGCGCCCTGGTCCACTACCCGGTGCTGGATCGGGAGGAAAATTCCACGGCCGCGTCTTTGACAAACCTTGACATTCACGATATAGCACGCAGTTCATGCAGTTACGGCCTGGGCGCCTTTTATGTGCTCATCCCCCTGGACGACCAGAGGGAACTGCTGCGCGAGATTTTGCTCTACTGGACCGGGGGCCGGGGCGCGCTTTCCAATCCGGACCGCGCGGCGGCGCTTGCCCTGGTACGGGAAGGGAGGGACATTGAAGACGCGGTCGAGGACTTGCAAAGGCGAACCGGGCAAAGACCCCTGCTGATCGGAACTTCCGCGCGCAGTCCGGCTTGCGCTTTGCCGCTTCTGGGTTTTGCGGAGATAGCCGGGGAACTGGCGAAGCGTCCGGTGTTGCTGCTTTTCGGAACCGGTCACGGTCTCGCCCCCGAAGCCCTTGCGTTGTGCGACGCCCTGGCCCCGTCCCTGCGGCCGCTCGGCGGATACAACCATCTGTCCGTACGCGCCGCGGCCGCCGTTATGTTTGACCGTATCCTGAACGACTGGCGCTGAAATATGAGGAGACAGCCATGAACGTCATAGAAAAGATTGAAATGGAGCACAGGCGCGTCGATTTGCCGCGCTTCAGGCCCGGAGACGCGGTAAAGGTGCACATGCGCATTGTCGAAGGCGAAAAAGAGCGCGTGCAGGTCTTTCAAGGCAATGTCATCCGCCTGCGCAAGGGCCTCACCGCCGGAACCTTCACCGTGCGCAAGATATCCGGGGGAGTAGGAGTAGAGCGGGTGTTTCCCCTGCACTCCCCCTTTATTGAAAACGTGGAAATAGTGCAGCAGGGGCATGTGCGGCGCAGCCGCCTCTATTACCTGCGCGGACTGAAAGGCAAAGCCGCCCGCATCCGCCCGCGCAAACGCTGGTAGCCTTGCCGGGTGCGGCGCGTCTTTTGCCCGTTTCCCCCTTTGTCGGCGGGGGCATAGGGATTGACGAAGCCGGACGGGGATGTCTCGCCGGGCCGGTGGTTGCCGCAGCCGTTCTTTTCCCGGCCGGGTTTGACTTCAAACGCGGCCTGCCCGGTCTTGGCGATTCCAAAAAACTTACTTCGGCCGAACGGGAACGTCTGGCGCCGCTTGTGGTGGAAAAGTCCCTGGCGCAGGGGATCGGATTTTCCTGGCCGCGGGAGATAGACGCAGTAAACATTCTCAACGCCACCTTCCGGGCCATGTCCAGAGCCGTTCTGGCCCTGGCCGCCCGATTGGAGGACGTGGAGGAGGCGACAAGCCCGCTTCTTCTGCCCGCTCTGCATATAGACGGCAATAAAACCATCCCCCCGGCGCAGTGGCTGGCTGCCGCAGCCGGCGATTCGGCCGCAACCGGCGTTCCGGTCGCAGCCGGCGTTCCGGTCGCAGCCGGCGATCCGGCCGCAGTCGGCGATCCGGTCGCGGTACACGCCCCTGACGTCGCCCTTTTCCCGATCTCCCGTCTTCCCCGGTTTACGCCGCTTCTGTCGGAGCAACGCGCCTTGGTGCGCGGAGACTCCCTTGTTCCGGAAATCTCCGCCGCCTCAATTCTGGCCAAGACCCGGCGCGATGCGCTCATGCTGCGCCTTGACGCCTTGTATCCGGCTTACGGTCTGGCCGGGCACAAGGGCTACGGCACCAGGGAGCATCTTGCGGCCATAGCGGAAAACGGCCCCACGCCCCTGCACCGCAGGACTTTTCGCGGGGTGCGGGAGGACGTGGGGCACAGCGCCGGAAAACAGGGGAGACTGCTCCAGTGAGATCTCACCCTGTACTATTGTAAGCGGAAGTCATCCGGCGGATGGAGCCGGCTGTGGTGAGACATTTTTTTAATTGCATCCGTTCCCGGCGGGTCCGCGCGGGCAAGCCGGCGCTTTCATCAGGACTTACAGTCCCAGGGCCATGAGCGTGTCCGCCCCGGCTATGCCGTCCACGGCGAGAGATTTGTTCTGCTGGAAGGTGCGGACCGCATTTTCCACTTCCGCGGAATAGACGCCGTCCACCTTGCCGGAGTAAATTCCTTGGTCTTTGAGGGCGTTTTGGAGCTTTTCCACCATGAACCCGGAGTCTCCGGGCCGGAGCAGGATGCCCTGTTTCTGGCCCTTGGCGCTCATATAGGCGGACGCCTTGCTTTCTTTCATCATTGCCTTCTGCATGGCCTCATCATTTTGCGCCTTGTCCAGGTTGGCGTCCACAGCCCTCATCCGGGCCAGCTTGCTGGCGGCGGCCTTGTTCTTCGGGGCGGCGGCCGAAAGATAACTTTCCTGCTCGCGCAAAATCTTGCGCGCGTTTTCCGTGTTGCCCTTGCGCAGTTCGTCCACGGCCGCCACCTGGGCTTCCTCGGCCTCAAGCAGCAGGGTTTCATCGCGGACAACCTGCACTTGCGCGGCGTTGCGCTCTTCCGCTTCCTTGCGGGCGCTCTCGTCGGCCAGCACGGCTATCTGCGCGGGGAACGACATTTTATGGGGCGCCCCGTCCTCCTGGCTCACATAGTTCAGCTCCAGAACGCCCATATCCTGAAAGCCGCTTCGTTTGTCCGGATTCACCGTGAGCTGCATCATAATCTGGCGGTTTTCGCCGGAGCTGATGTCGCCCATTTCAATGTCCACCGTCTTGTCGCGGGTTTTGCTGCTGTACCCGTATATTTTCACGTTGCCGACCCCGGATGCGGGAGTGAAGGAGGCGCGCAGGTCCCGGGTGAAGGAGTCCACCACCAGCGCCAGTTCCTGCTTGAAGACCGCGGGCAGGTATTCGGAGTCCTTGATGTAGTAGTACTGCCCGCCGCCGCGTTGGGCGAGGTGCTGCATGAGATCCTCGTTGAAATCCAGACCCAGGCCTATGGTGGAGACGCCGGCGCCGCTGTTCCTGGCTTTCGCGCCGATGCCGGCCACAAGCTCGGGATCGGTGACGCCCTTGTTGGCCAAGCCGTCGGAGAGCAGAATCACCCGGCAGGGGCCTTCGCGGCGCGCGCTTTCCAACTGCCTCACGCCGGCTTCCAGCCCGCCGGAGAGAAAGGTCATGCCGCCCGGAGAGATGCCGTCGATTATCCTGAGCAGCTTTCCTTTGTCGGTGACCTTGCCCAGGGGTGAAACGACTTTCACCATACTCTCGTAGGTCACGATGGCGAGCATGTCGTCGGCGTCAAGGCTGTTGACCAAAGTTTTGGCCGCCGTTTTGGCGTAGTTCATTTTCTTCGCCTCGGACATGGAACCGGAACGGTCGATGACCAGGCTCACGGCCACGGGAAGGCGTTTTTCCCTGGAAGTGCCCTCGGGGGCTTTGATGGTGATCAGCACGTTCACGGTGACGGAAACGTCCGGAGCAAGGGCCGCGATGCTGTATCCGACGTCGGCCTTCAGGACGGCTCCGGCCGCATGCGCCAAAGGCGCGAAAAGGCCCAGGCAGAAGACGAGCGTGGCGGAAAGCAGGGTCGGGAGAAAAGCCGGATGAGGGGCCGGACCGGAGTTCATCGGAAATTCCTTTTCAATGTGTCGATAGCAAATTAAGTTGCCCATCTCAGATTCCTGGAGCATCTTACGCTTGAAATGCTTGCAGGCGGGCGAAGCCCGCCTGCAAGCATTTCGCGGCAGGGATTTGCAAGCAAATCCTTGCAGAACGGTCCAAACTTCGAAGTTGAACTGCTCTAGCCCGTGGAATCCAGGGAACCGAAGCCGCATTCCTTGATCAGGACCATGGCGCGCTGGGCGAGGTGCGTGACCTCGGGCTTGGATATCTGATCGTCCGCGCCCACGGACAATCCCTTGTGGCGCAGCTTGTCCGTGATCAGCGAGGAAAAGAGGATCACGGGCAGCTTTTTCAGCACATGGTCTTCCTTGATGCGCTTGCACAGGTTGTGCCCGTCCATCTGCGGCATTTCTATATCCGAGACCACGCACTGCAGATAGCTTTCTATGGGCCTGTTTTCCTCCTCGGCCTTGTTTTTTATCTCTTCAAGGCGCGTCCAGGCCTCACGGCCGTTGTTCACCGCCTCCACCTCAAAATTGGCGCGGCGCAGCAAATCCTTCAGCATTTCCCGGATTACCGTGGAATCGTCGGCGACCAGAGCGCGGTAGCGTCCGCCCGCTTTCCAGTCGATGGCCTCGTCCAGGCGCAGGGCGAGCTGGGGATTGAGGGCGCCCACTATACGCTCAAGGTCCAGAAGAAAAATGATCCGTCCCTCCATTTTGACAACGCCGGTTATGGTGTTGTTGGTCAGGGAGGAAACGTAGGCGTTGGGCGGTTCCACCTCTTCCCAGCTTATGCGGTGAATGCGGTTCACCCCGGAAACCAGAAAGGCGGTGGTCACGTTGTTGAACTCGGTGACTATGACCTTGGAATCCACCGCCCCTGCCCCGCGCTGCTTGCCGAGCCAAAGTGAGAGGTCGACAAGGGGAATGATGTGCGAACGCAGGTTGAAAGCCCCGAGCACGGATTTGTCTCCCACCTCCGGCAGTTCCGTAATTTTGGGAAGCCGGATTATCTCCAGAACCTTGGCCACGTTCACCCCGTAATATCCCTTATAGGGGGTGACCCCGTCCGGTTCCATCTCGTCCAGGTGAAATTCCACTATTTCAAGCTCGTTCGTACCTGCTTCCAGCAGTATGTTGGTCTGGCTCATATTCTGCTCCGTGCAAAAAGTTGAGAGCAGTATAAAAACATTTTCCGCTTTTGCCTATAGTGTTTTTTCACGCTTCCCAGGTCAGGTCACAGTCTTTCCAAAAAGCCGCATACCTCGTCTATCTGCTCCGCCGGGGTGGAGGCCCCGGCGCTGACCCCTATCGGCCCCCCGCCGGCCGCAAGCCTTTGCAGGGCATTTTGCGCAAAATCCGAAGGCTGCTCCACATGCAGAGCGAAAACTCCGGCGGACAGGGCCACCTCGGCCAGCCGCCGCGTATTGCCGCTGTTGAATCCCCCTACGACCACCAAAGACGCCACCTTGCGGCACATCTCCAGAACCTCGCTCTGCCTGGCCTTGGTGGCCTGGCAGATGGTGTCCAGAACCCGCACGCGCCCGCCAAGACGCTCCCGCAGATATTTTCCCGCCTCCAGAAAAACCTCCCGGTCCTGCGTGGTCTGCGCGGCCAGACAATAATCGGCGTCCGGATCCGGAACCAGGGCGCGCAGTTCATCCAGAGTCCCGAAAACAAAGGCCCGCGGCCCGGCATAGCTTATCAGCCCGCGCACCTCCGGATGCTCCTTTTCCCCGAAAAGCAGCAAAACACCTTCCTTTGCCTCGCCTATGGCAAGCTGGGCCTTTTTGACCTTGGGGCAGGTGGCGTCCACCAGTCCGGCCCCGCTCATGCGCAGTTTCTCCTCCATGTCGCGCGGTATGCCGTGGGCGCGGATCACCACCCGATCTTCCGGACGCAGTTCCTCCGGGTCGTCGTCGCATACTACCCCCGCCCCGGCGTAGCGGCGCATGAGCAAAGGATTGTGGATGATCGGCCCCAGAGTAATCAGGCGGCCCCTTTCCCGGCCCGCCGCGCCCGTCTCCCGGCGCGTCCCGCGTCCCTCAAGCTCGCGGTCCAGGCGTTTTACGGCCAGACTGACACCCAGGCAAAACCCGGCCGATTTGGCGCGTATCACCCGCATAATTCGCCTTCCCCGCCGAATTGCCGCGGCATCGTTCCGTTTGCGGACGCAAACTTCCGTAAAGGACCGGCCTCTCCTGCGTTTTCCCAGGGACAGGCCGGGAAAAAACCGCGCAGAGCGGCATAAAATTCTTCCCAGGTCCGGCAGCGGATCAACTCCATGCGCAGTCGTTTTATGCCCTGAGCGTTGCGCAGATAGCGCGGCGCTATGCTGCGCATCCTGAGCAGGGCGGGGGGAATGCGCCCTTCGACAGGCGCGGGCAAGAGGGTTCGGGCCAGATGCGCATGACGCAAAAGCGCGCCCAGCGCTTGCTCCGCGCCTTCACCACACGATGCGCCCATCGCATCCGACTCTCTGGGGGCGCTCTGCACTCCAAGCCACTGTTCCGCGCCCTCGTCGTACGCGACGGCCTTCGCGCCCATCGCGCCCTTCGCACTTGGCGCGCCCATCGTATCTGGCGCACCTGGCGCGCCCATCGCGCCCTTCGCACCTGGTGCGCCCGTCGCACCTGGCGCGCCCATCGTACCTAGCGCACCTGGCGCGCCCATCGCATCCGGCACGCCCATTGAGCCCGTCGCACTTGGAGCGGCCTGCGCAGACAACGCGCCATCCGGGCCGGCTTTTTCGGAACCTGAAGCCGACAAGGCCAGGAATTTGCGGAATATAAAGGGATCTGCCAGAGCCCCGCGCCCGAACATCACCCCCGTGGCCCCCAAATCGAGATATCTGGCTGCATCCTCGGCCCGGAAAATATCCCCGCTGGCCAGCACCGGGATATTTACCCGCCCGGCCAGAAGTTCAACGGCTTTGATGTCCGCGGTGCCGGCAAACCCCTGTTTGCCGTGCCTGGGGTGCAGGGTCAGCCAAGCCGCGCCCTCGTCCGCCAGCCGTTGCCCGAGCTCCAGATAAACAGGCGAGGCCGCGTCCGCCCCAAGGCGCAGCTTGCACCCCGCCCGGCCTTCCCCGACCGCGCGGAAAAGCGCCCGCGCGACCAGCGCCGCCCGCTCAGGGTCGCGCAAAAGGGCCGCTCCGGCCCCGCTTTTCGTCACCTTGGGGGCCGGGCAACCCATGTTGAGGTCAAAATACCTGTAACCGCGCTCCGCCAGTTCCCGCGCGGCGGCGGCCACATATTCCGGTTCCGCCCCGAATAGCTGCACCACAAGCGGGTCGTCGGCAGGATGGGTGCGCAAAAGCTCAAGACCCGACCATCTCCCCTTGTCCGAACGGCGTTTCAATCCGCAGATCAGCCCCCGCGCGCTGACCATCTCCGTGCAGGCGGCGGTCGCGCCCAACTCACGGCACAATATGCGGAAGGGGAGGTCGGAATACCCGGCCAGGGGGGCGAGCCAGGGATAATTCCGGCCGAAGGGCAAAGGCATGGGGGACGGATCAGAGGCAGTTGGCGACATACCAGACGCCGACCTTGCGCAGACCGGCGCGGATGTCGAATTCCGGCGAATAGCCGAGCAATCTCTGCGCCTTGCCTATGTCCGCCCTCGTGTGGCGCACGTCGCCGGGCCTGAAATCCCGGTAAACCGGGCGGACGGAGGAAACAGCCGGCATATGCGCCGCAACCTCCTCCCGGATCATGGCAAAGAGCTCGTTTAACGTGGTCTGCTGCCCGTAGGAAATGTTGTAGGCCTGATCAAGCGCCTCGGGATCGGAGCAGCAGGCGGCCAGGATGTTGGCCTGCACGCAGTTGTCGATAAAACAGAAGTCGCGGCTGGTTTCCCCGTCCCCGTTTATGTAGACGGTCTCGCCGCGCAGCAGGGCGGCGAACCAGAGCGGAATGACGGTGGGATAGGCCCCGAAAGGGTCCTGGCGCTGACCGAAAACATTGAAGTAGCGCAGGCCGATGCTCCTGAACCCGTAAGCTTCGGCAAAGACCCCGGCATACAGCTCGTTTATATGCTTGGTCACCGCATATGGGGAAAGCGCCCTGCCGACGCGTTCCTCCACATTGGGGAGCGTGGTTTCGTCCCCGTAGATGGAACTGGACGAGGCATAGACGAAATTTTTCACCCCGGCGTCGCGCGCGGCCAGCAGTATATTCAGAAAGCCGTCCACGTTGCTCGCGTTGCTGGTCGCCGGGTCGTCCAGGGAACGCGGCACGGAGCCGAGGGCCGCCTGGTGCAGGACGAAATCCACGCCTGCGCAGGCTTCGCGGCAGACGTCCGCATCGCGGATGTCGCCGCGGATGAAGCGAAAGTTCTTTGCCGCATCTTTGGCCGCGGCCAGGGCCAGGTCTATGTTTTTCTCATAACCGCTGGAAAAATTGTCCAGCCCGGAAACCGTCTGTCCGTTGAGCAAAAGGGCTTCCACCAAGTTGGAGCCGATGAATCCCGCCGCTCCGGTGATCAGCCATTTCCCGGGGGCGGACTTGAGTTTTTCCAGCAAATCTCCGTAAGCCGGCATATTTTTCTCCTGTAGCGCGTTACGCTAGAGCATTCAACTTTGAGATTATACACGGTTTATCTTTAGGCCGCGCCCGCTTTGGCGCTTAACCGCGCAAATAAATTGCGCCTTCGCGGCGGGCGTCCGCCCGCGCGGCCGCCGGAGCGATTTCAAAGTGAAATTGCTCCGGATACCGGATCGCATTCAAACGGGTTCGAACGCGGAAAGGCCCGTCCGTTCCGGCGCTTTACGGCGGCAGTCGATGCCGTCCGCGCCTTCTCTACGGCCGCGGGCAAAGTCTTCAGCCGATACCGGTTCGCTCCCCATCGGCCGCAAGTCGGTATGAGATCTCCGCTTGCCGGCGAAGAAGTCCGTTTCAAACCCCTGCCTTGAGGCGGGCGTCGCGGGCCTCGTCATCCCGGCCCAGCGCTTGCAGCGCCCTGCTCAACTGCACCCAGCCGGACTTGAGGTCCGGGCGCAGGGAAACGCTCTGCCGGGCGAAACTGGCGGCGATATCCGGGTCTTCGCCCGCGTCCAGGTAAATACGGGCGAGCAGGGCCATAGCCGGGGCATCCTGGGGATCAAAAAGCAGGGCTTCGTGCAGGCATTCCCGCGCCTCCATCTCATTCCCTTCCAGGAGGGCGAGCCTGGCAAAATGCCGATAAGTGAGCCGTTCCCCGCCAGGAAGTCCCGCGGCCCTGCGGTAGAACCCGCGCGCCCGTCCGTGGTCCCCGCCGGTTTCGGCAAGCTGGCCCAGGCGGATCAGGGCGAAAACATTGTCCGGGTCCTTGTCGAGGCAGGCTTTATAGCAGTCGCCGGCTTTCTCGTCCAGCCCCATGGACTGGTGCACATAGCCCAGGTTGTAATAGGCCGTGGCATAATCCGGGTCGCACTCCAGGGCGCGGCTGAAATGCGTTTCGGCCTCGGCGTGGCGGGACAACCCGGCAAGGCAGATGCCGAGCGAATTCCAGGCCAGGCTGTTTTTCTCATCCGCCAGCAGCGCCGCCTGGTATTCCCGGATGGCCGCAAATATGTCGCCGCGGCTGAAATTTTTGTCCGCGCTTATGTTCAGGGCCAGGGAATCCAGAACTCCTACGTGCGGCGCGGGCAGAAGCATCGCGTATTCCAGAGCCTTGCGGCTGTTTTCCAAAGCGTGGGCTTTGCGGAAATCCAGGCAGGGATGCGGGGCTATGCCGACGGAAACGTCAAGGTCCAGCTCCTTTTCCATTTCAAGGACCAGTTTCCGGCAGACTTCAGCCAGTTCGGAAACATCCCGCCGCTCTTCTTTTTCTCCGTGCGGACAATAAAAAACGAGGCTGTTCAGACCGAAACGCCCGCCCAGAACGCCCCGGCCCAGACCCGCACGGCAGATGCGCGCCGCCTCGGCCATAAACTGGGCCGGATGCAGGGGAGGACCTCCGTCCTCTCCCTCCGGAAAAAATTCCTCCTCCGCGCCCCCGCCTTCCTCTCCGGGCCTTGCCGGGAAAAAGGCCGCCGGATTTTTTCGCGGGGCGACGCGCATGAGGACCAGGGAAAAAGAGGCCGCGCTTTCCCTCTCCCGCGCCCAGCGCGCCAGAAAATCGCCGTGGCGCAAAAGTCCCGTGTCCGGGTCCAGGCGGGATTCCCCGCCTGCCGCGCCGGCGTGACCGCCCTGCTCGTCGGGCAAAAGAAGCAGAAAATCTCCGGCTTCAATATCCCAGGCCGGCTCGCCCAGGTGGATGATCTCGGCCTGGCTCATGTCGTCATAAACCTCCATGAGCACTATCTCCCCCTTGTAGAGGGGAGACAAAGCCCGCCCGCCCTCTCCGCCGGGGAAGCGAGAGGACCATACGGAAAAGCGCCGGCCTTCGCGGGCGTTGACATTGCTCCCGAGGCTGACCAGCGCCCGCGACATGGGCAGCCTCTCCAGCACGCGGCCGCCGTCTACGAGAATGCGCCCGAACCCCATCACCCCTTCCGGGTCCAGACGGCCGGGACGCGAAGGCAGACGGTCGCTGGCCAGCGCGGCGGCCAGCCGCGCTTTGCGCAGCATGACCCGCGCCTGCTCGGCGGCCGGACGGGTGAACATGTCCCCGCTGAGGTCCAGCGGATACAGGGCGTATCCGGCCAGGGCGCTGATCCCTATATGCTCGCGGCGCAAAGGATGCAGCACCTGCACCTTGCCAAGAGCCGCGACTATGCCGGAAGCCAGTTCGCGGCAGGCCGCCGGGCTCGCGGCCGGCAGATAAACGGCGAATTCCGCGTCTCCCGTCCGGGCGGCCAGGGCCTGCTGCGGACAGACGGCGCTCACCGCGTCCGCCAGGGCCTGCATCAATTCATCCGCGAAGCGGTAGCCGAACTCCCGCACCACGTCGCGCAGATCCGCAAGACGCGCCACCAGGCAGGCCAGACTGCCGCGACGGGTCCCCGCGCCCTGCGCCAGGGCATCGGTTTCCGTCGCGTCGCGCATGGATTCGATGGCCCGCTCCATGCAGCGCAAAAGATAATGCCGCGTGAACAGGCCGGTGATCGGATCGCAGAGGCTGCGCTTGTAAAGCAGCAGGTTGTCCGCCAGCAGCGCTCCCAGGACCGGCCAGTGGGAGAGAAGGCCGCGCGGTGCCGCGTCCACGCCCCTGGCCACGAAAATACCCAGGTTGCCTTCAGGGCCGGGAACAGGCAGGAGCAATTTTTTCTCTCCGGCTATCCAGGAAGCGGAATGCCCCTCAAGTTTCCTCGGGAAATGGAGACTGTGGCTTGTAAACGGGAAAATGCCGTTTATGGCGGCGCAAAGGCGTTGTTCAAAGACAATCAGGTCCTGGCGCGTGAGGACGGAACGATGCCCCGGCTCCTCCGCCCGGCCCGCGTCCGGCCCGCCCGTCCTTTCCGGCGGTTCGGGCCTTTCCTCCCGATCCTGTTTTTTCGGCGCGCGCGTCATAATACCGATTTGCATCCAAGCCGGCCTGCGCCTAATGGGCCGCGACCCGGCCCTCGCCCAAATCCGGCCCGTGGCGCAAAGAGAGATAGAGGGGATTGGAACGGCGTCCTTCCGGGTATATATCACCCGCCCCGGCCACGAGCGCAAGGGGCAGGACCTCGTCCACATGACTCACAAAGACCAGATTCAGTCCTTTGAGTATCTCGTCCGGCACGTCCTTGATATCTTTTTCATTGTCTTTGGGCACGATCACGGTGGAGATGAGTCCCCGGTGCGCGGCCAGGAGTTTCTCCCGCAGACCGCCTATGGGCAGAACGCGCCCCCGCAGGGTGATCTCACCGGTCATGGCCAGATCGTTGCGCAAAGGCAGGCCAAGCAGCGCGGAGACAAGAGAGGCGGTCAGGGTGATGCCGGCCGAAGGCCCGTCCTTGGGTGTGGCCCCTTCCGGCACGTGAATGTGGATGTCTATGTCCTTGTGGAAATCCGGTCGAAGCCCGAAGGAATCCGCCCTGGAACGCACATAGGACAGGGCCGCGGAGGCGGATTCCTGCATCACTTCCCCGAGCTTCCCGGTGGTGCTCACCTTGCCGCTGCCCGGCATAATGGCCGTTTCCACCATAAGCAGCTCCCCGCCCAGTTCCGTATAGGCAAGGCCGGTGCATACCCCGACGCGCACCTTGTCCTCCCGTTCCCCGTAGCGGAACTTCTTCACGCCCAGAAATTGGGAGATATTCTGGCAGGTGACCGTGACCTGCTTGCCCAAGTCCCCGGACTCCACAATCTGCATGGCGGATTTGCGGCAAATGGCGGCAATCTCGCGCTCCAGGCCGCGCACCCCGGCTTCCTTGGTATAGCTGCGGATAA
This sequence comes from Desulfovibrio sp., assembly GCA_031288535.1. Lineage (GTDB taxonomy): Bacteria > Desulfobacterota > Desulfovibrionia > Desulfovibrionales > Desulfovibrionaceae > Frigididesulfovibrio. The sequence goes on along the minus strand of JAITRF010000114.1, from coordinate 7,792 downwards.
TTTCCAGGAGGCTGTTGTCGGAAAGGCGCAGGTTTCCGGTTTCCAGCCCGTGCGCCTCGACCTGTTTGGGCAGCAGAAAAAATTTGCCTATGCTGTGTTTTTCCGTTTCCAGATAGCCCGGCAGTTTTATGATCTCCATGCGGTCCTGCAGGGGCAGAGGGATGGAGTGCAGGGAATTGGCCGTGGTGATGAAAAAAATCTGCGAAAGATCGTAATCCATGTCCAGATAGTGGTCGGCAAAGGCGTGATTTTGTTCCGGGTCCAGAACCTCAAGCAGGGCCGAGGCCGGATCTCCGCGGAAATCCGTGCTCAATTTGTCGATCTCGTCAAGGCAGAACAGGGGATTGTTGAAGCGCACCCGTTTCAGGGACTGGATAATTTTTCCCGGCAAAGCGCCCACATAGGTTCTGCGATGCCCCCGTATCTCCGCCTCGTCGCGGACGCCGCCAAGGGAAAGACGCACAAATTCGCGCCCGGTGGCGGTGGCCACGGACTTGGCCAAAGAGGTCTTGCCCACTCCGGGCGGCCCGACGAGGCAGAGGATGGGACCTTTGAGCTTGTTCACCAGCTTCTGCACGGCCAGGTATTCCAGAATGCGCTCCTTGGCCTTGTCCAGCCCGAAATGGTCGGCGTCCAGAGTGGTCCTGGCCCTGTCCAGGTCGATCATCGTTTCTTTCAGGATGTTCCAAGGCAAATCCAGTATCCAGTCCACATAATTGCGGCTGACCGTATACTCCGCCGCCGTGGTCGGGATGTGGCGCAGCTTTTTTATCTCGCGCCGCACTTTTTCCCGGCATTCGTCCGGCATGTTCTTTTCCGCCACGCGGGCTTCCAGATCCTTCAGTTCGGCCTCCGGGTCCTCGTCGCGCCCCATCTCCTTGTTGATGGCCTTGATCTGCTCGTTCAGGTAGTATTCACGGTTGTTGCGCTCCATCTGGCGCTTGACGCGGTTCTTTATGCGGTGGTCCATGCCGGCGTAAGACACCTCGCGCTGCAAGAACTCAAAAACCATATCCAGGCGCCTGACCTGGTTCGGCTCTTCAAGAATCTCCTGTTTTTTCAAGTAATCGGCCTTGAGGAGCGGGGCCACGGCATCGGCGAGCGCGCCGGGATTTTTATTGGATGTGACGGCATACAGGACTTCGTTGGTGATTTTCTTGTTGAACTTGCCGTATTCCTCCAGAACCTCATGCACGGCTTCCTGGGTGGCGCCGGCTTCGTGCGCCGCGGCTTCTTCCTCGTCGAAGGGCAGCATACGGACAAGCTGAAAGGACTCCGCCCCCTCATGCAGGGAAAAATCGCCGTTTTTCAGGTCCACCACCGTCCCTGGCCGGGTCGGGTCCCCGATGGCGCCGACGGCGGACGAGAAAAAATTGCCCGAGGACTGCCAGCGCGCCCGGTGCAAGCCCTCGACCAGCACCTTGATCGTGCCGTCCGGAAGGTTCAGAAGCTGAAGAATGCGGCAGACCGTGCCAATCCCGAACAAATCCTTCTCTTCCGGCCTTGAGACGGAAGAATCCCGCTGGGCCACCAGAAAAATCTGCCTGTTGTACTGCTCTATGGCGCATTTTATGGCCTTTATGGAACCTTCCCGCCCGACGAAAAGAGGGGCGACGGCCCTGGGAAACATCACCACCTCGCGCAACGGCATGAGGGGAATTTCCATAGTCGTCTGAATCTTGAGCGAAATAGCCATATCTTTCTCCGGCGACGGCAAGAGGCGGCGTAACCTCAGGCCCCGGCGGCCTTGCCGGCGCCCTTGCGTTTTTCCGCATCCGCCTCATAGATGAGCAGCGGCGGTTTGTTTCTTTCAATAACCGCAGAGTTGATCACACATTCCTGCAAACCCTTTTCCGAAGGCAGCCTGTACATGATTTCCAGCATGGCGTTTTCCAGGACGTTGCGCAAACCGCGCGCGCCCGTTTTCTGATCTATGGCCTTTCGCGCCGTCGCCCGCAAGGCGTCCTGGGTAAAACGCAGAGTTATCCTGTCCAGCTCGAAAAGGACCTGATACTGGCGGGTCAGCGCGTTTTTCGGCTCGGTAAGCACCCGCACCAGGTCCTCCTCGTCAAGCTCGTCGAGATGGGTGATTACGGGAATGCGTCCGACAAATTCCGGAATAAGCCCGAATTTGACCAGATCGTTCGGGTGCACCTGGTCCAGAAACTCCAGATCGGAAGTCTTCCCGCCCTTGCCGTCCTTGTTCGCCCCGGCAATCCGCGCCCCAAAGCCCATGGACCGCCCGCGCACGCGTTTTTCCACAATCTTTTCCAGGCCGACGAAAGCCCCGCCCAGGATAAAGAGAATGTCCGAGGTGTTGATGCGGATGTATTCCTGCTGCGGATGTTTGCGTCCGCCCTTGGGCGGGATGTTGGCTTCCGTGCCCTCGATGATTTTCAGCAAGGCCTGCTGCACGCCCTCGCCGGAAACGTCGCGGGTGATCGAGGGGCTGTCGCCCTTGCGGGATATCTTGTCTATCTCGTCAATGTAGATGATGCCCCGCGCGGCCGCCTCCAGGTCGTAATCCGCGTTCTGGACGAGCTGCACCAGGATGTTCTCCACGTCCTCGCCCACGTAACCCGCTTCTGTCAGGGTGGTGGCGTCGGCAATGGCGAAAGGGACGTTGAGAATCCTGGCCAGGGTCTTGGCCAGAAGAGTTTTGCCGCTGCCGGACGGACCCATGAGCAGAATATTGCTTTTTTCCAGCTCCACCCCGCCCACGGCCGTTTCCCTGGAAAACACGCGCTTGTAGTGGTTGTGAACGGCGACGGCCAGAATCTTTTTCGCCCTCTGCTGGCCGATGACGTATTCGTCAAGGCGCTCCTTGAGCTCCACAGGCGGGACCAGTCCTCCGGACTGTCTGGCTTCTTCCAGGTTCTGTCCGGCTATTATCTGGTTGCACAGGGCTACGCACTGGTCGCATATGCGCACATGATCCGGGCCCTCGATCAGTCTGCGCACCTGCTCGTCCGTCTTGTCGCAGAAAGAGCAGCGCAACTCCGAGCCCTTGTTGTTCCTTTGGGTTATTTTTGCCATCCCAGACCTCGCAAAGCTTATTCCGACGCCCCGGCATTCAGGTCCTCGCGGGAAACGAGAACGCGGTCGACAAGTCCGAGTTCCACGGCTTCCCGCGCGCTCATAAAATTGTCGCGTTCCGTGAGGTTCGCTATGCGCCCCACATCCTGCCCGCAGTGTTCCGCCATGATTTCATTGATCATTTGCCTGAGACGCAGCACCTCCCGGGCATGTATGTCTATATCGGTCGCCTGACCCCTGAACCCCCCCGAAGGCTGATGAATCATTATGCGGCTGTGCGGCAGGGCGTAGCGCAGCCCCTTGCTTCCGGCGCAAAGCAGCAGCGCCCCCATGCTTGCCGCCTGCCCCATGCACAGGGTGGCGACAGGGCAGGTGATGTAGCGCATGGTGTCGTAGATGGCCAAACCGGCGGTTACAGACCCGCCCGGGGAATTGATGTAAAGATAGATCTCCTTCTCCGGGTCTTCGGATTCCAGAAAAAGAAGCTGGGCGCAGACCAGGGAGGCCACATGCTCGTCCACCGCCTCTCCGAGCAACACGATGCGATCCTTCAGCAGACGGGAATATATGTCGTAGGCCCGCTCCGTGCGGCCGGTGCTTTCTATTACAATCGGGATGGGCACGAAACAACTCCTCGGTTGAAAATCCGTACGTTTTCACGTCCATAATAAGCCTTGCCGGGGCAAAGGGCAAGGCCGCCGCCTCGTCCGGCCGCAAATAAGTGTTGCGGCAGGGCCGATCCCTGTTGAAGACAATCCGGCATCAGAGCGGTTTAACATTGAAAATGTAATCGCTCTGCAAGGAGTTGCCTGCAAATCCCCGCCGCGAGATTGTCGCGAGGCGGACGAGCTTTGCCGCCAAACTATAATCTCAAGCGTAAAACGTCCTAACAGCCGCGGCAGCCCGGACCGGAAATGCGGCTTTGCCCTCCACGCAGCGGAATCACCTCAATGCGCACCCCGATGCGCTCCTGCAAGGCCGGAACATGGGAGATGACCCCGATTAACTTGCCGTCGCGCTTCAATCCGGCAAGGGTGTCCAGGGCCGTATCCAGGGCCTCCTCATCCAGAGAGCCGAAGCCTTCGTCCAGAAACAGGGAATCCACCCCGCCCCGCTCCCCGGACATTTCGGCAAGACCCAGAGCCAGGGCAAGGCTCACGATGAAGCTTTCCCCTCCGGAAAGGTTGCGGGAGGAGCGTATCTCCCCGGCCTGCCAGTTGTCCAGCACGTCCAGTCCCAGAGGCTGGCCGGGATCGCGGCTCAAAAGGTAGCGGTCGCTCATTTTCCGCAGTTGAAGGTTGGCAATGCCGATCATCATCTCGAAAGTCAGACCCTGGACGTAATTTCGGTATTTTTTCCCGTCGGCGGAGCCGATCAGGGCATGAAGCTCATCCCAGCGCGCGCATTCCCGCCGGCAAAGGACCAGGGCTTCGGCCTGCCCGCGGCGGCGCGACAACAAATCGTCATTGTCACGCAACGTCTTGGCTATGCCGCCGCTTTCGCGCTGCAACCGCCCCTGCTTTTCCCGCAAAAGCTCAAGCTCCTCCCTGACTTCGGCCAGGCTTTTTCCGGTCAGCGTTTTTCCGCGCATCCGCGCCAAGTCCGCGCTCTTTTCCCCGCGCGCGGACTCCGTCTTTGCCTTCTCTTCATCCAGAGAACGCGCCCGCGCGGCCAGATCCCTGCGCCGCCCATCCGGCAGTCGGCAGGAGACATAGTGCTTTTCGTCCGCAAACCCATATTCTTTAATGCGCGACAAAAATTCTTTTTCGGCCTCCTCCACGCTCTTGGCGCGCCCGGCAAAAACCGCGGCCTGCTCCTCGATTCCCGCGCGCAATCGTTCCAAATCCCGACGCGCCTGCCCGGATTTGCCTTCGGCAAGCTCAAAATTCCGTTTCGCCTCCAGCTCTTCCCGCTCAAGGCGCTTCTCTTCCGCGTCCGCCCCGCTCCCGCCAAAAATCGCGCGCCGCTCACTCACAAACCCTTCCTTTTCCCGCAAAACCTCCGCAAGCCGCGCGGCGCTTTTTTCTCCCTCCTCACGCGCCCGCGCCCCCCGCTCCTCCAATCCTCCCATCCGGGCCGCAAGTCCGGCCAGTTCCCGTTCCAATCGCGCCTTTTCCCTCTGCCTCTCAAGCAGCGCATCGCGCCGCCCGCGCAACTCTTCCAGAACGGCATCGGCGTTTTCTCCGGAAAAATCCTTGAACCCGAAAAAATCAAGTTCCCCGCGCAAAACCTCAAGGCTGCGCCGCGCCAGCGCCCCGCTCTCCGCCTCCTCCAGGCGCAGGCGTTCAAGCGACGCTTCCGCCGCGTCCCGGCGCAGAGAGGCGGCCAAGGCTTCGCGCTCCGCCCCCGCGAGGGCTTCCTTAAGCCGGCCCAGGGCGTCCTTCAGAACGCCCGCCTTCCTCTCCAGCGCCTCCGCGGTCTTCACCCGCTGCCGGGCAAACTCCAAGGCCAGCTCCGCATCTTCGCGCAAGCGGCCCAGGCGGGAGAGAAGAACCTCACCCCGGCCCGCAACCATTCCCCCGTCCTCTTGCTCCGCATCCGGGAAGGCCGCGCGAATTTCCCATTCCGTGACAATTTCTCCCCCCTCCCGAATTTCCCCGTCCTCCCGAATTTCTCCGTCCTGGCCCCGGCAAAGCTCAAGGAGCCGCTCGCGCTTCGCGGCGATCTCCCCAATCCGCTCAAGACGGGACGCCTCTGCCTGCTCCAGTTCCTTTCCCGCCTCCGCCCGGCGCACGCGCAAAGCGTCGAGAAGAGTCCTGGCCTCTTTGAGCGCTTCTTGCGTCTTGCTCGCTTCGCGCACGCTCTCCCCTGCCGGCAGGGCCGCGAAAGGGTGCTCCGAAGCCCCGCAAAGCGGGCAGAGTTCGCCGGGAGAAAGCTTCAACCGTTCTTCCTCCAGCCCGGCAATTCGAGTCCGCAGGGCGCTCTCAATCTCCAAAGCGGCCACCCGCTCCGATTGCGCCGCGATCCGCCCCTGCAAATCCCGGAGTTCGCCCTCCAGCCCACCGCCACGCCTCACGAGGGAACAAAGGAGGTCCCAAGCCCGCAAAAGCTCCCGCGCCAGGTCGCCGGCCTTGCCGAGCATCCGTCCGCGCGCGGCGCGCCGCTCCGCATCCTCCCTCCACTGCGCCGTCTCCCGCCCCTCCAGCGTCGCTTCCAATTCGGCCCGGCCCGTCTCCAAGGCCGTCCTGCCGTCCTCCAGCGCGCTTTTCGCAAGCTCAAGGGAAGCCGCGCGATCTGACGCCGCAGTCGTAAGCAGCCCCAACTCCCGCTCCATCTCCTGAACGGACGTCTGCCGCGCGCTCCAGTCCGCGCGCCGGGAGCGCAGGTCTTCCAGGCGTTCGCTGAATACGGCGAATTTCTCCGGCAAATCCGCGTCCGCGGCGTCTGCGCTTTCCCGCAAAAGCTCAAGGGCCGCGCCCGTCTCCCGCGTCAGGGCAAGCGCGGCCTCGTAGTCCCGCGCAAGTCCGGCCTGAAGCTTCCCGTTCTCCCGCACCGCCCGCTCCTCCGTCTGAACGCGGGTGCCGTACTGCGCAAGCAACGCATCCAGAACTCTGGCCCGATCAAGAAACGGCCTCGCGTCCTGGCGTAGCGTCCGCTTTTCCTCAAGCGCCGCGAGCGCGACGCCCAAGTCCGCCTCCGCGCTCGCCGCCGCCGCTTCCAAAGCGAACAGCAGTTCCTTGTCCCCGGCAAGACGCAGCCTTCCTTCCTCCTGCTGCGCGCGCAAAGAAAGCAGAACCGAAAAAACGGCTTCAGCCTCGAAGGCCCGTTCGGCCCAAAGCAATCTCTCGCGATCCGGGGCGAAGTCCAGCATCCGCCGCTCCCATTCCAACATCTGTTCGTCCAGGACCCGCAAATCCTCCTCAAGGGCGTTCAAAGCCAAAAGCCAGGCCGCGGCCCGGTCCTTTTCCTCCGCTTCGGCGCCCAGCTCCCGCTCCAGTTCCGCGTTGCGCTCCAGAGCGTGCCTTAGGGCCTGTTCCTCCTCCGCATCCAGCGGACACAGTCCGGCCAGGGCCTTTTCCATATCTTCAAGCCGCTCGCGTTCCCGGGAACGCCGGTCATGGACGCGCATGGAAATGCGGCTGTAGATGTCCGTGCCGCTGATACGCTCCAGAATCGGCGCCCGCTCGTCCGGCCCGGCCTGTAGAAACCTGGCGAAATTTCCTTGGGCCAGAAGCATGGAGCGGGTGAACTGCTCGAAATTCATCCCGCATTCTTTCTCAATGCGCTCCGCCGTAGCGCGCAGGCCGTCGGCGAGAATTTTTTTGGAGGCGGCGTCGGCGAACTCGTGTCTCGGGGCCTGCAACGCCCCCCCCGCCCTGCTGCCGGCGCGCTTCTGACTCCAGTTGCAACGGAACATCCTGCCGCCGCTCTCGAAGTCGACTTCGGCCATGCAGTCCCACCGGCGGCGGGACATGATCTCGTTTGTGCCCTGGCTGATCCTGTTCAGGCGGGGAGTGCGCCCGTAGATAGCCAGACAGACGGCGTCCAGTATGGTGCTCTTGCCTGCGCCCGTAGGTCCGGTGATGGCGAAAATGCCGTCCTCGGCATAGGCCGGGTGCGTAAAATCAATCTCCCAGTCCCCGACCAGGGAATTGAGATTCCGCAAGCGGATGCCCAAAATACGCATCGCGTCCCTCTCTAATTCGGATTCCAAATAAAATGTTCCATTTTATTTGGAGAGCCGCAGGCGGGCAAAAGCCCGCCCGCTCCTCACAAAACCTGCGGTTTTGGCGCCTGTTTGGCAGGCGCGATGCCA
>JAITRF010000090.1 GCA_031288535.1 Desulfovibrio sp. | reverse complement strand
TGATTTTGTCATAGTCATCGCCCGAATCCACCTGATCAGTCAGGAGCCTCGCATTGTAATACTCCATGCGTTTCCAGATGGATGGTTGTGGGGCGACCTGAAGTTCCACCGCAATGGAGTTGCCGCTTTTGGTCACAATCCTCAAGTCAAGGATGCCGAGCTTGCCGTCTTTGTGCCTTCGCAACAGATGCGGGTCGATTATGCGTATGTCCTTATATTCATCCGCAGGCAAGTCGAGAACGGCTTTCAGAAAGTCCGCCAGAACATCAATGTTCTTCTCCCCGAACATGTTTTTGAAGACCACGTCGTAGCGCGGCGAAAGCGGCTTTAGTCCCATCTGCGGCTTTGGTTTCATCTTGTGCGGTTCACACGGTTAATCAAAATATAAGGCTTTCTTGCGTAACATTCAAGAACCGCAAGGGAAAAAACTAACGCGGCCTCATGCCCGCAGCCGGAGCCGTCTGTTCCGCATCCAGGCCGGTTTTCGGCTCCCAAGCGGACACACGGCTCATCCTGCATCCGCTTCAGCCCGCGTATGGCCGCCTTCGCCGTCAAGCGGCAATCTCAATCGTAAATTGCTTTGGCGGCCGCGCGAGCGGACGCCCGCCGCGAAGGAGCGAGCGCAATTTATTTGCGCGGTTAAGCGCCGGAACGGGCGCGGCCTGAAGATAAACCGTGTATAATCCCAAAGTTAAATCAGGAACTGGGCGGCTTTTCCTTTTTGGCGAAGTGAGATACCATGCGCCATAGCTTGCTGCCGGTGGCGGTTAGAGCTGTTCAACTTTGAAATTCGGACCGCTCTGCAAGGATTTGCCTGCAAATCCTTGCCGCGAAACGCTTGCAGGCGAGCTTTGCTTGCCGTTAAGCAAGCATTTCAAGCGGCAAGGCGAAACAGCGCTTTGGCCGCAGTAGCCAATCAAAACTGCATGGATGCGATTCTGATTTGAAATACGAATAAGGAGACATGAATGTTGCTTGAGGGGAAAAAAGCCGTGATTTTCGGAGTGGCCAACAACAGGAGCATCGCCTACGGAGTGGCCAGTGCGTTTCGCGAAAACGGCGCGGAAATCGCCCTTTCCTGGGCGGGAGACGCCGTGCGCCGGCGCGTGGAACCCATAGCCGGGGAATTGGGCGCGTCTTTTACTTTTCCGTGCGATGTGAGCAGAGATGAAGATATAATCGCAGCCGCCGAACTTGTCGAAGAGAAGTGGGGCGGGGCGGATATCCTGGTGCATGCCGTGGCCTTTGCCAATAACGCCGATCTCCAGGGCCGCTATATGGACACCTCGCGCGAGGGGTTCGCGGTCTCCCTGGACGTTTCCGCCTATTCCCTGGTCGCGATCTGCAAACATTTTGAAAAGGTTCTGAACGACGGCGCTTCCGTGATCACCATGACCTATTACGGGGCGCAAAAGCACATCACCAACTACAACGTAATGGGAGTGGCCAAGGCCGCGCTGGAGGCGTCGGTGCGCTATCTGGCCTATGATCTGGGCGCGCGCGGCATACGCATCAACGCCATAAGCGCGGGTCCCATAAAAACCCTGGCCGCTTCCGGCATCTCCGGGTTCCACATGATCCTGGACCATATCCGGAAATACACGCCGTTAAAGGCCAACGTGAGCATCGAGGAGGTGGGGAATACGGCGGTCTTCCTGGCCTCGCCCCTGGCCTCGGGCATCACCGGCGGCGTGGTTTTTGTGGACGCCGGCTATCACACCTCGGGCATTCAGATAGGGGCCGATTGAAGATCGCGGCTTCGGCCGTATGGTCCGATTTCCGGTACGTTTTTCCGGTACGTTGAAGCGATTTTTATCGGAAATTGGTATTGCGCCTTGCGCGGACGGGCGGGAAAGAGATCATGCAGGATACGGGCACGCGTATCTTCAGCCTGCGGGACTATGCCGAAGCGCATTGCGCAAGGCAGGCCGGCGCCTGCACTCTGATTTTTTCCGTCTCCGACGGCCCGGCTCGCGCCTTTGTGCTCCACGCCCGCGGGGATTCTTTCGCCCTGGCCTGGGAACCGCTTCTTACGGGTTTGCGCGGGCTGATGAAGCGCAAGGGTCTTGCGGGCGGGCATCTGCGCCTTGACTGGGTGGAAGAGGCCGTTCCCATGACCTGGGAGCTTTTTCAACAAAGGATCGGGGAGACGAAACGCGGCTATTTCCGTTTCGGCATCGCCCTCGATCCCGCTTTTGCCGTCCTGTTGACCGAGCAGGAATGCAACGCCAATGCGATTTTCCACGGCGGGGCACGCGTTGAGGAAGCCCGGTTCAACCCCGGCAACTTTTCCGTTTATGCCGGACGGCGTTTCCCTGAAGGGGCTTCGCCGCCATCTTCCCCTGAAACCCCGGTGTGGCTGATCTCCACGGCCGGGGCGTACTGCGGGGTGGACGGCACGGTGCACCCGCTTCCGGGTCCGGCGCGGGGCGAAAGGCCGACGGAGCGGGGGGAAAAGCCGGGTTTATCGGCGCGGGGATTGTACGCCGGGCGCAGGGAAATCCGGAAGCTCCACCCCGGACTGCTGCGGGAGCTGATCCGGGGCGCGGGCTTGTGGCTCGCCCGCCAGGTGCGGGATGACGGGACGTTCGTCTACGGGCGTTTCCCCTGCTTCGGCCGGTTCATCGACGCGTACAATGTTTTGCGCCATGCCGCTTCCTCTTACGGTCTTCTGGAGGCCTGGGCCTTTACCGGCGAAGCCGCGTTACGGGAACCGGCGCTGGCGAGCCTGCGCCGCCTTGGGCGGTTTACCCGCGAATTCAGGTCCGGGTCCGGCGGATGCGCGGCCTTCGTGGTCGATGGGGAGGAGATCAAGCTCGGGAGCAACGCCATGGCCCTGCTGGCCTTTTGCAGATGGCGCGAATTGACCGGGTCCGAGGAGTTTTCCAGCCTTTCGGAGCTTTTGGCGGAGGGCATAGCATATATGCAGGACCCGGAAACCGGAGTTTTTGTGCATGTGCTGCACGGCGGCGATTTTTCCCTCAAGGAGAAAACGCGCGTGATTTATTATGACGGGGAGGCTGTTTTCGGATTGCTGCGCTTCTACAGGCAGACGAAGAACCCGCGTTGGCTGGCTCTGGCCGGGAAATCTTTCGATTCCTTTCTGCTCGACGGCCATGCGGAAGCGCATGATCACTGGCTTGGCTACAGCGTGAACGAACTGACCGAATATATCCCGGACGGACGCTATTTCCGTTTCGGGATCAACAACTGCTTCGGTTTTCTGGATTTCGTCCTGCGCCGGGAAACCACCTATCCCACTCTGCTTGAGCTGATGATGGCGGCGCAGAAAATGCTCTCCCGTCTGCTTGGCATGCCTGAAGCGGCGCATTTGCTCGCGGGGCTGGACATGGACAAATTCCGAGCGGCCCTGCATTATCGCGCCCGTTACCTGCTCAACGGCTGTTTCTGGCCGGAGACGGCCATGTTCTATAAATATCCGGACAGCATACTCGGCTCCTTTTTTATCCGGCACCATGCCTTTCGCGTCCGCATAGACGATGTGGAACACTATCTCTGCGGTCTTGCGGCCTACGCCCGGATGCTGGAAGCCGGCGATCCCCGCTGGGCCGCGCCGGAGAACCCGTGCTCTTTCAATCGGTCTTGACGCGGGCGATGCCTGCTGCTAGGGAAGGGCCGATTAATTGGGGCTCCGCCCCAAACCCCGCCGGGGGAGCGTCAGCCGTAGGCGAGGCTTCGAGCCGTACGGATGACGACAGCAGCGATAATGATTTCCCCCGGACCCCCTCGATAGTAACTCATTTAAATATCTATCGGGAGTACAGAGGGCAAAGCTATCCCAAAAATAAATCCGCGCTTCCCTAGAGCATTTTACGCTTGAAATGCTCCAGTTCCATTTTCAGGTATAAATTTCCATGAGTTGTACCTTGAAAGCGTAAATGTCGCGGAAGGATTTTTCTTGAATTTTAGCCCGGAAGCCTGGAAAGGAGCCAGTTTTTGTGAATGTTCTGCTGATAGCCGGCGGCTGGTCGACCGAACGCGAGGTTTCCCTGGCCGGGAGCGCCGGTGTGCGCGCGGCCCTGGAAAGTCTGGGGCACAAGGTCACGGATTACGACCCGGCGGCATCCTTGGAAAATTTTGCGCAAGCCGCGCTGGACAACGATTTCGCCTTTATCATGCTGCACGGTTCTCCGGGAGAGGACGGCATAATTCAGGCGTTTCTGGATAGTCTCGACCGTCCTTACCAGGGGACGGGTCCGGCCGG
>JAITRF010000025.1 GCA_031288535.1 Desulfovibrio sp. | reverse complement strand
TATAGCATTTTGCGCTTGAGATTGTCGCTTGACGGCGGGCGCAGCCCGCCTGCGCCAATCTCGCGGACGGTGTTACGCTTCGCTTCACACCGTCAGAGCATTTTATTGGAAAGATACTTTCAATGACAAATGCTCTAAGTGACGCATTATACCAGAGCAATTTCAAAGTGAAATTGCCCTAGACGTCATTCAGTTCTCCCAGGCGCACGCTGTAGGATTCCATTATCGGCAGGACGAAGATCTTGCCGTCTCCCGGCTTTCCGGTAGAATTGACGGCGATAAGCACCTCCACCGCGTCCTTGACCCTGGCGTCCGGCACCACAAGGGAAAAAATCCGCTTGGGGATCAGCCGCGTCGCTTCGGTCAAGGACTCTCCGACAGCGGTCATGGGCAGGTTGCCGCTTTCCATGATCATCCTGAACAGGGCCGGGTCGACCAGCCTTTTCCCCCGTCCGAGGCAGGCGGCGCAGGTGAACCCGGCGAAGCCGGCGGCGGCCAGTGCGTTTTTGGTGTGGTTGACCTTGGTGCTGCGCAGAACGGCGAGTATTTCCTTCATGGCCCGCCCCTATAATTCGGCCTTGCCGGAGCTGACCGTGTAAGCCTCTTCCACCGGGGTGACGAAAATGCGCCCGTCTCCGAAATGGCCTTCGCCGGTCCTGGCCGTGCGCATGACTATGCTGATCACGTCGTTTTTGTCCTCGTCGCGCACCACTATGAGCAACATCTGCTTGGGCAGCTCGTCATAATGGACGTCGCCCAGGGTGATGCCCTTCTGTTTGCCGCGCCCGAACACGTCCAGCCTGGTGACGGCCGGAAACCCCGCCCCCATCAGTTCCGTGAGCACGGCATTGCCTTTTTCCGGTCGAATGATAGCCCGAATCATCAGCATTTTTTCTCTCCACGCATCCGGTTTTTTACCGTATGGAAGATTTCAGAGCACTCTACACTACAGGAAAACGGAATCAGGCGTCCATCAGCCCGTGTTCCATGAGCAGTGCCTCCAGCCTGTCCTGGGTGAGGGGATTCGGAATCACGAACATGTCGTTGCCTTCGATTTTTTGCGCCAGAGCGCGGTATTCGTCGGCCTGGGAGCAGCCCGGGTCATACTCGATGACCGTCTTTCTGTTTATTTCCGCGCGCTGCACCATGTTGTCGCGCGGCACGAAATGGATCATCTGCGTCCCCATTTCCTTGGCCACGGCCCCGACCAGATCGGCTTCGCCGTCCACCTTGCGGCTGTTGCAGATAAGCCCCCCCAGACGCACTCCGCCGGTATTGGCGTACTTGCGGATGCCCTTGGAAATGTTGTTGGCCGCATACAGGGCCATCATCTCGCCGCTGCAGACGATATAGATCTCCCTAGCCTTGCCCTCGCGGATGGGCATGGCGAAACCGCCGCAAACCACGTCACCCAGCACGTCGTAGAAGACGTAATCAAGGTCCTCAGTGTAAGCGCCCAAGCGTTCCAGCAGACTTATGGAGGTGATTATGCCGCGCCCCGCGCAGCCGACTCCGGGTTCCGGACCTCCGGACTCCACGCAGCGTATCCCGGCAAACCCGGACTTGAGCACCAGATCCAGCTCGATGTCCTCCCCTTCCTCGCGCAGGGTGTCCAGAACCGTGGCCTGCGCCAGACCGCCCAGGATCAACCGCGTGGAATCCGCCTTGGGGTCGCAGCCGACGATCATGATCTTCTTGCCCATCTCCCCGAGACCGGCGTTCAGATTCTGCGTAGTAGTAGATTTGCCTATGCCACCCTTGCCGTAAATAGCCACCTGACGCATCGGAATTCTCCTCGCTGTCGAATTGTCAACCCTTCCGGGTTAAATGCACGAATCAGTCACTTCCTCAAAGCAAAGAGTGATCCAAAACAAAATAGATAATAATTATAGAATATTATAAGATAGGTAGGTCTGTGGCACTTGGTAAAACTACGTTTTTGTCGATTTTTTTCAACGAAATTGTCTTTAACCCGCATCGGCCCGGCAGGAGCAAGGGGAAACCATCGGAGTTAATCTACGAAAATGGATAAAACGCCGGGAAGATATTCGCTCCTCACGGCCGATCTTCACGGCCGATCCGCGCGACAGGTGTCACGGACACGCCAAAAACCCGGAAACCTGTCGAACTGGATGCGGTTTTGATCTGAAATCCGGATCAGATGAAGCGCAGGGAAACCGTCTTCAGGTATTTTTTCCCGAGAACGCGGGCGATGCGCCGCGCCAGATCCCGGCGGTTTTCCAGGGGCCTGGGCAGCGACGGGTCCAGATGCGCCTCCTTGATGCGGCTTCCCACCATAAATTCGATGGAATCGCTGTCCAAAAGCAAGTCGCGCAGACGGGCGGCCGCATCCGTTCCGGACGCCGCGGGCGGGTCCGTAAACCGGCTTTGCCTGCTCAAACCCCAGGCGGGGAAATCGTCACCCAGGACGGTTGGTTCAGCATGCCGCAAATGAGGGGGGTCCGGGAGGAAATCATTCATCCGTCGAGGATGACTATTGATAAATATATTTATCGATAATACAAAAAAGATCAACGGAAAATTTGCGGGCAAGAGAAAACAGGCGCGAGATCCTGCCGCGTCTTCCAATTCCGGATCAAAAACGAGGACGTTCATGATCCGGAATTGGAATTACAAGACCAGGGGGCGGCGTTCGCTTCTTCTTGCCGAGCGCACCAGCAATTCCGCCAGTCCGGCGGCAAGGTCCTCGCGCTGTATGGTCACGTTGGAGGGAACCCGCAGGATTTTGGGAGCGAAGCTCCAGATGCGGGTGATTCCGGCCGTCACGAACAGGTCGGCCACGCCCTGCGCCTGGGCGGACGGCACGGTTATGATGCCCGTGCTGACGTGCAGGCGCTGCGCCAGGCCGCAAAGCGTGTCCAGGTGCAGTACCTCGACCTCGTGCACCACACGGCCGATGGCCTCGGGGTTTACGTCGAAGGCCGCCACGATGTGCAGCCCGTGATTTCGGAAACCCTCATAGCCCAGCAGGGCGCTGCCGAGGTTGCCCACCCCGGCCAGAAAGGCGTAGTAGGGATTATCCCAGCCGAGAAACGTTTCGATATTCGAGACCAGGGCGTCGATGCAAAATCCCACCCCGGTTTTGCCCGTGGCCCCGGTCATTTCTATGTCTTTTCGCACGACGGAAACCAACAGGCCGGCTTCTTCCGCGAGGATGTGCGCGGAAACGGTTTCCAGGCCGCTCTCGCTCAGTTTTCGCAGGATATCCAGATAGATCGGCAACCTGCGGATACCGGGAAGATTGCCTACGCGCATGGGATACCTCAGCAAATGAATAATCTCCGCAAATTCAGCCTCGTTCCGGCAGTGTAGCGAGTATTGTCCGCATATACCGTCGATGTCAAGCCTCGCCCGGCGGCTGGCAGGGCTGACGCATCTAAAATTTTATATTGTTAATTCAACATATTGTAATATATACTTTTGAGATTCGCGGCGGCGGCAAAGCCGCCTTGCTTCTTGCGAAGCCTGCGGCTTCGGACGATGCTTGCGCATCGCCGCAGGGCTGACGCAATAAGATGCGTCAGCCCTGGGCGGCTGGTACGCCGCTTGATCCGCATTTAAGCGTTACAGCGTACCGGGCGCGGGCGGGTCACATGCGCGGGCGTTTCACATAGCTCGTATGCAGGAGCTTGTGGGCGATTTCGCTGTGCGGCTCGCCCAGAAATTCCGCGTAAAGCTTCTTGATGAAGGGGTTTTCGTGCGATTTGCGCAGGACTTTGCCCCTGTCCTCGGCGTAGAGGGCTTCCATGCGGCTGAGCAGGATATCCGCCCGGCCCTTGTGATACGGCTGGCCCCCGCCGTCTATGCAGCCGCCCGGACAGGCCATGACCTCAAGCACATGGTAGCTCTTGCGGCCCGCCCTGATGTCTTCCAGCACCTTCCGGGCGTTTCCGAGGCCGCTGGCCACGGCCACGCCGACCGGGGTCCCGTCCACGTCTATGGTCGCCTCCTTGATGCCCCTGATGCCGCGCAAGGCGGTGAAATCGACTTTTTCCAAGGTTTTTCCGGTAATCCATTCGTAGGCGGTGCGTAAAGCCGCTTCCAGCACGCCGCCGCTCGCCCCGAAGATGACGCCGGCGCCGGTGGATTCGCCCATCGGGTCGTCAAAGTCCTGGTCTTCCAGGCTCGTGAAATTTATGCCCGCTTCGCGGATCATCTTGACCAGTTCGCGCGTGGTCAGGACGACGTCCACGTCCGGCATGCCGCTCGCGGCCATTTCCGCGCGTCCCGCCTCATATTTCTTGGCGATGCAGGGCATGACCGAAACCACGACCATATCCGCCGGGTTCACCTTGAGTTCCTTCGCCAGCCAAGTCTTGGCGATTGCCCCGAACATCTGCTGCGGCGATTTGCAGGTGGAGGGCACATCCAGCATGTCGCTGAACTGGTGCTCAAAGAACTTGACCCAGCCCGGACAGCAACTGGTGAGAATCGGCAGCCGCCCCCCGTGTTTCAGGCGGTGGATAAATTCCGCCGCCTCCTCCATGATCGTGAGATCGGCCGCGAAATCCGTGTCATAGACCTTGTCGAAGCCGAACATGCGCAGGGCCGTGACCATCTTGCCCGTCACCGCGACTTTGGCCGGAAGCCCGAAGGCGTCGATAAGGCCCGCGCGCACGGCCGGAGCGGTCTGCACTATGACGAACTTGCGCGGGTCCCGGATCGCCTCCCAGACCCGTCCGACATTGTTCACCTCCGAAAGAGCGGCGGTCGGACAGACGGCTACGCACTGCCCGCAGGACACGCAGGTAGATTCGGCTATCGGCATGCCGAAAGCCGGACCGACGGCAGTGGTGAAACCCCGGTTCAGGCCGGAAAGGGCGTTCACCGTCTGAACCTGGGAGCACATGGTTTCGCAACGGCGGCAGAGCACGCATTTGTTCATGTCGCGCACGTAGGCGGGGCTTGAGACGTCTATGACGTGCTGCGTGGTTTTGCCGGTAAAGGCGATTTCGTTGATTGAAAGCTCCGAGGCCAAAGCCTGGAGTTCGCAGTTGTTGTTTTTGGGACAGGTGAGGCAGGTTTTGGGGTGGTTGGACAAGATGAGCCCCACCACCACCCGCCGGGCGTTGATGACCCTCGGCGTGTGCGTCCTGACGTCCATGCCTTCCATGACCGGGGTGGCGCAGGCCGGGGCCAGGTTGCGGCGGCCGCTCACCTCCACCATGCAAACCCGGCAGGAGGCGCCCTGGTTGTGCAGGTTTATGTCGGACAGGTCAAAGCGGCAGAGGGTGGGGATATGCACTCCCAGTTTCCCGGCCGCATCCAGAATTGTGGAGCCTTCCGGCACTTCCACGGGTTTTCCGTTTATTTTCAGATTGATCATGGTTTCTCCCGTGCGGCTAGCGGCGGATGATGGATTTGGTCGGACATTTGCCGATGCAGGTTCCGCACTTGATGCAGCGCGTGTTGTCTATGACGTGCACTTCCTTCTTGTTTCCGGAAATGCAGGCGGTCGGGCAGCCCCTTTTGCACAGACCGCAGCCGACGCAGGAATCGTTGATGAAATAATCGAGCAGATGCGTGCAGACCTTGGAGGGACATCGCTTGTCCACCACATGGGCCAGGTATTCGTCCCAGAAATGCGTCATCGTGCTCAGAACCGGGTTGGGGGCGGTCTGGCCCAGCCCGCACAAGGCCGTATCCTTGATCACTTCCGCGAGATTTTTCAGTCGCTCCAGGTCTTCCAGGGTTCCCTTGCCCTCGGTGATGGCGGTGAGTATTTCGTGGACGCGCTTGTTGCCCACGCGACAGGGCGTGCATTTGCCGCAGGATTCCTCCATGGTGAAGTCCAGGTAGAACTTGGCGATGTCCACCATGCAGTTGTCCTCGTCCATGACGATCATGCCGCCCGAGCCCATCATGGAACCGGCTGCGATCAGGTTGTCGTAGTCGATACTGATGTCCAGATCCGCCGCCGGGATACAGCCGCCGGAGGGGCCGCCGGTCTGCACGGCCTTGAATTTCTTGCCGTGTTTGATGCCGCCGCCGATTTCATAGATGATTTCCCGCAAGGTGATGCCCATGGGCACTTCCACCAGCCCCACGTTGTTGATTTTGCCGGCCAGGGCGAAGACCTTGGTGCCCTTGGATTTTTCCGAGCCGAAAGAGGCGAACCAGGCCCCGCCCCGGCGCAGTATCTGGGGCACGTTGGCCAGGGTCTCCACGTTGTTGATAATCGTGGGTTTGCCCCAGAGCCCGGATTGGGCCGGGAAAGGCGGCTTTGAGGTCGGTTCGCCGCGTCCGCCTTCGATGGAGCGCAAAAGGGCGGTTTCCTCGCCGCAGACAAAGGCCCCCGCTCCGTATTTCAGCTCCACGTCGAAGGAAAAGCCGGAACCGAAGATGTTTTCGCCCAGCAGACCGGCTTCCCTGGCCTGATCCGCCGCCCGTTGCAGGCGCTGGATGGCCAGCGGATATTCCGCGCGGATATATACGAAACCCTTGTCCGCGCCGATGGCGTAGGCCCCGATGGCCATGCCTTCGATGACGGAATGCGGGTCGCCCTCCAGAATGGAGCGGTCCATGAAGGCCCCCGGGTCGCCCTCGTCGGCGTTGCAGACCATATATTTCACCGGGCCGGGCTGGGCCGCGGCCACTTCCCACTTGGCCCCGGTGGGGAACCCCCCGCCTCCGCGTCCGCGCAGGCCGGAAGCCTTGACCTCGGCCACCACTTCCCCGGATTTTTTCTTTTCCAAACAAAGGGCCAGGGCCTGGTAGCCCCCGGCGGCGACGTATTCCTCAATCTCCTCGGGATTGATCAGACCGCAGTTGACCAGGGCGACGCGCATCTGTTTCTTGTAGAAGTCCATCTCATGGTGCGAGGAGACGGGCACGTCGCCCCGCGCCGGATCCCTGAACAGCAGGCGGGTGACGACGGTGTCGTCCTTGAGATGGCTGGCGACTATTTCCGCCGCGTCCTCCACCCCGACCTCCACATAGAACACGTCGTCCGGAAAGACCTTGACTATGGGTCCTTTTTCGCAGAAGCCGAAACAGCCGGTAATATGGGCGCTGACCAGATCCTCAAGCCCGGCGGCCTTTATTTCTTCCTTGAGCTTTTCCAGCAGAAGCAGGCTGCGTGAAGACTGGCAGCCCGTGCCGCCGCAGACCAGCACCTCCCGCGTGCCTGCCTTTTCCGGCTTGGCCCCGGTCCTCAGGGACATGCGCGCCGCAAGCCGCGCATGGGCTTTTTCCAGGTCTCTGAAATCGGCGATTCTTTGCATATATTCTCCTAATTAGCATTTTGCGCTTGAGATTGTCGCCTGACGGCGGGCGCAGCCCGCCTGCGCCAATCTCGCGGACGGTGTTACGCTGCGCTTCACACCGTCAGAGCATTTTACCGGAAAGATACTTTCAATGACAAAATGCTCTATTAGCATTTTGCGCTTGAGATTGCCGCCTGACGGCGGGCGCAGCCCGCCTGCGCCAATCTCGCGGCAGAAATTCACTAGTCCTGGTTTGCCGCAAGAATTTTGTCCACGTCGGACGCTTCCAGTTTGCCGAAAACCTGGTCGTTGACCAAAACCACCGGCGCCAGACCGCAGGCCCCGACACAGCGCAGGGAATCCAGGCTGTATTCAAGATCGGAAGTGGTCTCGCCGCGTTTGATGTTCAGTTTTTCCTCAATCCGGCTGATGATTTTTTCCGCTCCGCGCACGAAACAGGCGGTGCCCATACAGCACTTTATCTGCTTCCTGCCCTTGGGCGTGGTGGTGAAATAGGAATAGAAACTGACCACTCCGTAAATCTTCGCCGCCGGCACATCAAGCCTGTCCGCGACGAAAAGCATCACTTCTCTGGACAAAAAGCCGAAAAGGCGCTGCGCCTCGTACAAGACTTTAATCAAGGCGGTTTGTTTGTCCGGGAAATGACTTATAAACTCGGCGAGTTCCGCGAAACCCGCCTCGCCGCACCGGCATTCTCCGTCAGCCATACATCCTCCCGTAGTTGTTCAATACAGACAGTTCGGCAACAGCCGTCCAACGATATAAAATATTCCGATTTATTTTGAGACCCGCAGGCGGGCAACGCCCGCCCGCTCCTTGCAAAACCTGCGGCGCCGGCCTGAGCGGGCGCTATCCCAACTCCTGACAAAAGTTGTAATTTTCATCAGGAATTAGGGCGAAACATCCCCTATAAAGCATTAACTTTGAGATTACGGTTTATCTTCAGGCCGCGCCCGCTCCGGCGCTTAACCGCGCAAACAAATTGCGCTTGCGCCTTCGCGGCGGGCGTCCGCTCGCGCGGCCGCCGGAGCGCTTTCAAAATGAAATCGCTCTAGAACATTTTACGCTTGAAATGCTTGTCCGACGCGGGCAAAGCCCGCCTGCAAGCATTGCGCCGCAAGGATTTAGCAAATCCTTGCAGCGCAGTCGGACTTTTCAAAGTTGAACCGCCCTGGCATGGAAAATCAATGATTTTTGCTGATAGCACAGGATGGGGTCAATGTCCATTATTCATGCGACAGGGCTACCGCATTATCGGTTCAATTCCGTCCAGCTCCACCAGAAATTTAAGCACTTATAGTTGACCGCTGTAGGTGCTTTTTCTTTTGCCCGCAGGTCTGTGCCGGTTTTGTGCCATTTTTTGAAACGGCGGTCAGATGAATTGTTGGGCCGCTAACTGAAAAGCGTAACCAATCGCGTATGTTGCCTTCCTTCTTTCACCGAAACGAACCGGGAAATATCTTCAGGGAACCTCTACAAACCAGGATTTTTGTTTCCTGGCAAGGAAGGCGAGTTTCGACAAGGGGGAGTATATTCAACATATTCGACCCGTTGGCGAAATGAGCCTGACGCCGCCAGGGGGC
>JAITRF010000018.1 GCA_031288535.1 Desulfovibrio sp. | reverse complement strand
GGAAGGCCGCATGGAAGGTCGTAGCGCCATCCTGTCGCGTCTGCTCGCCAAGCGATTCGGCCAGGACATTCTCGACCACAATATACAGGAGCGCCTGCGGACAGCCGGCCCCGAACAACTCGACCTTTGGGCTGAACGGATCCTTGACGCCGAAAGCATCGACGAATTGTTCGCCGAATGAAATGTAGGGAACTTATCTGAACTACTACAACTTATCCTGTGCCCGCCCTGACTGCGGCCGTCTGATTTGATTTAGAGAATGTCCGGTATAGTTATTGCGTAACGGGTGCAATTTTTCGGGAAAGAATAATCGCGCAGGCAAAGTGCACCATAGCCAAATAATTACTATTGCTGTCCGGCTAAGCGACCAAGTCTAAGAGGCTGCTGCAGTAGGGGTTGTCATTTTGTCGTCGCCGTGGCTTCAGGAGTTCTTCCAGGGGAATCGCGCCGAGCAGGTTGAGTTGAATGATCTGGAAAAATTGCTGCACAGATAGCTTGGGGCGACTGAGGCTTTTCTGGTAGAGAGGGGCCGATAGGCCGTCAGCGCCGTAAAAACCTGGATCATGACCGCATTTTCCGAATTGCCTACGAAAGGCCGTCACGCATGGAGCGCTTTACTGCGAGTTGGATAAAGGGCATGGCCGCAAACTGCTCCTTGAACCCGAACTTGCGGGAGGAGTGTCCCGTTTTGTGCCGAGGCTCAAGTTTTTGAAAAATATGTCTGGGAATGAGCGATAGCGTCTTGGAGAAAAAGGCCTGCAAAACTGTATACAAAATGTGCTGTCGGCGACAAAACTCTTATTGTCAGGAGTGCAAATTTGACTGATGACGCTATGTCCGGAGATATGGAACTCGGCATCCGTCTTGATGGCGGCGATTCCGCTGACAGCGTTTGGGAGTACTCCATAAGGTTCATCAATGCAAGAGTGCCGCAACAGGTTTAGCTTGTAATTTCGCACTACGAATTGGAAACTACATTAGGAATAATAACATGGTACCACATCTTCAAGCTAAAAATAGCACGCTGACACAGTTTATAGCACCCCACGAGTCCAGACTTTATTCCGTGGACGATCTCATTAGCAAATATAACTTTGCAATCCCTGGTTTTCAGCGTCTTTACGCCTGGGGAGAAACACAGTGGCAAAACCTCATAGACGATCTACATGAAACCGCCGAACAGGGTAAGAGTCTATTTCTCGGCTTGGCTGTGGTTGGTAAGGATAAACAGGATAATTATCTGATAATAGATGGGCAACAGCGCTTGACGACCATTGCCCTTCTGCTTCATGCTTTGGGTGACCATGAGTTTTTACCCAAAGTACGCCAGTGCGCGCATGAGGCCTTTATTAGGCCGCAAGACACAGACGCGAGCTATTTTTTCAAGCTTCTTTTTGAAAAAAACTTAGATGAGGCAAAAACCTATTCGCAGCACTTGATGAGTAAAGCCGTGCAATATTTTCATGAAAAGGCTAATGGTCTTACCATTGAGCATGTCCGTAAAAGCTCTATTATTGTTTACTGTGCTGAAAGTATACAGAAAGGAACAGCTATTTATGAACGTGTCAACTTACGAGGTCTGGACATCGCCAAAATTGAGATCATTAAAAGCAGGCTTTTTGATATTGCTGGGCGTAAAATTCCAAAAAATGAACTTGGAAAGATAGAGGACGGTATAACTATTGCTTTCAAGTCTATTTATGAGAAACTGAATCCACCTGCCAATTCTAAATCACCCATAAATCTAGATGCCTTTTTATCTGTTCACTGGATACTCTATAAACATGTACAACCTAAAACAACTGATTTTGTAAAGCTTTATGATTTTGTCGATTTTGAAATTAACAGGACTGTAGATGCAACAGTAGCTGAAAATATATGGTGCTACATTCGCGATTTGGACCAGCTTGCTTCTGTCTGGCGGAAAATTGCCAGTCCAGCTCATGTAGGGATTCTGCTTCCTGAATTGCGGGAAGCATTGCTCTCTTTACAGCGCGTCGGCAGGGAAGGGTCATTTACTCCGCTTATCGCTGCAGCGCTTTCCTCCTGGGGAGAAACTAAGGAGACTGTTGACTTTATCCGTTTTTGCGAGGTGGTCAACTTCCGACATGCTCTTGTCGGTGACCCAAGCCATTCAGGGCGTTCTAGGCGTTGGGGTATCGCGAGAGGCATCATGCGGAGACATTTGGATTATAAAAAGGCCGTCAATGCCATTTTTTGGGAAACTTGCCCTTGGTGGAGCGCTCAGGAAGCTAGTGATTTTAATGAAGAAGATGATCTTCCCATCACAAAGTTTGCGGAGTGGCGGTTAGTAGGGGATAGCGAAACGTACCACTCTTTCCGATATCACCTTCATTATTTCTTTTGGGAATATGCGCGCTGGTTATCGCAAAATCCTATTCAAGGTGGCAAGAAAAAATCTGAAGATATGCAAATTTTTAAGCAGCAACTTTGGGAAGAGGAGTTCAGAAAGCTTGAAATAGAGCATATTTTTCCTCAGAAGCCAGATAAGTCGAAAATGAAGTATGCTGATCGCTATATAAAGAAGATGCGTCAAAAGCTACACTCATTAGGCAATCTTACTCTCATTCCGCCTCTGGACAACAAAGAATTACGCAATAATCCATTTAATGAAAAGATTAGCTTCCTACGCTCTAAATACAAACACCTTAATTTTAATGCTGCCCTTGAGTATGCATCGTATACCGGAAAAATTATACATGGTGTTTGGTCTATAGAAAATTGTGAACAACGAAGTGCAAAATTAATAGAATTTGCACAAGAACGTTGGGGGATTAAATTTTTACGTCAATATCCAATCGATATTTCATATGAAGTCAATAAAGAAAAGGAAGAAGAAGATGAAATGATTGTTGATTTGTTGCCTGAAACTACAACGCAATAGTACGTGGTCATTGCTGTCAGGCTAAAGTACAATAAAAAAGTCCAAAATCTCAGCATGATGTTGTACAAATATTTTGTGAAAAACAACGCAACACAAGCAGATTTTGGACATGGCTCACCATAACACTCTTTTTTCTCAAACGCTATCGCTCATTCCAGACAGGAGTTTCCCAAGATGGTCTGATTTATATCGACAACAAATCGTAATAGCAAAAAAATAGATCTACAACTCGTCTTCCCGGAGGGTTGTTCCAAGCAGGTGTTTGGGTGGACGCCTTTAGCGTTTTGGAGGAACTATCCTTACATGTCCTTTATTTTTTACTCCTTTGTGCCGGCCACGTTTTTTGGGAACATCGTCGCCGGCCGGAAAATGTTCATCCAGAGATAACATCCTGCCTTCAACGACTTTATATCCGAAAGCTGCCAGGATAGACGACAGAAGGTCGTCGGGCTCCTCAATTATCCGCTGAGGAGCTTTTTGTCTCCGTACCCAACACAGCGACGAATGCAGTTCGTGCATGGAGCGCATGACGACATCGGCGGTGTGGGGGCATCCGGCATCAGCAAGCTTCAATTCGATAAGCCGCAGATAGACTTCGGCCATTATGCAAAGGTTATGACTTTGAGCGAATGAGGTTGGAGGTCCGGGAAAACGGATTACAGCCTCATGTTCCTTCACGAGGTGAAGAGATTGCGCAAAAGTAATTTGATTTAAAATCGGATTACTCCACGTCCAGCGCCGTGCGCGTCATCCGCACCAGCTTTTCCGCGTTCATCCCGTTGCCCAGAGCGAAAATCTTCAGCCATGTCCGCGCGTCCGCCAGTTCCAGCAGAGCGTCCAGTTGATCCTCGGATAAAAAGTCGCCGTTCGCGCAGGCCGTTTTACAGAACCTCCCCGCAGACAGGCACAGTTTTTTCCGCAGTTGCCGGGCGAAATCCCGCAGTACCGGCTCCGGGCAGCCGTTGGCCGCCAAATGGGGAAGCACCCGCGTCAACATGACGTATTTGTACGCCGCCCTCTCGGCGGCATCAATATCCCGTTTATCCATATAGTAGTGCCGATAGCCGGTCCTGTCGCCGCCCACATAGCGCCGGGCGTGGAAAAGCAGCAGGGTGCTCAGGAGAAAGTCTTCCGTGTAGCGCCTTATCGGGATGTCCCAAGCCAGGGAGGCCACGCGCAGACACAGCTCCCGCGCATAGAGCTTGCCCCAGACGGGATAGCCGCGATCCAGGGCCACAAAACGGGCAAATATCTCCCCATCATTCAGACAGTCCGCCAGAGGCGCGCCCAGACGCACGTTCGTCAGATAACTGCCCGCGCCGTCCAGCGTCACGGTATGAAAATGCAGCACGTCGGCGCCGGCTGCGATAAATCTGCCGACATGCTCCCGCAGCGAGGGCGGATTGATGAACTCATCGTCGCAGTCCGCAAAGGCTATGATGTCCGCCTGCGCCTCCCGTACGCCCATAAGACGCGCATCTTTGGTAAAAACCCGTTCTTCGCTTTGGAGCAGACGCACATTCAGCCCCCTGGCCGCAAAGTCCCTGATCACATGCTCACAGGACGTTGGTGAAAGGTCGTCCACCACAATCACTTCCAGATTTTCCATCTCCTGCGCGCGCAGGCTCTCCAGCAGGCGCGGCAGTTCCGCCGCGTGATTGTGATGGGGTATGACCACGGAAAGATCCGCTTTCATGTTCGCGCTTCCAGAAAATGAGGAGTACCGTATATTTCGGCGAGTTCTTCGGCAACGGAAGAGTCTACGTGATACCCGACCCCGAGCACCGGTATGACGACGCATCCGTTTCCTCCGCCCTGAACGCGTCTGTAATAGGCCAGTTGCGCCCTGTCACGGGCGATGATGAAAACAAACTCGACTTCCGCGGGGATGTTTGCTCCATCGGGTGAAACGCGGCGGCAACCGGGAAAATCGCGCAGAAAAAACTCCTCGACAGGAACCGCCAAACTCTCCTCCCCGATAACGGCGAAGGACGTCCGCTCCTGTTTGGGAGACGCGCGCAAAAGATTCGCGATCTTCCAGACGGCAATCCGTATGAGCTGTTCGCGGGTTCCGATGACGGAACGTTCGCATCCTCGGCACAAGGGCCAGGCGGAGAGGTCGCCGGACCAGTGCGCCCGGATGAAGTCGCGGTAGACGGGCCCGCCGAATATCTCCTCCACCGACGTATGGCGCAGGTTTCCCAAAACAATATGGTTGTCGAAGTCCTGGCAGCAAGGGACAACATTCATGTCCCAGGTCACATTTATTCTGTCCCGGAACAAGCCCCAGGCGACGCCGCACGGCAGGGCGGTCGCGCGCCGGCGCTGTATCGGACCAAGGCCGGACTGGCTGGAAAGATATGTGTCGTCTATTCTCACGCCCGCATGGGATGCGGCCTCTTCTCTGAAACGCGCCGCAAGGGAAGCGTAGATTGCGGAGTCAACGCGCCCGCTTTCTTCCATATGCAGCATTCGTATGCGCACGGCCCCGTCGGCGGCCTTTCGGGCGGGGCTGTCCAACAGACGGGACAAATTTTGTCCGGCAACCTCGAAGCGGTCCTTTCCGTGCAAGTTTTTGTAGGTTTCCCTGTCATAACCGTAAAAACTGACTTCCATATCGTCCAGGCCGTTTCTCCACAGACTCTCCATCCAGTCCTGATCTACAGGGACCCCCAGGGTACTGACGAAGGAAAGTTCGGCCTCCGGCCAAACCGAGCGCAACAATGCGATTTTTTCAGGAAGCTGCGCGTCAAGGAAGGGCTCGCCTCCGTGGATAAGCGCGGCCCGCCCGCTGTACGGCCCCACGCGTCGCGTGAGCAGGCGCAGGTCCTCCAATGGCATGATTCCCTTGCGGCGCGTGGCTCTGTGCGAGGCGCAGCAGAAGCAGCGATATTCACAAAGGGCGGAGGTTTCAATCTGCATCGAAGTGCAACGGCCCGGCATGTCCGGCATGGGGAGAGGACGGGCAAGGCTTTCCAGGAGATCCTCGGCATCGGCAAGCCGCATTTCGTTGAAAAATCGGGCATCGGAGTTGGCAATCTTTCGATCGTCCGCCATACCGGATGTAATGAACCATGAAGATCGCATCAACTCCGGCAAGTTGAATCCCTCGGTCAGGCCGGGATATTGACCTAAAACGGCAAGCACGTGATCCTGTATGTTTTTGAACGTCGGCGGGTTCAAGGCATTCTCGAAATCCAGGGAGACGATCTTCTCTTCAGGAACTCCGACGCGTCGCAGCCTACCCGCGATGATCCCATACGGACGCGCGGCGAGGAGCAGGCAGTCGAAATTGCGGCCCGGGATGTCTTCCAGACCGATCACCGGCGCGCCTGCAAAGATCGTTCCCCGGCGTTCCGGCCGTTCGTCAATGAAGGCAGCTATGCGCAGCTTTTCCCTGTCCACGGCGGGCAGTATTTCGGCGGTCATGCTCCCTGTGCCGAACCAGAGAACGGTCTGGCGGGAAACGGCTTTCACATCCGGTCTCTCCTTCATGTTTCCGCCTGTTCCGCCAGCAGGCTTTCCACGAGATACGTCTTGATCCGCTCCCCGATCCGCCCGTCGCACCGGCTGAAATATTCCGCCCGGACGCGCTTTCGTTCCTCCGCCAGCGTATCCGGCGCAGCCCCTTCCACAATGCGGAAAAACGTCTTGACGTCGTCCAGGCCCTCGCCGTGATAAAAGGATGCGGCAATGGCCCCGGCAAAGGGTTTGAAAGCCACTTTCAGATCCTGCAAAAGCAGTGTCGGCTTGCCGAGAAAGGCCATCTCCAGCATGAGAGAGGATTTTTCCGTAACAAAGGCTTCCGCTCCGGCGAGCAGCGACTGGTACGGGCCTTCATACAAGGCCGTATTGGGGCTTTCGTCAATCAGAATTTTCAGATTTTCAATTTCTTCAAGGGTAGCCTGTCCGCTCTGCACCCCATCCTCCGCAAACTGCGGATGGAAAGTCACCGCGGTAAAGACGCGTCGCTGTTCCCGCAACCATAAAAATATCTCCCTCATTCTCGTTACGGGCAGGGAGTGCGTGCGTGCGGGGTCGGAAGCGAAATCATTCCAGAAGTGGTGTACCTGCCAGGCCAGCATGGGCCGTCCGGCGGCTTTTCGCCGTAATTCCTCCGGCGCCGGCAGCGAAATTCCTCCCGCATAGGCGTCAAATTTCGGGTTCCCCCAAACAGCGATATGGGAACCGCCGGCCAGACAGTGACGGTAAAAACCGTCCCGGATATCCTCATGCATGACAATCACTTTCCAGGCGAACAACTGCACATACTGCCGGTAGTGCAGCATATTCAACCGGGATTCCGGCAGGTCGGGACACGTTCTCGGCATGTCGTATTCAATGCCGTAGGAAATATAGACGGGCCTGATGCCCGCCTCTTTTATGTAATTGGCTTTCAGTTTCGCGAAATGCAGATAACGATCGTTGTATGGAATTTGGTAGACGAGAAGATGCGGACGCTCGGCAAAAGGATCGTATTCCTCGTACGCGATATGTGGAATCCGGTTTTTTCGCAGAAAATCCCGCGCCTGGGCGGAGGGGCGGCCTGGCAGTATTCCGGGAGCGAATTCCAGAAATACCAGTTTGGTCTCCATACGGTCGTCTTCGCGGCAGGCATCGTAGAACGAGGCCCACACGGGCCAGAGGACATCGGAAATATATAAAAAATGAATACGGATTTTCTCTCCGTCTCTCACGCGGACGCGGCTCAATCTGTGATGCAGATTGACCGTCGCGATATAGGCGCGAAGTTGCTGCTCGTTGTGCTCACGCAGGCGGTCCGCCAGATCTTCCACCGTCATCACGGCCGTCGCCTCCTGTGTACGCAGCCGAATTGCCGGCCATGATTCGCTGTCCGCTTTCACGGCGCCTCTGCATCGTCCGCCCTGGGCAGCAGCGTTTGCAGACAGCCCAGTATCTTTTTCGCGTTCAAACCCGCGCCGAGCAGCAGAACCTTGATGAAGGTCCGCTCGTCCACATGCTCCAGCAGGGCGTCCAAAGTCGCATCCGAAACAAACGGGCCGTCGCGTTCAATCGCGGCCATGCCGGCATGGCCGACCTTCACGCAGAGACGATCGCTCAAGGTGCGCCGCAGGGCGCGCAGGCTTTCCTCCGGGCAGCCGCGCTGCGCAAAATAGGGAGGCAGATACCGCAGCATGCGCCAGACAGATACCGCCCATTCGTGCCCTTCCCTGTATTTTTGCGGCTCATCGGAAAAATCGTAGGCATAGCCATACCCGGCATGGGAGCTGCCGACGTATGTGCCGGCGTGAAACATTCCCGTCAGACAGATGCAGGCATCCTCAAGATAGCGCAGGACGCCGCTGCCCTCCAACGCTTCGCACACCTCCAGCGCCAAATTTCTTGAAAAATATTTGTTCCATACCGTCGATAACTGCTGAAATCGGGGAGAGGTCACATAATTGTGAAAAATGGCCCTGCCTTCCTGCCTGTCCACCGGCGGGTCCATGTCGGAAAACCAGGCGCGGAAGTTGCCGCTTCTGTCGATGCGGACCGTGCGAAAATGCAGGATGTCCGGCCGTTCCGTCTGAAAGATGTCCACATTTTTCTCAACGGCCTCCGTGCCCCAGAGCATGTCGTCCGCATCGGCGAAACCGATGATTGCGCCCCGCGCTGCCCGCATGCCTTCCAGACGCGCTTTCATGGTGTATATCCGCGTCCCGTGCTCCAGCAGGACGATATCCAGCCCCTTGTTCCGGTACGCCTCCACAATCGGCCCGCATGGTTCATCCGAACGGTCGTCCACCAGGACGACTTCCAGGTTCCGGAAGCTCTGGGCCAGGACGCTGTCCAGCAGACGCGGCAGGCTTCGCAGGTGGTTGTGGTGCGGCACGATCAGGGAAAGCAGGGGAGGCACGGCCAGGCTCCTGTAGCATTTTGCGCTTGAGATTGTCGCTCAACCGTCCATGTCCAGGGCCGGATTGCCCGCCAGTACGCGCCCGTTGCCGCAGCCCTTGTACACACAGGCGCCAGGGGCCATGGTATTGTTGTCGCCGATTTTCGCCCCGGCCAGAACGGCCGAATGCACGCCGAAGCTGTTGCCTGAGCCGATGACGGCGCCGCCCTGCACAACGGCGTACGGCCCGAAAAAATTGCCGTCGCCGATCCGGACGTCATGGCCGATGAGCATGTGTCCGTTCAGATAATTGGCGTGACCCAAAACGGCGTCGCACGAAATATGGGTGCCGCATGCCAGAATATTGCCCTCGCCCATAGACACCTTCCCCACCAGGACTACGTCCGGATGCCTCAGGGTCACAAAATTCGCCCCCCGGCCTTTCCATTTGTGATAAGCCTTCAGGCGTAAAGCCGGCAGGCCGATGCCTATGGCGAAAACATCATTCCGCGCCGGCGTGTAGTCGTCGTCGGAACCAAGGTCGAACTCCGCCAGTTCCCGTAAATTGCCCGGATAGCCCTCAAAAGCGAGAAAGCCCTTGAAGGCCGGTTCCTGGCCCATGTCGCGCAAAAGCCAGTAACATTCGCGCGCCGCGCCGGAATTGCCGATGATGACCACGTTTTGCATGTCAGTAGCGCCCGCCGTCCATCACGACAACCTGCCCGGTTATCCATTTCGCGGCGGCGGACAGCAGAAACGCCGCCATGTTCGCCACGTCCTCCGGTTCGCCAAGGCCGAAGGGATAGGCCGCCAGTTCCTTTTCCCGCGCCTCGTCATCCAGAAAATGCAGAAACGCCTCCCCCATCGGGGTGCGCACAATGCCGGGCGCGAGGGCGTTCACCCGGATGCGCTGCGGTCCAAGCTCCTTGGCGAGCACCCGCATCGCCGTCAGCAGCGCCCCCTTGGCCGCGCCGTAGACGCACAGGCCGGGCTCGTCGGCTGTCGCGGCGGCCGAGGCCATAAACAGAATCGAGGCGCCCGCCCCCGCATTGTTGCGCCTGTCCGCAAAACCCCTGGCCAGCAGAAGCGGAACATGCACGTTGATGTCATAGCAGCGGCGCGCCGTCGCCAGATCGTATTCCCGCAAAGGAACTACCGACGCCTCTCCGGCGCAGGGAGCAAGGCCGGACAGCCTGCCGTATTTCTCCCGCAGGCTTTTCACCCACAGGGGCAGGTTCTCCGTATCCTCAAGCAGGTCCCGCGGTTCGACGCAAAAATGCTCCGGAGCCGCGCTTTCCGCCTTTGCCGCTTCCAGCTTTTCCCGACTGCGTCCGCCGGCGATGGTTGTCGCCCCCAACCTGTTGCACAGCAGAGCGATTGCCCGGCCGATGCCGGAGCTTGCCCCGGTCACCAGGATGCGGTTCTCCCGCGTGAAAGCGGCCAAGGATTCAGCCTGTGCCGAGCAGCGCATACAGATCACCCACTGTTACCGCCTTTCTGAGCTGCGTGAGCTTCAATTTCCTGCCGAAACGGCGGGAGCCCAGGGCCAGGACGGCCATGGCGGCGAGGGAATCCCACTCCGGCACGTCGGCCAGCGGCAATTCCGGCCTCAGAGCCTCTTCGCATTGCAGCGTGTCCTGCAACAGGGTCAGAAAAGAGTTTTCATCCATCGCTCTCTCCGGCGAATTTTCTGTGCCAGTAGGCAATACGCTCGGCCCGGGACGCCGGGGAGGCAGGCGCAGTGAAATCATGGATGCCGCAGCAATGCAGCCCCGTGAAATCGCCGACGCACGACCCCCAGGAAAGCCCGATGCCAAAGCCGCACAACGCCAGATGCAGGCGCTGCCGCGCCTCGCACCGTTCTTTGAATTGATCGCAGATGACGCAAGGAATGGAGGCGCCGGCCTGGTTGCCGTACTTGGCGAAGGTTGCCCAAGGAGCCCGTCCGGGCGGAAAGCCGGCCGCCGCCGCCAGATTCTGCACAATCTGCCCGTTGGCCTGGTGCAGAACCAGAAAGTCCAGATCCTCCGGGACAAGGCCGCAATGATCCAGATGCGCCCGAATATGCTCCGGCACCACGGACATGGTGAACTCGAATATCGCTTCGCCGTCCATCCAGGTATTGCCGAATCCGCCCACGCTCCAGGGGTTGCCGCCGGCATCGCGGACAACGGCAAGATAGGCGTCGGATTCCCGGGCGTCCGGCAGGTGGGGAATGCTCGCTCCGCCGCCGGGCCTGACAAGCGCCTCAAAACCGCTTCCGTCGCTGCCGAGGGAGAAAGACAAGGGCGCGGCGCCTTCGGCGTATTCCAACAGAGAGGCCGTGCCCGCATCCCCGAAAATCGGCGCCACAATCCTGTTGGCCGGATCCAGGTAACGGAAATACGCTTCTCCCACCGTCAAAAGCACGCGCCGCCGGGCGCCGGAGGCGATCATGCAGGCGGCCAGCCACAAGCCGTAGACATAGCCGGAGCAGCCGAGATTCACGTCGAAAACCGCGCAGTCCGTGCTCAAACCCAAGGCTTTCTGTTGCAGAAAGGCCGAGGCCGGCATCGGATAGTCGCCGGCTTGGGTGACGCAGACAAGGGCGTCAATGCCCGCGCGATCCGTGCCTGTTTCCGCCAGAAGCCGCTCCGCCGCCTGTACGCACAGGTCCGAAACGGTCACACCTTCCGGGGCGATGCGGCGGCGGTCCAGGCCGGCCATTTTTCTTATCCGCTCGACCTTGCGTATATCGTTGTTGTAATAGGCAAGCTCGTCTTCCAGCCGCACCTCTTCCCGCGGGACGACCGCGGCGACGGCGCCGAGGCGGACGTTGGCAAATTCGGAAAAACTCATGATGCGCCCGTTTCTTTTATGTTATGCCAATTCCAGATAAAACTTGCTTCAATTTTATCTGGAATTGGAATCGCGCCTGCCAAACAGGCGCCAAAACCGCAGGTTTTGTGAGGAGCGGGCGGGCTTTTGCCCGCCTGCGGCTCTCCAAATAAAATGGAACAT
>JAITRF010000138.1 GCA_031288535.1 Desulfovibrio sp. | reverse complement strand
TTATGGAAAATTCCGTTAATCTGGCCTTAAAAGAAGTCCAGGCCGCCTTTGCTGGAGAAGCGGAACGCCTTGGTCTGAAAACGGAACAGGACGTTGCCGATATGGTTAAGGAAATACGCTGGGAGCGCAATCGTGCGCGTAATGATTGATACCAACATACTGCTGCCATGCTTTTCCCTGGCGAACGCATGGACGCCCTGATGCGTAAGGCTTCGGTGGAGAATCATCTTGTCATTTCGTCCTATGTGCTGGATGAACTTTTTGACGTGATTCGCCGCAAATTTTCCTCTCAGGAAGGGACTGCGGACAGATTTCTCCAACGTATCCCCTATGAATTGGTATATACACCAAAACAGCCTGAACCCGGCCTTTTTGTCATCCGTGATTCTGATGATTACGAGGTGCTTTATTCGGCAATTATGGAAGATGTGGATATTTTCGTACCCGGGGACAAGAATTTTGGAGAAATAGTTCTGGAAAACCCGAAATAGTGACTCCGGCTCAATTCTTGGCGCGCTAGCCCATGTTTAACAGCCCTCTCCTGAAAACTGCCCGAAAACATATTTTTTTCAGTGCATGTTACGATAAAATTCAATGATTTCAATGGGTATAGTTTTAAAAATGCCAATGTAGTGCCTTATATATAAAAATAAATTGCTTTTTCCGTCCGAACAAGGGAGGCTACCCCTATACGGCAAGTCCGGCGCGCCGCCGGAGGCGGCGTGAGCACGGCGGAAACAACTTTTTGTCGCAGGGCTGACGCATCTAAAATTTTATATTGTTAATTAATAATATTATGGTACACACCTTTGAGATTCGCGGCGGCGGCACAGCCGCCTTGCTCCTTACGAAGCCTGCGGCTTCGGGCGATGCTTGCGCATCGCCGCAGGGCAGACGCAATAAGATGCGTCTGCCCTGCTTTTTGTCGTGCATCATATTGCTCAAAATGAAGCGAATGTGTTAGGCGATATATGGCGCTGGTTCGCCGCAATATCTCGGAGAACGTGCATTTTTCACTGTCTAATCAGAATTTTTCGGGTTACTATGGACGATTTACTGCAATTTCCGGGAAACATTGCGGCTAACGCGGGCAAAACCTGCGTCGTCTTCCGCCTGGGGCGGTTCGGGGATGTTGTATTGGCCAGCGGCGTGCTCATGCGCTGGGCACTGGAATTCAACCTCAATTTCGTTTTTGTGACCGGGAACGAATTTGCTCCCCTGTTTCGCTATGCTCCTTTTGTCAGAGAAACCGTAAGTCCGCCGCCAAACCCAGGCCTCAGAAATTTTTTCCTGTTCTGCCGTGAAACGGCCGAGCGTTTCCGGGGCAGCCCGCTCATCGACCTGCACGGCGTCTTACGTTCGCGCCTTTCGTCCCGGCTCTGGCAGGGTCCGGTATTGCGTTATCCCAAAAACGCCTTGGAGCGACGCCTTTTTCTTGCCTCAGGCGGAAAATTGTTCAAAAATACTTTGCTCGCCTGTAATGTGCCGCAACGCTATTACCAAGCCTTGGGCTTTCGTCCGCCCCCTGCCCCTGATCTTCGACCGCGCATCTACCTTTCCGAAGAGGAAGTGCACACGGCCCGCGTCAGGCTGGACGGGATATTCCACCCCGGAGCGCGGCCTGTCGCCCTGCACATCCACGCCGCGCATCCGCTGAAAGCCATTCCGGAAACAACGGCCCGGACCCTGCTCACCCTGCTCTGTGAGCGGGGAATTCCCTGTCTGATCCTCGGTCGGGGCAAAGCCCTCCTACCGGAAAACCGGACGGATTTAACCAACAAGACATCTTTGCGCGAACTTGGCGCCCTGCTTTCCTTCTGCCGTGTCCTGGTCAGTTCGGATTCCGGGCCGCTGCATCTGGCCGCGGCCGTCGACACTCCGGTTGTCGCCCTCTTCGGTCCCACCACGCGCGAATGGGGTTTTTATCCTTGCGGGCCGCGCGACATCGTGCTTGAAAAAGATCTCTCCTGTCGTCCCTGTTCACTCCACGGAGGGATTCGCTGCGGCACAGGCGGACAATGCCTGTCTTCGATTACCGCCGAAGATGTGATGCAGGCTATTGAACAAGGCGGCTGGACAAGTTAGAATAATGAAAAGACGTCTTTCAGACGAGAGGGCGCCGTGATGTCTCTTTCCGGGCTTGTCCACGAAGAGATGAGGGAGCGCGAGCTTTTCGACTCCATACTTGAGATGTCCCGGCGGGAGGACCTGCCTTTGCGCGACCTCTTTGCGCTGACCTTGCGGCTGGCGAATCCGGGTTGCGCAGAGGACGACGTGCTGGAAAAAACCCGCATCTATGAAAGATATCTAGAAAATCCTCCAGACGGCGCCGACGAGTTCGGCAATCCCCGCTGGATCAGCCTGACCGTGGACGACAAACGGATGCGGCGGGACGCGTCAGGGCGGCAGGACGCGTCAGGGCGGCAGGACACGTCAGGGCGACAGGACATGGCATCGGGGATCAGGGGGGAGGACGGAACTTCCCGATGCCGCCCGGGCGCCTTGGACATTTTGAAAGGTTTGTTCCGGGGTAAACCCTGTTCGCGCGGCGGATGAGAAAGCCGGCCGCCGGGCGACAATTTCAAGCGCAACATGCCATAGCGTCATGTCATGCACAGCAGGTCATGACACCAGGCGCCCGGCGAAGCCGGGTTCGCCGCCGCAGGCGGCGTGAGCAAAGCCAAAACCGGTTTTTTACTTTGCGATCTTCACGCCTGTTACGAACAGTACAAGCGTGACATCTCAATAGGAGGCGGTGATGAAAAGTTTTCTGATCTCTGGCTGCCTGTTTTGCGTGGCGCTTCTTGCAGGCTGCGTGACTATGGGCGGAGGGGGAGGAGGAAGCGGCAGTCTGAACGCGCAGGTCGAGAGGCACGAACAGCAGATTCAGGGTCTTTTGTCCCAGGTCGGCCGGGTGGAACAGGTATTGCCGGGCCAAGCCGAAATGTGGTCACAGATGCAGACCATGCGTCAGGAGTTGAACGCTCTGACCGGAAAACTTGACGATTTACGCATTTCCGGCGGCGGAGCGGGTGATCCCGGGTTGCGGGATCGGGTTTCGCGCCTTGAAAACATTGTGCGCCAGATGGCTGCGCAGTTGTCGGTCAACGTGGACAGCCTGAACGCCTCAGATGCGGGCGGATCCAGACCATATTATCCGCCGCCGGAGTCCGCGGCTTCCGCGACCGCCGCGTCTGCCGCCCAGTCCGCGGACAGGGCGGCAGCCATTTACGATGCCGGTATAAAATCCTTTGATCAACGCCGCTACAAAGAGGCGGTTTCTTCCTTCAAGGACTTTTACGCCGCCTACCCGGATCATAAACTGGCGGGGAACGCCCATTTCTGGGAAGGCGAGTCCTGGTTCCAACTCAAGGATTACGCCAGGGCGGCCCTGGCGTATCAGGAAGTAATAGCCAAGTTTCCCGGCAGCCAGAAATTGCAGTCGGCCATGTTGAAGCAGGGCATGGCCTTAAGCGGCGCGGGCAAGAAACAGGCCGCGCGCGAGCGGCTTAACGAACTGGTGACGCGCTACCCCAGCAGCCCGGAGGCCACCAGGGCGAAGCAACTTTTGGCGGACAGCAAATTTTAGAGCCTTTGTCATTGGAAATATCTTTCCGATAACATACTCTAACGGCGCGGGCGAATTCGTTTTCTCGGCTGGAGCCGAAGCAGGCGCCAAAGCCGATTGCTTCCGGGCTGCGAACGGTTGGTGAGAAGAAATGTCCAAATACGGAAAAACACTTGTTTTAAAGCTCGGCACAAGTGTGCTTACTTTGGGCGGGCACAAGCTCAACAAGGCGCACATGGTCGAGGTCGTCAGACTCTGCGCCGGCGCCGTCGCCGCCGGGCACAGAATTATCCTTGTCTCTTCCGGGGCCATTGCCGCCGGGCGAGAACACCTCAATTTCCCTTCCCTTCCCCCGGTTTTGTCTTCCAAGCAGCTTCTGGCTGCGGTCGGGCAAAGCCGCCTTATCCAGATCTGGGAGCAGCTTTTCGCCATCTACAACCTGAACATAGGGCAAATGCTGTTGACTCGCGCCGATCTTGAAGACCGTGAACGTTTCCTCAATGCCAGGGACATGTTGAACGCCCTGCTTGACAACGGCATTATCCCTGTGGTCAATGAAAACGATGCCGTGGCGGTATCCGAGATCCGGGTGGGGGACAACGACAATCTCTCGGCCCTGGTAGCGGTTCTCGCCCAGGCGGATCTGCTGGTGCTGCTCACGGATATAGACGGACTGCATACCGCCGATCCCCGCCTTGAACCTGAGGCCAGACTGATCCCGCGCATTGAAAATATTGATGATTCCCTGCGCCGGATAGCCGGGGGTTCGGTGTCCGGCCTGGGCATAGGCGGCATGGCCACCAAGATTCAGGCGGCGGAGATAGCGACGCGCGCCGGAATAGGCGTGGTCATAGCCCGCGGGACGGAAAACTCCGTGCTGGGCGATATCTTGCAAGGCAAGGAAAGAGGCACTTTTTTCATGCCCCGGCGCACGCCGCTGGAGCAGCGCAAAATCTGGATTTTCGGCGCTCCTCCGGCCGGGACCCTGACCATCGACACCGGGGCAGTAAACGCCTTGGTCAAAGGCAAAAGCTCCCTGCTTCCCGCCGGTATAACCGCCGTCGAAGGGACCTTCGCCAGAGGCGACGTAGTGCGTATCCTGGACCCGGATGGGCGGGATTTGGCGCATGGGGTGCCGCGCTATAACAGCGACGCCCTGTCCATGATCCGGGGCCGACGCTCGGATGAAATCGGGGCGGTGCTGGGTTATGAATACGGGCCGGTAGCCGTGCATCGCGACGATTTGATTATGCTGGAACATTGCAATTTTTGACCGCCGGACGACCGGGATCGGAGGTGGGGCGTGGACGCGGAAAAAGACGGGAAAGGCGGCATCGATCTTGAGATCATGGGCAGAGAAGCACGCGCCGCAGCCCTGGTTCTGGCCGGGCTTGACAGTCCGAGCAAAAACGCGCTGCTGATATCCTTGGCCCGGGCACTGGACGAGGCCCTTCCGGACATTCTCGCTGCCAATGCCGAAGATGTCGAAGCCGCCCGTTCCCAGGGGATGAGCGAGGGTTTTCTGGACCGTATGCTGCTGGATGAAAAACGCCTGCGCGGCATAGCCGCGGATGTCCGCTGCACGGCCGCCCTGCCGGACCCGGTGGGGACGGTGATGGATGGGCGCAGGCTGGATTCCGGGCTGTTTCTCATACGCCGCCGCGTGCCTCTGGGGGTGGTCGCGGCTGTCTATGAGGCCAGACCGAATGTGACCATAGACATCACTTCCCTGTGCCTGAAAACCGGCAACGCGGTCATCCTGCGCGGCGGCAAGGAAACTTTGCATTCCAACACCGCCTTGGTCGGAGTTGTCCGCGCCTGCCTGGAAAAAGCCGGGCTTCCGGCGGCCTGCGCACAGCACGTCAATTCCCCGGACCGGGCGCTGCTCATGGAGCTTATGCATCTGGACGCTTACGTGGACATGCTGATCCCGCGCGGGGGCGAGGGCCTGCACCGCCTGTGCAGGAATGAATCCCGCATCCCGGTCATAACCGGGGGCATAGGTGTCTGCCATATATATGTGGACGCCAAGGTGGACGCGGACAAGGCCCTGCCGCTCATCGAGAACGCCAAGATGCAGCGCCCGAGCGCCTGCAATTCCGTAGAGACACTGCTCGTCCACAAGCATATAGCCGCTTCTTTCCTGCCGCGTCTGGCCGCGCACCTGATCCCTCTGGGCGCGACCCTGCACCCTGATCCGGAGGCCAAAGCCGCGCTGGGCGACGATTATCCTTCCATTCCGGTGCGCGAGGGGGACTATGGCAAGGAATGGCTGAGCTATGACCTGAATGTGCGGGTGGTATCCGGGCTGGACGAGGCTCTGGAGCATATCCGCGTCCACGGCACGGCCCATTCCGAGGCCGTGCTTACGGAGGATCTGGACGTGGCCAGGCGTTTTGTGGACGAGGTGGACGCCTCGGCCGTCTATGTGAACGCCTCGACCCGCTTTACGGACGGAGGACAGTTCGGTCTGGGCGCGGAAGTGGCCATAAGCACGCAGAAGCTGCATGCGCGCGGCCCTATGGGGCCGGAGGCTTTGACTACCTGGAAGTGGATAGCATACGGGGATTATACTGTCAGGGAATAGAGCCGGTTATACATAGCGCTTCAATTCCATGCGAATAGTTTTTTTAAAATAGTTAATACTCTCAGGAATGAGGTTATTCGTTCAAAGTATGCGCAATTAAAGCAGCGAGCTTGTCGCGAGGCGAACACACTTTGCCGTCAAGCGGCAATCTCAAGCGTAAAATTCCCCAAGCGATACGTGGCACCAGACGGAGGCTTCACGGCTGTAAAGACTTCCGCATGGAAATCCGAACGTCAGTCGCCAGCCGAGACAGTTGCGGAAAGCTCAGGTTTGCCGCTCTCCGAAGACAATTCCTCCAGCAGTCGCTCAATGCTTTCAAGAGACAGCAGGGCCTGAGACGCTTCCGTTCCGAAAAACTCGTTCTCCGCGAGAGCCGTGAACCGATTCCGGGCATCCTGCAAATCTCCGGCTTCCCAGGCCAGCATTCCGGCCATCATGGCGCAACGCGCCGCAGCTTCGCCGCCGAACCTCCCGCCCCCGGAAAAAGCCGCCAGGGCTTCGTGCAGCCTGCCCATGCGGTACAGGCTCCTCCCCTTGAGCCAGAACAATTCCGGGCCGGGTTCAACCGCTATCCGGCTGTCCAGATAGCTCACAAGCTCGGCATGGCGGTTTGCCCGCTCCAGACAACGGATGCGCATGTCCCGCTGCTCCGGATTTTCCGCGTCGCCCTGGCGCGCGCGCAGACTGAGCAGAGGAGCGGTGGCCAGCATGTACAGCCGGGAAAGTTCGTCCCTGTCCTGGAGCCCGCTCCCCGGCAGGCGTTTGGCTACTTCCAGAGCGGCGATGGCAGAAGGGTTTTTCCCCTGCTGCAGCCGGGCATGGGCCAGACCTTTCCAATATTCGCGTTTGCCGGGCCGGCTCCGGACCAGGCGGTCGAAATACTGCTCCGCCAGCGGCCGCTCTCCGCATTCCAAAGACGCGACCGCAGCCAGGTAAATCCACGACTCCGCAGCCTCGGGGCCGGCAAGGAACGGCTTGAGCAGGGTCAGCGCCCTGCGAGGTTTGTGGTCCAGATAGGCGCACTGCGCCGCGAGATACAACAGGGAGGGGCGCAGCCCCGCTTCCGCCCGTGAAGCGGCTTTGACCAAGACGTCGCCCGCCTCGCCGTATCTGCCGGCCTGCATCAACGCTATGCCGAGATTGTGCGTCAGGGAATAGTCGTCCGGATTTTTCTCCAGTCCTTTGGCAAAAGCGGCCGCCGCCTGCTTCGCCCGGCCGATCTTGAGCAGGGCCAGGCCATATATGTTACAGGCGTAAGGATGCGAATTTGTGTTTATTTCACTATTCAACGTCTCAAGCACCGCAGCCATGTCGCCCTGTTCATACTGCCGGACGGCCCTTGCGAAAAGCACGCCTTGCGCTCTGCTCACAGACGGCGCGCCCGCAGCCGGGCACGGGGCGACCGCAAGCGCCGCGTACACCGCGCAGCTTATGACGCAGGCGAGGCATCGTACCACCAGAACGCGCATATACACCTCCGAAACACCGGATATGTGCTCCAGGCAATAAGTTGTCGATCCAAGATTGAAACAATCAGTCTTTCAAAGTAAACACAACCGGCACTTCCACTTCACATGCAACGGCCCTGCCGCCGCGCACACCCGGTTTGAACCGCCAGCGCCGCACGGCGTCAAGCGTGGTCTGGCCGAAAACATCGGCGTCCGGTCCGGGGATGACGCGGCAACGCAACACCCTGCCCTCCATATCGATCACGATCCGGGCGATCACCCTGCCTTCCCGTCTGAGTTGTCTGGCCTGGGACGGATATGCGGGACGGGGGGCATGTATCAGATGCGGCTGGACATCCAGCTCGCCGGGGCCGAGAAACTCCGGCGTCACGCTTGGCGCGGAAAAGGCCGGAGGCGCCGGCACCCGGACCCCGACGGTGATCCTGGGATTGATCGCATACTTGACCGTCACCGGCACAGGTTCAATCGGCTCCGGCACATCCGGCGTGATCTGCATTTTGGGCACAATCGGTTCGGCAGTGGGTTTGACTTGCTGCTGAACGGGAATTTCTTCGGGCATGTCTGAGGGAACGACCGTCACGCCGCGCCGGGTAATGTCCAAATCAGGCGCGCTGTGCAGCATGCTGCCCATGAAACCGAAAATCATCAGCGCGGCCGTGATCAGAACCCCCGAAACCAGGCAGTACAGGCAACGGATGGCCTCGCGCCTGCGATCCGACGACAGGGACAGGCTCGTTCCCGGCATCACGGACTCCTTGTGGCAACGCTGACGTTTTTCACACCGGCCTCACGACAGGCGTCGAGCACCTGCACAAGCAGACCGCTACGGGCCATGGTATCAGCGGCGATAATGACGCCGCCCTCGGGCGCTTCGGAGAGAAACTGGGCCATCCAGGCCCGGACGGAACGCACGTCGATGGTCTGGCGATCGATCCAGATCAGGTTGCCCGCGTCAATGCTCACAATGACCGAGGGATTTTTCGTTTCCGAAGTGCTGGCTACGGGGCGTTCCACGTCAACGCCCGATTCCCGCACAAAACTGGCTGTCACCATGAAAAAAATCAGCAAAATGAAAATCATGTCGATGATGGGAGTCAAATTGAGTTCCGCCGCTTCCCGGCGCTGTCTTCTACGCATCATGGACTACCCCCCCCTGCCGGGCCGGATTCCAGGCGCCGGCAGAACGCGCTGATTTTTCCATACAGGCGCGCGGACATGCGGGAGAGAAAACGCCCGCACACCACGCCTGTCACCCCGGTCAGCAAACCGCTCTGGGTGGTGATGAGAGCGGTGGAAATTCCGGCGGCCATGGACCGGGTGTTGCCCGCCCCGAAAGTCTGCATGGCGTCAAAGGAGGCGATCATGCCGGAAACTGTCCCCAACAGGCCAAAAAGCGTGGAAAGCGAGGCGCAAAGCAGTATGCCGCGCCCGTCCGTGCCGAAGTTTCTGATATAGCGTTTTTCGATGCCGGCGCGCAGTTCGGCGTCGATGTCGGGATTCCCGCAACGCCACGCGCGATATCGGGCACGCAGTTCGGCCAGCCAAACGGCTTCGGGACGGCGCGACGCGCCGTTCTCAACGCGCTTTAAGTCCCGTAGCGCGCAGGCGATGCACGCGGCGTAACGGACCACAAGGGCGAACATGCACACCCCCGTCAGCAGAATGGGCAGCATCCAGAAGCCGCCGGCAAGCAGCCTGCCCCAGGTGTGCTCAAGCAGCTCCATAGACGGACTCCGCGTGTTCCCGGTTTGTACCGTTGCACGAACGGGCGATGAGCATCGCGGCCTTTTCCTCCATGTCGTCGGCCAGCGCGTCCAGCCGGCGCGTCAGCAGATGGTGCAGCAACAGCAGCGGGATGGCCATAATCAGGCCGAGTTCCGTGGTGACGAGCGCGATGGAAATGCCACCCGAAAGCAGCGCCGGGTCGCTGTTGCCGAAAATGGTGATCACCTCGAAGGTCGAAATCATGCCCGTGACCGTGCCCAGGAGCCCCAGCAGCGGCGTCACGGCCGCAGCCACGGCAATAAAAGTCAGGCCCCGCTCAAGCGGCGCGAGATGGATCAGCATCGCCTCGTCGCGGCATTTTTCCAGACTGGTCAGAGTGCCGTTCCAATGCCGGAGCATGTGCAGGAGCACTGCCCGGGCAGGGGTCTTTCCGGCTTCGTCC
This sequence comes from Desulfovibrio sp., assembly GCA_031288535.1. GTDB lineage: Bacteria > Desulfobacterota > Desulfovibrionia > Desulfovibrionales > Desulfovibrionaceae > Frigididesulfovibrio. The sequence goes on along the minus strand of JAITRF010000138.1, from coordinate 6,702 downwards.
GGCCAATCGGCTCCGTCCGGATCGCGGCAGGCGTCAACTACGCTGTCCGGGCTGCGGCCCAGGCGATACAGGCGGACCAGACGCCACAACCCGAAGCCCAGCGCGCCGAGGCCGAGAAAAAGGATCGGCCACACCAGGGTGCCCCCGGCGGCAATATGATCCATAACGCCTTTTTTCTGCTCCTGAATTTTGAACACCGCGCCTTCGGAAAAATCGGCCGGGTACAGGGAACTCCGTCCGGCAAAAACGTCCTCAAGCCCGGCGACGTTGCGCTCTCCGGATACGAACGCAAGGCGTCTGCCGCCTTCCGCGGGAACAAGAAAGCCGTAACCTTTGTCGGTTTTCGCGCCCGCGAGCAGTGCGCCGACGCGCAGAATCCGGGCAGCGCCCGGTGCGCCGTCGGCAAGCACGACGTCGCCGGGCCTGATATCGACCATCCCGCCGTAGGCGAGTTCCGCAAACAGGATATCGATGACGGAGCGCACATCCTGATAAGACGGATAGTCTTGGCTGCCCATGATCCGGGTGATCGGAGCAAACAGTTCCGGGTCGCGCGAAGCGCAGGGCGTCCTGGCCGCGCGTTCGCGGATGAGGCCGGCGCTCAGGCGCACTGAGCCTTCAAGATTCTTGCTGCCGGCGAGATTGAGGGCGGCCAGTCCTTCCAGTTCCTCCAGCCTTGCCTGCTGCGCGGCGAAAGTCTGCTGCAGTTCCGCAGCCCGACTTTCCAGATCCGCTTTTTCCGCGCGCAACGCCGCTACCGCCGAGAGCAGGCTCTGCCTGTCCGCGGCGAGCAGGGCCAGGGATTTTTCGGCTTCCTCGCCGGCAAACTCGCGCAGGGCTTCAATCTCGCGCTCTATTCCGGGGAAGGGCGAGGCCGCTTCCTGTTGCGCGGCTCCATCGGGCGACGCCGACCCGCCGGACGCCCCCGACCCGCCTGACGCCGCCGATGCACCGGATGCCGCCGACCCGCCTGACGCCGCCGATGCGCCGGGTGCCGCCAGTGCTCCGGGCGCCGCCAGTACGAGGCACAAACCCGCCGCGAACACCCGGACCGCGACAAAACCGCGGACGAAGCCGAATCGGTTTTTCATTGCGGCACCAGCCTGACCGGAAGGAGGGCGATGTCGTGATAGCGCTTTGTGTGGGCCATCCGCTCCAGATTCAGGATGGCCCGCAACTCCTGTTTATCGCAGGGGACGAAGCTTCCGCCGGCCGGATCCCAGATCCCGGCGCGGGTTCTGTCCGGCGTCAGGCAGTAAAAGCCCACCAGTCCCGCGCGGATGACGATCAACTCCATCCGCGTTCCGTCGAACATGGCCGTCTGATTGCTGAGTTCCAGCTTGCGTCCGTATTCGACTTCGGCGTTGAGGGCTTCGGCCACCCGGCGAAATTTTTCGCCAATGGACAATTCCGGGTCGTCAAGCGTTTTTTTGAGAAAAGCCAGGCGGTGGGAGCGTTCTTCGGGAAGAAAGGGCGGGGTGGAGGCGATGTGCGCTTCAAGCCGGTCCACATCTGCGACCAGGGTATGCTCCAGTTCCAGGGCAATGACCGCGTAGCGGGCCTGCGCCCGCTCCAGCAGGTCAATTTTTTCGGCATTGGCTTTGACGTACCGGCTCAGTTTTTCTCCATGCAGACGCAACCACTGCAATTCCAGTTTCAGCGTGCGCGCTTCGTCAAGCAGGGCATCGCGCTCCGCGTTCCAGGCGTCAAGCCGGGTTTGGGCGTCGGCTTCGGTATGCACCGCGTCCACGACATCGCGCTGCACCTTCTCAACCGGCGCCGCCCAGGTTTCCCCGCAGACGGCGAGAAGGCAGAAAAACAGCGGCAACACGGCTTTGCCCGGAACGGCGACGCAAATCCTAATTACAGGGAAGAACATGGCGCGGCATTCTCCTTTTCCTTATAGAGCAGTGTACACTTGAGATTGTCGCTTGACGGCGGGCGAACCCCGCCACCCTCCGGAAAGGCGGCCAGGGCCGCCCGGAGCAACCCCCGCATATACCCGGTGGCGGGGCGGGCAAACACGTCATTGACCGTGCCGTATTCGAGGCATACGCCCTCTTTCAGCACCAGCACCGAATGGCAGAACTGGCGGACCAGATGCAGATCATGGCTGATGTAGATGCACGACATGGCGTAACGGCGCTGCAAATCGCGCAGCAGGGCGATGATCTGAAACTGGAGCGTTCGGTCGAGCGAAGAAGTCGGCTCGTCCAGCACAAGCACATCCGGCTCAAGCGCGAGCGCCCGGGCGATGGCGACCCGCTGGCGCTCGCCCCCGGACAACTCGTGCGGGAAACGATGGGCGTACGCGCCGGGCAGACCCACGTCGCGCAAGGCCCGTTCAACCAGCAGGCGCGCCGTCCGTCGATCCGGCGCGTCAGTCTGGGCCAGCAGGCCTTCGCCGACAAGGCGCCCAACGCTCATCCGGGGATTGAGCGAGGTGAAAGGATCCTGAAAAACCACCTGGATGCGCTTGCGCAAAGGGATTAGCCGCTTATGGCTCAAGCCCTGCAGTTCGGCGCCCCGGTACCGGATGCTGCCGGAAGACGGGATCAGCCTCAATATGGCCAGGGCGGCGGAGGTTTTTCCGGAACCGCTTTCGCCCACAAGGCCGAGGCATTCGCCGGCACGCAAGGGGAAAGTCAGATCCCTGACCGCCACAACGGGCTTTGGGCGGTGGAACAGCCGGGTGCGCGGACGCGGATAAGCGACGCGCAAACCGCATACTTCAAGTACGCGATGCGCTTCGTCCCCGAGGGTTTCGCGCGGCGGCAGGCATGCTCCCGTAAGCTCTGCGGTATAGGGATGCGCCGGCTTTGCGAACAGGGTCCGCGTATCCCCCTCTTCAAGCACGCGGCCGCGGCGCATGACCATGACCCGATCCGCGATGGAGCGGACCAGACCGAGATCATGGCTGATGAGCAGGACGCCCATGTCCCGTTCACGGCGCAGGCCGTTCAAGAGTTCCAGGATTTCGAACTGCGTGCAGGCGTCCAGGGCGGTAGTCGGCTCGTCCGCGATGAGCAGGTCCGGATCGTTGGCCAGGGCGATGGCCAGCATGACCCGCTGGCGTTGGCCGCCGGAGAGCTGGTGCGGATAGGCGCGGAACACCGCGTCCGGATTGTCGAGACGCACAAGTTCAAGCATGCGGCCGACCTTGCGTACGGCCTCGCGCTTTGTGAGTTTCGCGTGTACAAGCAGGCTTTCCATGACCTGTGCGCCGGCGGGGTGCAGCGGGTTCAGCCCAGCCAGAGGATCCTGAAAAACCATAGCTATGCCGCGTCCGCGAAGCGCCCGGACGGCTTCCCCGGACATTGCCGAAACATCCATGCCCCGGAAGCGCACCGTACCCACGGCGTGCGCTCCGGGGGGCAGCAGCCTGGGCACGGTGCGGGCGGTCAGAGATTTGCCCGCTCCGCTTTCACCCACCAGCGCCAGTATTTCGCCCCGTTCAAGACGCAGGTCCACGTTTCTGACCACGGGATGCTCTCTGTGCGGGCCGAAAGCGACCGTGAGATTCTCGATGCGCAACAGACTCACGACGCATCCTCCGCCGCCGGAACCGGCCGGCCGGTGAAAACACGCGGGTCGAAAGCATCGCGGACTCCTTCGCCGATCATGACCAGACTGGTGAGCAGGAAGGCCAGAGTGCAGAACACTGTCAGCCCTATCCAGGGCGCGTGCAAGTTGTTCTTGCCTTGGGCCACAAGCTCTCCGAGCGAAGGATAGCCCGCCGGAAGGCCGAAACCGAGAAAATCCAGGGCGGTCAGGGCGACGATGGACGCGCTCATCTGAAAAGGCAGCATGGACACCACGGCCACCAGGGCGTTAGGCAGCACATGGCGCAGCATGATCCGGCAATCGGACACGCCGAGCGCCCTGGCCGCCCGCACATAGTCCATATTGCGGATACGCAGGCTCTCCGCCCGCACCACGTTCACAAGACGCATCCAGCCGAACAGCAGCATGACGGCGAGCAGAATCCAGAAAGTCATGCGCACCATGCTGGAAATGATGATCAAAAGATACAGAACCGGGATGCCGCCCCAAATTTCCATAAAGCGCTGAAACCACAAATCCGCGCCGCCGCCGTAATATCCCTGGACGACCCCGGCCAGGACGCCCGGCACGCTGCCGCAGACCGTCAGGCACAGACCGAAAAGAAACGACAGGCGAAAGCCGTACAATACCCTGGCGAAGACGTCCCGGCCCTGATCGTCGGTCCCCAGCGGATGTTCAGGGGACGGCGGGCCGGGGAAGGTTTCCTCGCGGGAGTATGAAATGGTGTTGTAGCCATAGCGCACCGGCGGCCAGATTGCCCAGCCGCGCCCGCTGATGGCGTCCAGCACAAAAGGATCGCCGAAATCCGCGGGCAGACCCAGGTCGCCCCCGAAATCGCGTTCGGTCAGACTCTGCAGCGGCGGCACAAGAAAGCGGTCCCCGTAACGGATCAGCATCGGCCGGTCATTGGCGATCAATTCCGCGCCCAAGCTGAACAAAACGCACGCGCCGAGCAGACACAGGCAGACGACCGCCCTGCGGTTCGAGACAAAGGCCTGCCGGCGGCGTTGCGCGATGACGTTCATGTCCGGCTCCTGTCGGAGAAATCGATCCGCGGATCGATCAGCATCATGCTCAAATCGCCGAGCACCGAGCAGAACAGCCCGATCAGGGTAAACACGTACAGCGAGGCGAACATGACCGGATAATCCCGCTGCATGGCCGCTTCAAATCCGAGAAGTCCCAGGCCGTTCAGGGAAAAAATAGTTTCAATGAGCAGTGAACCCGCGAAAAACATGCGCACAAAGGTAGAAGGCAGGCCGCTGATGATAATCAGCATGGCGTTGCGAAAGACGTGGCCGTACAATACGGCGCGTTCCGTCAGGCCTTTGGCCCGGGCCGTTTCCACGTACTGCTTCGACAACTCGTCCAGAAACGCGTTGCGCGTGAGCAGGGTCAGGCCGGCGAAACCCCCGATGCTCATGGCGATGACCGGCAGGGTAATGTGGTGCAGATAGTCAAGGGTCTGCATCCAGAAGGACATCAGTTCGTAATCCGGGCTGTGCAGGCCCCGGAGCGGGAAAATTTTGAAATACGAGCCGCCCGCGAACAAAACGATCAGCAGCACGGCGAAAAGAAAGCCCGGAACCGCTCCGGCGACGACCACGGCAAAGCCCGAAACGGCGTCGAAAACGGTTCCTCGCCGCACGGCCCTGGCTATGCCCAGCGGTATGGAAACCATGTAAATGATCAGTGTGCTCCAGACGCCGAGCGTGATGGAAACCGGCAGGGCTTCGCGGATCAGATCGACGACGCTGCCGGCCCTGAACAGGCTGTCGCCCAGGCGAAAGGTCAGAAAATCCCCGAGCATGTCGACGTAGCGGACCAGGATCGGCTTGTCGAAACCATACATCCTCCTGATGACCTGGAGGGTTTCCTCAGGCAGTCCTTGCGCGCCCGAATATCCCTGGTCGGCGAAGCCCGCCTGCGCGCCCCCGATGCCCGCATCCGCCGCGCCCGCGCCCGCGCGTTCCATAAAAACGTCGCCGCCGCCCTCAAGACGGGCGATGAACTGCTCCACCGGTCCGCCCGGAGCCATCTGGATCAGGAAGAAATTGACGGTCAGGATGCCGAGGAGCGTGGGGATGATCAGGCAGAAACGGCGGAGCGCGTAGGCAAGCATGATCAGCGCCCTCCGTCCGCCGCGCGCGGCGGCAAAGCCCGCGGCGCCGCGTACCAGCTGGTCCAGTCCAGGCCCCGCTTCGGGCGGTCGGGCGGCGGCGTAATCCGTTCCCGCCACCAGGCTATGCGGGTGTGCTTGCTGTACCAACCCGGCACGACATAGCGTCCGTGGCGCAGCAGGCGATCGAGCGCCCGTGTCGCGGCGGTGAGTTCTTCAAAGGTGGCGGCGGCGATCAGGCGCTCAACCATCGCGTCGACGACCGGATCGCCGATCCCCGCGTAATTGCGGCTGCCTTCCTGGCGCGCCGCTTCGGAGCTCCAGAAATTGCGCTGCTCGTTGCCGGGGCTCTCGGATTGCCGGAGCGAGGCGATGATTATGTCGAAATCAAAGGAGCGCACCCGGTTGACGTACTGGGTCTGATCCACAAGCCGCACGTCAAGCCGAATGCCGATCTGGGCCAGGTTTTTCTGGTAGGGGACGACAATCCGTTGCTGCGCCGGCGAGACAAGCGGAAACGCAAGCCGCATCGGCTCGCCCGCCGCGTTGCGCAAAACGCCGTCCGCGAGCTTCCAGCCCGATTTTTCAAACAGGGCAAGAGCCCTGCGCAGCAAGGGGCGGATCGCCCCCGATCCGTCCGTTTCCGGCAACTCCGGCAAGGGACCGAGCACGGCCGGGTCAATCCGGTCGCGCCAGGGTTCGAGCAGAGCCAGTTCGGCCGCATCCGGAACATCCGGGGCCGCAAGGGGCGAGTTGGGGAAAAAGCTCACGCAACGCAGGTATTTGTCGTAAAAAAGCGCCCGGTTGGTCCATTCAAAATCAAACAGCAGGGTCAGGGCTTCCCGTACATTTTTGTCGCCGAGCAGAGGCGAACGCGTGTTCAGAAACAGACCGCTGAACGGCCGGATGGAGTGCTCCTCGATTTCGCTCCTGACGATGCGCCCGTCTTTCACCGGCGGCACGTCGTAGCTTTTCATCCAGTCCTTGATGGTGTTTTCGATAAAACAGTCGATTTCTCC
>JAITRF010000046.1 GCA_031288535.1 Desulfovibrio sp. | reverse complement strand
GGAGAAGGGGGTACACCCGGCTCCATTCCGAACCCGGAAGTTAAGCCCTTCATCGCCGATGATACTGCATACTCTTGTGTGGGAACGTAGGCCGGGGCCGACATCAATCCAATAATGCGAATTTCAAATCAAAACTGCATCCGTGCGGTTTTGATTTGGCGGCTGCGGCGAAAGCGCTCTTTCGCCTTGCCGCTCGAAATGCTTCGCATTTCGAGCGTGACATCCTGTCACGCTTTCCATTTCCGGATAAAAAACGAGGACGTTTTTGATCCGGAAACGGAATAAGGCGCGGCATCTCTGCCGCGCCTTATTTTTTGTGCGCCCGGCAGAGGGCGCACGAACTTGGAGGTGCAAGTCCTCCGCAGACCCGGCAAGGAGAACTCCGCCTCCTACCCGATGAATCCGAATACGATGCGCGAGTTGCTGCCCATACTGCCCAAACCGTCCCGATATCTTGGGATAGAAGAAGGGGCCGTCCGCAAGGATGGGCCGGTGCTGGCGCGCGTCGGACTGGCTTTTCCGGATCTCTACGAAGTCGGCATGTCCTATCTGGGGCAGAAAATTCTCTACGGCATCATCAATAAATTCCCTGAATACGCGGCCGAGCGCGTTTTCGCCCCCTGCCGCGAGACCGGGGCCGTTTTGCGCGAACGCGGCCTGCCCCTTTGCACCCTGGAAACGGACACGCCGATCCGGCTCCTGGATGTTCTGGGCTTCAGCGTGACCCATGAGCTTTGTTACAGCAACATCCTCTATATGCTGGACCTGGGCGGCCTGCCCCTGCGCAGCGCGGACCGGAAGCAGGCGGGCCGGGACGGCCGCCCCTATCCCCTGGTGCTGGCCGGGGGTTGCTGCGCCATGGCCGCCGAGCCCCTGGCCCCCTTCGTGGACCTGATGTTCCTGGGCGAGGCGGAAGACTCCTTTCCGGAAATCCTGGGCGTCTATTGCGCGCAACGGGAAAAGGGAAAAGAAGCGTTGCTTGAAAGCCTCTCCCGCATCCCCGGCGTCTACGTGCCGGAATTTTTTCCCAGCCGGCCTTGCGCAAAACCCGCGCCCCGTCCGGTCCGGCGCGTCGTCCCGGACATGAACCGCGTCCCCTATCCGACAAGCCAGCCGGTGGCCTTCGGGGCCGTGCACAACCGCCTTGCCCTGGAAATAGCCAGGGGCTGCACGCGCGGCTGCCGCTTCTGCCAGGCCGGGGTCCTCTACCGCCCGGCGCGGGAGCGCGGGGTGGAGGTTCTGCGCTCGATCATCGACGAGTGTCTGGCCTTGACCGGCTATGACGACTTGTCCTTTCTCTCCCTGAGTTCCGGGGATTTTTCCGCCCTGAAGGAGCTTTTCCTGGGGGCGGCGACGCGCTGCGCGGCCGAACAGGTCTCCCTGTCCCTGCCGTCTTTGCGCGTGGGGTCGGTGGAGGACGCGCTCATGCAAAGTATGGCCGGCATCCGGCGCACGGGGGCGACGCTCGCCCCGGAAGCCGGTTCCCAGCGCCTGCGCGACGTCATCAACAAGGGGATAGGCGAAGAGGAACTGATAACTCATGTGCGCGCCCTGCACAGGCACGGCTGGCGGCAGGTCAAGCTCTATTTCATGATCGGCCTGCCCACGGAGACCGACGAGGATTTGTCGGCCATAACCGATCTCTGCCGCAAGGCCAGGGACGCGGCCGGGCCGGGGTCCATGCAGATCACCGCCTCGATTTCGCCCTTTGTGCCCAAGCCCCACACCCCCTTTCAGCGCGAGGCCCAGATATCCCTTGCTGAAACGCGCCGGCGCATCGGCCTGCTGCTTGAAGAGGTGAAAAAGGAAAAGCGTGTGACCCTGCGCTGGCACGTCCCGGAAATGAGCCTGCTGGAAGGTATTTTCTCGCGCGGCGACCGGCGTCTGGCCGGAGTCCTCGAGCGGGCCTACCGCAAAGGGGCCGTGTTCGCCGATTGGGTCGACGGCTTTTCTCTGGACCCCTGGCTTGAGGCGATGGCCGAATGCGGCCTGGACCCGGAGGACTACCTGCGCGCGCGCGCCGGGGAGGAGGTCCTGCCCTGGGACCACCTGGACAGCGGGATCAGGGAGGATTTTTTCCTGCGCGAGCGCGAGCGCGCGCTGCGCGGGGAATTGACGCCTGATTGCCGCTACTTCGCCTGCAACGGTTGCGGCGTATGCGGCGCAAAAAGCCAGGCTGACGGCGGGGAGAGGCTGCGCGTCATCCTGAACAGGAAACGGCGCGACCAGGACGGGCATCTTGTCCCGCAGTCCGCGCGCGCGGGAGAGGGGCGCCCGGCGGGACCGGAAAATCCGCTGCAAAACCCGGAGGCCGCGCGGCCGAAAGAAGGGCGGTTCCGGCCGCGCCCCGCTCCGCCGGAACTGGCGGAGCATTTGCGCGTCAAAGCCGCGCAGATGCGTTTCTGGTACTCCCGCCTGGGACCGGCCGCCTATCTGAGCCAGCTCGAGATGCAGCGCGTTTTCGACCGCGCCCTGCGCCGGGCGGGGTTGCCGTTGAGTTTCAGCCAGGGTTTTCACCCCCTGCCCCTTCTTTCTTTCGGCCGCGCCCTGCCGGTGGGCGTGGCAAGCCTCTGCGAATGGTTTTCCATCTATCTGCGCGCCGGGCGGGAGCCGGAACAGGCCGCGCTGGACCTGAACGGAACCCTGCCCGCGGGGATACGCATAGTCTCCGCGGAAAACCTGCCCCTGGCCAAAAAGGGCGCGGACGCGGCCGGGGAGCTTTTCCACCTGGAATACGCGGGCGGCGCGCAAGAAATAGAGGACTTCCACGGGGTCTGGGAAAGGATTGCCCTGCTCCCCTCCCTGCCCTGGACCAGGGAGGGGAAACGGGGATCGCGCGCACTTGACGCCCGCCCCTTCTTTGCTAATATCGCCAAGGCGGCGGCCGGAAGCGTGAAAGCCTCATCGTCCGGAGGTCCGGCCGCTCCCGGCGGGGCCGTCGGCGCTGTGGATCTGGCCCTGGACTGGAGCGCGGTCTATGTCTCGCCTTTGGCCCTGTGCGCGCATTCCATGGCTTATTGCGGCTTTGCGGCGGACCCGGCCCGCCTGCGCCTGACGAAAACCGGGCTTGTCCCGTGAAATACCGTTCCCGGAGTTAAAAATGCCTGTTTTGAACCTTGTCGCGGCAGGTTTGCTCATGATTTTGTCTTTCGCGTCTTTTGCCTTTGCCGAACACGCCCCGGCCTCGTCCGGAGAAAACGCCGAAGTCGCGGCAAACCCCGAAGCTTTGGCGGACGGGCGCGCGGACGCGGGTAAAACCCTGTTCAGGAGGCTTTCCAACGGCCTTGCCCTGCTGGTGCTTCCGGACAGCCGTTTCCCCCTGGTCTCCATGCGCCTCTACGTGCACGCGGGATCGGCCTATGAACGGCCGGAGGAGGCCGGCATCAGCCACATGCTGGAGCACATGGTCTTCAAGGGGACGGAAAGCCGTCCGCGCGGGCAGGTCGCCAGGGACGTGGAAAAACTCGGCGGCTACCTCAACGCCGCCACCAGCTTTGACTACACGGTCTATCTTACGGACATGATCCGGGAACACTGGAAGACCGGCCTCGACGTGCTGAAGGACATGGCCTTTTCCCCCTCCCTGGACCCGGACGAATTGGAGGCGGAAAAGGACGTGGTGGTGGCGGAGCTGAAGCGCGGGGAAGACAATCCGGGGCAGCGCCTTTTCCGCATGACCCAGCAGATCGCCCTGGCGGGCACCCCCTATTTCAACCCGATCATCGGCTATGAGCGGACGATCCGCGCCCTGAGCGCCGAAGACATACGCGCCTATATAGAGAGGCTCTACCAGCCCCAGTCCATGCTCCTGGTCATCTGCGGAGACGTGGAGGCCGGGGAGGCCGCGCTGGAGGCCGAGAGGCTTTTCGGCGCCCTGCAAAACCGGGAGGGGGCGAATCCCCCTCTGCCGCTGGACGAAAAGGCCAAAGCGAGGGCTTTCGGCGTGACCCTGGAGGAAGGCCCCTGGAACAAGGTCCATCTGGCTCTGGCCCTGCCGGTCCCCGGCATGGGGGACCTGCGTTCCGCCCGTCTGGACGTGCTGGCCCACGTCCTGGGGGGCGACGCGTCTTCCCGTCTGCCGCGCGTTCTCAAATACGAAAAGCGTCTTGTGGACGGCATATCGGCCTCCAATTACAATTTTGAGCGCCTGGGCATGTTTTACATCAACGCCACTCTGGACGCGGACAAACTGGAGCCTTTCTGGAAGGAGCTGTGCAAGGAGCTCGCGAACGCCGCGAAAGGCGGTTTCGGCAACGAGGAGTTGGAGCGGGCCAGGTTCAACATAGAAGACGGCCTGTACCGTTCCAAGGAAACGCTTTCCGGCCACGCCTCAAAGCTCGGCTATTTCTCCTTTTTCGACAGGGGGGCGCAGGGCGAGGCCAATTATCTCCAGGCGGTGCGGGAAAGCGATTCCAGGATGCTCACGGATCTGGCGCGGAGTTTTCTGCGTCCTGAGGCTTTGAGTCTGGCCGTGCTTCTGCCGGCGCGGACAAAGGCCCCGGCGGGAGCAAAGGAGGCCGGGGAAGGGCCGGAGGTCTGGAAGACCTGGTTTGCCGACACCTTGCGCGCCGGTTGGAAGGGCGCGGCGGCCGGGGACGGGAAGGCCGGGCGCGCCGCATCGGAAAAGGCCGGGGAAACGGAGATCGTCAACCTGGGCAAGGGGCGCACTCTGGTGCTCGTCCCCGATCCGACCCTGCCCTATGTCTCGGTGAACATGCTTTTCAGCGGGGGCGACGCCCTGCTTGAGGAAAAGGATCAGGGGCTGGCGGCCTTTGCCGCCTCTTTGCTCACCCGTGGGACCAAAAGGCTGGGGGCCATGGAGGTGGAGGACTTTCTCGCGGATCGGGCGGCCTCCTTTTCCGCCTCCAGCGGACGCGGTTCCTTTTTCCTGAGCCTGGACGCCCCGGCGCGTTTTCTGGACGACATGCTCGGGCTGCTCAAGGAGACCCTGACGACTCCGGCCATGAAGGAAGAGGAGGCGGCGCGGGTGCGGCAGAACCAGATCGCCGGCATCACCATGCGCGAGGACCAGCCGATCGGCCTTGCCTTCCGCCGCATGTTCCCCTTCTTTTTCAAGGCTCACCCGTACGGTTTCCTGCAACAGGGGGAAAAGGAGCGCGTGGGGGCTTTCAGGGCGGCGGATGCGCGCGAGTTCTGGCGCAAGCAGAATCTCAGGCCCTGGACCCTTTCCGTGTGCGGGATTTTTGACCGGGAGGCCGTGCTGGCGGCGGCGCGAAAGCTGCCTGTGCCCGCGGCCGGGGAGGTCGCGGTCGATCCGCCTGTCTGGGGCGCGGACAAGGAATTGCTTTTGAATCTCCCCGGACGCAACCAGGGGCACCTGTTCATGGCTTTCCCGACTGTGGGGCAAGGCGATGCGGACGAAGCCGGCCTTGAGCTTCTGCAGAACGTGCTGGCCGGACAAAGCGGCCTGCTGTTCCGGGATTTGCGCGACGACCAGGGCCTGGGTTACACGGTGACCGCCATGACCTGGAAAGCGGCCAGGGCCGGGGCCATGGTCTTCTACATCGGGACCGGGCCGGACAAGATGGACGTGGCCGAAGAGGGCTTCCGCAGGATCATAGCCAAGCTGGCGGCGGAGAATTTGCCGGAGGAAGAACTGGAACGGGGCAGGAACGGCATGTTGGGCGACTATTACCGGGATCACCAGACGTTGGGCGCGCGCAGTGCGGAATCCGCCCTGCTCGTCTCCCAGCGGCGTCCTCTGGACGCGGTCCGGACCATGATCGACAGGGCGGCGGCCCTGACCGCGGACGACGTGCGGGAACTGGCCCGCAAATACCTGCGCCCGGACGCGGCCTACATCGTAAAGGTGCTGCCTTAGGTATTTAGGGAAATCCAGCATAAGCAAAACGCTCACCGCATCGCTCTTGTAAAGTCCACCTTTTTAGGTCCAGCCATCAGTAGAAACTACCGGTGGTTCCAGGCGGATGGAAACCAGCGAAAATTTCCTGGTAATTATTTGGTTATACAAGAATAAATGGACTTATACGGATAGTAAAAAATATTTGTTTTCATTCTTGTTCGGAGCGAAGAAGATTGTATATCTACGTGGATTTACAGACTAAAAAATATTTTTGAAAATATTTTACCCGCACTGATACCCGCATTTTTTAAGGCTTGGGGTGGTCAATTTCGGACGGTTCCGGCCATAAGGATGAAAAAAAGCGGGAAGCGCCCGCCAAAGGCGTGGGCGCTGATAGAGGTTATTTCAGGCTTTCATCAAGGGCTATAAACGCCTTGATCGCTTCGCCAATGGCTACGGCCAGGGCCATGTACGCCTTGTGTTCGGGTGGAGGCTGCGTCTTTACGCGCCGCGCATACGTTCCCAACTGTGCAAAAGGATGGCGCTGCTGGCTTCCTCCGCCATCTTTTTCCATGCGTCTGCAAAGTTCGTCCGTGTGTCTTTTTCCATTTTCTTTACTCCTTTATGGAGTTTGGGCGGATGCACGTGGAGCGCCCCATGCCTTCCGCAAACGCCGTATCTCCTCATGTGGCGGTGTTTTCGCCCCGGTGCGGACACATGCCCGCGCCGGCCCCATGCACCGGGCGTCAAAAAAGAGCGCGGCGCGTTCCGCCGTCAGCGGACGCCGCGCAGCGCATATGGATTGGAGGTTGTTACGTTGTGGATTTGTGCTAAAATTCGAACCGGGCCTGCAAGCTCCCTGTCACGTCTTCTCTTTTCCCCGCATAGCCCTGGATCAATACGATGAATGTCGGGTGGCGCGGTATGCTTACATAAACGGAAGTTCAGACAACATTTTTTGCAGACTCAGAGCATCCCAAGGCATGTGCTCGGCGAAGCTCATGCCGACCACATCAACCTGTGCGGCAATGTCTTTGAGAACTCGCCCTATGTCCTGTATCCTGGCCTTGCCGTGTTCCGATTCAATGTGTTCCTCTACATTGGGATTGGCGAACAGCAGAGAACGGAAAATAGTAGGGGCGAGCACGTCAAGATCAAGATGAATGGCGACACGCTCAAATTCCCCTTCATGAATCCAAGCGATCACCGTATCGCTGCCGCACATTATGTCTTTGCTCGGTATAACTTTGAGGCCGAAACGGTCTATGGTTTCCCGCTCGTGAGAGAATACGCCGTCCACGCCCACCAAAGCTACCTGCTCTGGTTTGTAAAGCTTCTTCACTTCACTGGCCATCAGAGGTTCGCCGCCACCAAGAAGATTACCAAGCACCATCGCGTGCGCGTGGTCAAAATCCTTTGGCGTGGTCACATCCGGGTGCGCGTCAATCCAGACTATGCCGAGTTTCCCATCATAACGCTCGTTTAAGTAGGCGAACGGAGCTTGGCTGATGAGGCAGTCTCCCCCGAACGTTATTATTCGGTCAGGAACGTATGCGTCGATGATGTTTCTGGCCGCTCGCATCTGGCGTAAAATTTCCTGCCGGTAAAATACGCTACCCTCTTTGGTCGGCTCTGCGCTCGTCCAGGGGCTAACCGGAACCTCTACGAGCGGGACATCGCTTTCCGGGGCCAGCCATGCCAACAGCCTTGCACCTAAGGGGTATATCTGGCCGGGGAATTCAGATTCATCGTAACCGCCCTGCCACTGGGGAAACAGTAGCCGTAACGTCTTCATGCCGTTTTGCTCCTTATTCATACAAGGTTCCATTTTTTAATTTTGTGGGCGAAGCGCGCGGCGGATCAGCACTTCAAAAACTTCCAGGTGCCTCTGGAAATCAAAGCATGGGTCGTCGGCAGTTCTGGCAATGAGGCCGTCCACTAACGCATAGAGCCAGACCGAAATGGCCTCAAAATCCAGAGAACCATCTATTTCTCCTGCTTCCGCTGCCTTTTGCAGCAGTTCGACGAACACTGACCGCATTGCCTTGTCGCTGGCGGCGAAAGTCTCACGCACTGACGGTTCTCTCGCAGCCACGGCCAGAATTTCCGTCCATAGTCTGTGATCCACCGGGAACCCAACGTCGCGGATGCAGTCGGTCATGACGCCGATGATGCCGTTGAGGTAAGGTGTGACGTTAGCCGCCTGTCTTGCTTTTTCAGCGCCTTGGGCATGCTCTTCCTCAATCATGGTTTTGAAGAGCTCTTCCTTACTTTTGAAATGCACATACATAGTGCCTTGCGCGATTTCGGCCCGCTGCGCGATGTCCGCAATCGAACAGCCAGAATAGCCTTTTTCCGTGAAGCATTGCGCGGCAGCTGCCAGCAGCTTTTCCCGCGTGTTTTGTTTCTGCTCTTCTCTTTTTACCATGCTTGTGTCCCTTAATGAATGAATATTCATTCGTTTAATATTTGTTCACAATATTGTCAAGCCTACAAAAAAACCTTTTTGACAGAGGGTAGCACCACACCGAGGTTTAAGGTTCACAGCATCAGGCGAGATTGAGTCGATAGTTGCCGCAGGGCAATCGAATGAACATCACAACAGGCTGAAATCACAGGAGAATTTTTTTAGACTGTCTTTTTGTAAAACAAATTATTTCAAGGTCTTACATTGATTCATTCGATTGCCCTGATAGTTGCCGCCCGAAGTGTTGACACTATCCCAATCGCCATGAATTTTATCAGCGGGCCGCGCACTGTCGAGCATGAGCAAGTAGGGGGACAAAAGGGCGGCCTTCAACAGGCCAGTAAGCGCGGATTTCGTTCTTTTAGCGTGCTTATTGACTTGTGGTCTATTTATGACTACATTGGGCCAAGAGGTATATTATTATGAACAGCATAACTCACGATACCTACGTTCGGGCGCGGATTGATGCCGCCACCAAAGAGCGGGCTGTTGAAGCTCTGGCAGATATGGGCCTGTCGGTTTCCGACGCCATTCGACTGTTGCTGATTCGCGTGGCTGATGAACGCCGCTTGCCCTTTGAAGTGAAAGCCCCGAACCGGGTGACAAGGGAAGCTATTGCCGAACTGGAAGCTGGTGGCGGAAAAGAGTTTGCCACCGTTGCCGACTTAATGGCGGATTTGTATGCGGACGATTAGACGCGCTACATCCTTTAAAAAAGACTTCAAACGGGTACTGGCAACTCCGCGCCATGCCCAAGACACACCGCAACTTCTACAGGCCGTCCTCGTCCTTATGGTTGAGGATAAGCCCCTGCCGGAAAACTTCCGTGACCACGCCCTTGTCGGCAACTGGAAAGACCACCGGGAATGTCACATCAAGCCTGACTTGTTGCTGATTTACAAGCAACAGGAAGAATCGGGTGTGTTGGAACTTGTCCGGCTTGGTTCGCATTCGGAGCTTTTTAGCCGGTAAAGCAGTTGAGCAGGTTTGAAAATAAGCCTCTGGAGGTTTACAAAAAAAAGTTTATACTTTTGCCTATTGCTGTCAGGTTAACTCGTTCTCAAATTTTAAAAATAATCATAGATATTAACTTGTTGCTTGCCATGAAAAGCTGAACAGACATACTGATCTCCGGATCAATGTAATTTCAAGGAGTTAACCCTCTTAACCGGACAACAATAACTTTTGCCACAAATTTTTAATAGAAGCCTGTCGGAACGTCATTTTTTAGCATAATCATTTGAAATAAATGAATATAATATAATTCATCAATCGTTTGTAGTAATTATTTCAACCTGTTATAACCAAAAGCAGACAGGCGTTGAGGCGTTTTGTATTTGCGCTGCCCCCGCCTTTGCCCTTTGTAAATGCGCTTTTCGATAGAGGTCCATTATGGGTAAGATAAAAAAGAAAATAACTGTTCGTTTCTTTTCAATTGATGCGGACAAGAGTTTCTTTGAAAACTTTGTGTCAACCCATCAAACGAATATGATTAATGAGAGTCCAGTAAGATTTTTCAATATACGAGATAAAAAACATTTTATAAAAATTTATCCCCCATTAGATCGAGGTTGCGTTGGCACAGGCCGGTAAGAGCCTGTCGAATCCTTGGCCTGCCCGGAAGCGCCGATTAAAACGATAACAGAACTCATTGAGATAGCGCTGCAAATGCTTTTTCCTGACACCGTGATACGTACCGAGAATGAAGGCCTTTGCGTTTGATGCCAATATATTTACCCATTTCAGCGCATCATACTTTGGCACGCCTTTTTTAACGTTTAGACGTTGAGCGGAAAGTGTTCTATCGGGCAAGGTGTATTTCCATCCTGCGCCCAAGAGCGCGGAGTGCGGCGTCAATACCGTCGATGCGCGTGGTGTGCCGGAGGTCGGTCATACGGGTGACGGCCTGAGGGGTCATTTTCAGCCGCCGCGCCAGTTCCGCGGGTCGAATGTTCTGGGTGACCATCTCGTTCAGCAGCAGGATTTTGGCGGACAGGCTGGGGGGGATATCGATGGAGTGTTGCCCGGGTTCCGGCCTGGAAGGGCGCGGCACCGCGCGGTTGTCCTCAAAATAGAATTCCAGGGCTGTTTCCAGGGCATCGCGGGCCATGTTCAACGCCTCCGCCTCCGTTTCCCCCTGGGTAACGGCTTCCGGTATGTCCGGGAAAGTGACGACATAGCCGCCATCGTTTTCGTCCGGGGCAAGAATGACGGGAAATTTCATATGCGCCTCGCTTTATTTCAATCCGAGCTGTTTTTTGACGGCTTCGACAACTTTTGTTTGATTTTGCATGTCCCATGTCCCAATATACTCTATCCATAAGGCTATACATAAAGGGAGAAAAGACAAGTAGTAACCGGACTTAATCAGGACAAGCGGGAGAATTTTACAATACGTTGAAGTTACAGAGAAAATTTCATGTCGATTGTTCATAGTGAACAATTCAAGCTGGTTATAATTATTAAATTCGTTTGCCTCGCGCGGTGAATCATTCCGATTGACCCCAAATTCCCCTTCAGCTATGTTACGGACCTTCAAGGTGCTTCCTCAGGGAAGGATAAGAGGGAAGACGGTGCGAATCCGTCACGGACCCGCCGCTGTAACCGGTTAGACCGCCCGCATGGCCGAAAGGCCGGTCACTGTTTCGCCCGCGAAACGGGAAGGCGCGGGGCGGTTGCCTGAACCGGAAGTCAGAAGACCTGCCTTGATCATCATGATGTTCGGCCCGTGGAATGGCCGAAAATCCGGCTGCGATAAAAACGGAATTGCGGACCTCCCCGGGGGTCCGTTTTTTTGTGCCGGATGCGCCTTGTGCGGCATGATAACTTCAGCCGGCAGAGGATGAGGAAATGAAAAAGCATCTCACGGCCTTGGCAATCGCGGCAGCCATCTTCCAGTCCCACCCGGCCTTCGCGCAGGAGGAGCCGGCAACCCCCCGCACCCGCGTCCTGGATACGGTCGTCGTGACCGCGGACAGGGCCAAAGAACCCCTGCGGGAAGCGAGTCAGAACATCACGGTGATCGGCGCGGAGGAAATAGCGAACTCCGCCGCGGACAGCGTGGTGGACCTGTTGAAAAGGCACGGCATCCAGACCTATTGGGTGGGATCGTCCAGCTACGGGAACCAGGGCGTCGTCATGCGCGGCGGGAGAAGCTCCATGCACGGCTTCGACCTCGCCGGGGACGTGCTCCTGCTCGTGGACGGGCGCCGGGCCGGAACGGATTTCTTTTCCGCTTTCGGCCTGAACAACATCGAGCGCATCGAAATCGTCCGCGGTCCCGGCTCCGTGCAATACGGCGCGGCGGCCATCGGCGGGGTGATCAACGTCATAACCAAACGGGGCAAAGAGAAGCCGGAAATCAGCCTGGAGGCCGGATACGGGAGTTTTGACGAGCGGCGGCTTAAAGCCTTTGCCTCGGCCCGGGCCGGGCAGTTCGACATCGCGGCCTGGGGGAGCCACTTTGCCGCCGGCAATCCGGATGACGGCAAACACCGAACGCTCGGCAATTCCGGCCTGGACAACCGGGATCACTACGGCTTCAATGCCGGATGGAATTTCACGGACAAGGACCGAGTCGGGGTATCCTTCAGTGGGATGACCGGCCATAAGCAGGAGCTGGGTCCGACAAGCTCAAACAGCTATGCCAACCAGTATCAGAACCGGGATTACTGGCTGCTGGACGTAGTGTACGAGGGGGCGACGCGGGGCGACAGCCTCTCCTGGCTGGTCCGCTACTATTTCGGAGAAACTGGATACGAGTTGAACAGGGAATCCAGGAGGAGAACGGGGGTACTGGCCTATGGTTACGGGCAAAGAGCGCAATATTCCAATAACACCAACAAAATTCAGGGAGGACAGGCCCAGTTGACCTTTGCCGGGGTGGACCGGTTCAAGCTGATCGGGGGCGTGGACGTGCTCCATTACGATCTCAACCAGAATCAGCCTGCTGGCATCCATACGGAGGCGCGGTACGGGAGCCATTCCACCAGTGACTACCTGAACATCGGGACTTTTCTGACGGGCAAACTCTACCTGCTGGAGAAAAAGAACCTGGTTTTGTCCGCCGGGGCGCGCTACGACTATTTTAAAGTCAACATTGATTCGGATATAGGGTACGGAACTCCCACCGCCAGAACTAGCTCCACCAGCTCCAGAGTGAACAGTTTTATCCCTTCCTTTGGAATATCATACAGCCCCTGGGATTTCATCAAATTAAGAAGCAATTACGGCTCGGCCTTCAAAATGCCCACGCCAAGAGAATTGGGTGCCGTGTTTTCCATGGGCACCTCCAGCATATTCGTGGGCAACCCGGATCTTTCCCCGGAAAAAAGCCGCACCTGGGATATAGGCTTTGACCTGGAGTATGAAGCACTCAACCTGTCGTTCACCTATTTCGACACCCGCTATAAGGACAAAATCGACGCCCTGCCCGCCGGTTCCGTGCCCGGAAGGCCAAACGACAGACCCTATTTCAATCTGGATCGCGCCTTTATCGAAGGCATGGAAGCCAGCCTGCGCTATGACATAGGCCGCCAGTTCGACTGGCCGGTGCGTTTGGAACCCTATATCTCGCTGACGCATCTGAACTCCTTCCGCGATCAGGATCATACGCCCCTGACGGATATAGCCCAGGATTCCATCGCCTGGGGGGTCAATTTCGATTACCCCGGGATCGGCTTGAGTTCAAGCCTGGATTTCGTCTATTTCGACAAACGGATAGACAGTATCGCCAACAACGGCGACAAAACCTATACGCCGGGGCGGATCACCGTGATTGATTTCACGCTGACGCAACGGCTCTGGGAATTTGAGCACGGGGGCGAGCTTAAACTCAAACTGGCCGTGAAGAACCTGTCCGACGAATACTATACTACCGACGCATTCGACTATATGCCCGGCCGTTCTTTCTACGCGGCCCTGCTGTACAACTTTTGACGCCGCCTCAAGAGACCGTTTGAGGAGTCAACCGCGGGGCGGGGATTTGCCTGCAGATCCCCGCCGCGAGATTGTCGCGGGGCGGAATGCTTTGCCGGCAAGCGGCAAGCTCAAGCGCGACATGCTGTAAATAAACGCCGGAGAAGGCGCACCGTGTGGACCCTGTTTCTCGCCGGCGGCCCGGTTATGTGGCCGCTCCTGCTTTGTTCCCTGCTGGCCCTGACCGTGATTATCGAGCGCGCCTGCTTCTGGCTGCGCCTTGATATGGCGGGAGACGGAAAGGACGTAGAGCGCCTGCTGGATGAATACTACCGGGGGGGCGACTGGAGAAAGCTCGCGGAGCGGGACCGCTCCCTGACGCGCGGGGTGGTCTGCCGCATGCTTCTGTCCGGAATGGCCCACGACGGCTTTTCCAGCACCAAGGCCATGGAGGCCGTGGCTCTGGAGGCCGTGCGCACTATGCGCCGGGGCATGGGCGTTCTGGACACCATCATCACTGTGGCGCCGATGCTGGGCATCCTGGGCACGGTGCTCGGCATCATCAGCTCCTTCGACATGCTGGGGCAGGCGGGCATAAACGAGCCCCAGGCGGTGGTCGCGGGCATAGCCGAAGCCCTGATCACCACGGCGGCCGGGCTGATCATCTCCATCACGGTGGTTTTTCCCTTCAACTACTTCAACGCGCGCATCGAAAACGCCCGCGACGTCCTGGAACACTACGGTTCCCGCCTGGAAATGGTGCAGGAAAAGATGCGGCTTGTGAAACAAGGGGAAAGATGATGCGGCTGCGCCGGGACAGACATGCGGCCCGCCTGGAAATGCTGCCTCTGATGGACGTAGTCTTCCTGCTTCTGGTTTTTTTCATCTATTCCATGCTGATTATGACGGTCAACAGGGGCTTGCCCCTGGAACTTCCGGTTTCAAGCACGGCGCGGATTGAAAGCGCAAGCTCCCTGTCCCTTTCCGTCAGGGCCGACGGTGCCCTTTTTCTGGACGCGGAGGAGGTGGAACGCGCGGATCTCTCCGAAAAACTGCGCAGAAAGGCCGAGGAAGACCAGGACGGGCTGTTTTTGCGCATCTACGCCGAAGATACGCTTTCCTATCAGGATTTGTTCTCCGTCCTGGATCTTGTCAGGCAATCCGGCGTCGCCAGGATTTCCCTCCAGGCGCGGCAGACGAAAACCCCGTGAATATCTGGCGTTTTTATGTGTTTTCAGGGAACATCTACAAACCAGGATTTTTGTTTCCCGGCAAGGAAGGCGAGTTTCGACAAGGGGAAGTATATTCAACATATTCGACCCGTTGGCGAAAGGAGCCTGACGCCGCCAAGGGAGACGGTTTATAGAGGTTCCCTTCAGCTATAATCCGCCACACAGCACATGGGTTGCAAGAAAATGTCGGAACAAAGGAAGTGATTTCAAGGATCCAAGCGCGACGCAGATGAGAAACGACATAAGACGCCTGACGGCGTCAGGCGCGGCCGCCCTGGCCGTTCATCTGATCCTTCTCTTCGGCGCCGGCCGCTGGGACCTCGCGGCCGGCAGTCCGCAGACGCGCCCGGAGCGGACGGAACTTTATCTCATGTATCAGGCCGAGGCCAGGCAGGAGAGCGTGTCTCCCCCGGAGGCCTCCCCGGAAACCCCACGGGAAACTCCGCCGGAATCCCCTCCCGAACCCCCGCCCGTCCCGGTTGAGGAAACTCCGGACCTTGCCCCGGTTGAGGAAGCGCCGGCCCCTGTCGAGCGGGCGCCGGACCCCGTCCCGGTCGAGCGGGCGCGGCCGGCGCGCGTCGCCGAAGCGCGGAGAAGCTCGTCCGCCCGCCCGAAGCCGGCAGCGGAGACCTCCACGTCCCGGCAAGACGGGACGACGGGCAGGCAGGGGGAAGTTTCAAACCCGCAGCCCCTGGCGGAATTTGTCAACAGCAAACCTGTCTATCCGGAACTGGCGAGGAAAAGGGGACAGGAGGGACGGGTGATCCTGGACGTGGACGTCGATGAGAGGGGCTATGCGGTCAGGGTCACGGTAAGGCGCGGCAGCGGCTTTTCCCTGCTGGACGAGGCGGCTTTGAAGAGCGTCGGCAAATGGCGCTTCAGACCGGCCAGGGCGGACGGAAGGAGCGTCGCGGGCCATGTGACGGTTCCTGTTGAATTCAGACTGAAATAACATTACCCTTGTGCTTTGGGCATTTTACGCTTTACGCTTGAGGTTGCAGTTTGACGGTCTGAACGGAGATCATCCGTCGTTCCGGACAAGCCGGCGGCATGTCGTTCGCGGAACGTCATGACGGCGGGGGCGGAAGAAAGGCAAGACGCAAAGGCGCGGCATGGAAAAGAATCTGGAGAGGATAAGGGAATATTTCGCGGCTGACAATTTCGCCGCGCATGCGGGCATGGTCATTGATTTTGCCGGGGAGGAGGGGGTGCAGTGCGGCATGGAGATCGCGGAACTGCACAGGAACGCGGATCGGGCGGTGCAGGGCGGGGTGATTTTCACCCTGGCGGACTTCGCCTTTGGCGTGCACTCCAACCTGGGCAGGGTGCTGGGCCGGGAAAAGGGAAACACGGTGGGGCAGTCCTGCGGCATTTCCTATTTCCGGCAGCCTGCCGGCAAGCGTCTGATCGCCCGTTCCACGCTGCTTTCCAAAGGCCGGCGCATGCGCGTCTATCGGGTGGAGGTATGCGACGAGCTCGGCAACGCCGTTGCGGAAATGATCGGCAACGGCTTCACCATTGGCGCCTGAGTCCGGGTTGCCGATCCTTCTTCCCGCATGTTTTGCGCTTCAAAAAATACGTAATTGTGTGAATTTGTCTGTATAGCCTTGTGTAAATTTCTTTTTCGTAGGAAACACTCCGTCCCCTCCCGCCGCTTCGTTTGCAAGCAGGCCGAATTGCAAGGCGCACCTGGCTTGGATCGTATCTTGCTTGCAGTTCCGGCGTGTTATCATTGAAAATATCTTTCCGATAAAACGCTGTCGGATGCGGGTGCCGCGGAGCGGTTTCGCGTCCCGGACAAACAGAAGGAGAAAAGCGATGCTTACGAAGGCGTTCAAGGTTTTCCCGGTCCTTATGTTGATGTGTTTGGTCGTCGGCGGCGAGTCTTTGGCCGCGCCCTACCGCGCGGAAAAAGTCACGATCCTGCGCGGGAAAGAGATCGGCTCCGTGAAAGGAAAATATTTTGTGCCCTCCACCCCGGAAACGGTGTCCTGGGGCCGCCTGCCCAACCGCAATACGAAGCCGGTGCTGACGATGCCCTCCGGGGCCAGCGTCACTTTCGACACGGTGTCGCATGAGGGCATCCTGGAGGATCAGGGCAAGGATCCGGTCAAATATTACGGCCGCTACGGGGTGGCCGCCGCAGACGTGCTGCCCGACGCCATAACCATCAGCACATCGGCTTTGCCGCACGATTTTGACAAGGACGGCCCGCATATCGTCACCGGTCCGGTTCACGTCGAAGGCGCCAAACCCGGCGACGTGCTGAAGGTGGAAGTGCTGCACCTTGAGCCCAGAGTGCCGTACGGGGTCATATCCAACCGCCACTACAAGGGCGCCCTGGTGGGCGAGTTCCCCGAAGGCACGCAGCGCAAGCCCGAGGCGAGTCCGGCTCAGCCGGAACTGTACGGCAACGTGTCCATCTTCACGCCGATCAGCAAAATGGAAGGGAAATGGTATGGGACCCTCAAGGAGGCGGGCAAGGATATACAGTTCCCCCTCAGCCCCTTTGTCGGGATCATGGGCGTTACGCCGGACACGGACGAGAGCTGGAATTCCGTTCCCCCGGCCCGCATCGGCGGCAATATCGACATCAATGAACTGGGGGTAGGGGCGACCCTGTATCTCCCGGTGGAAGTGGAAGGCGCGGGGTTCTACATGGGCGATCCGCATTTTGTGCAGGGCGACGGGGAAGTGGCCCTCACGGCGCTTGAAGGCTCTTTGCGGGCCACCGTCAGGCTGACCGTACTCAAGAAAGGCACGGCGGCCGTTCCCAAGAGCAACAGCGACAACCTGACAACTCCCTTTGCCGAAACGGAAAAATTCTGGATTCCCATCGGCCTGAACGAGGACCTTGACGAGGCCATGAAGATGGCCGTGCGCGAATCCATAAGTTTTCTCGCCCGGCAGTTCGGGCTGGACCGGCGCGTGGTCTACGCCTATCTGAGCGCGGCCGCGGACTACGAGGTTTCCCAGGTGGTGGACAAGACCAAGGGAGTGCACGCCTTGATCCCCAAAGTGGACTTCAAGAATTTCCTGAGCATTGAGATCAGGGCCGGCAAGGCGGGTTTGCCGGTCAAGGCGGTTAACGGGGAGCTGTACGTCTCCGCCTCCGAGGTGTGCGCGGCGCTTGGCCTGAAATATAACGCGGCCAAAGGGGTGATCAGCGTGGCCGCGCCGGCGGGCGCGATCGGCATGACTGTGGATTCCAACAAATATGTAGTGGACGGGCGCGATATCTACATCAATGTTTCTCCCCTCCAGACCGGGGAGGGGGTGCTGTTGCCGGTGGCCGTCCTTGGAGACGTGCTTGGGTTGAGCGTCAACTGGTCCACGGAGGGGACGAAAATTATCGGGGTCGCCCAGCTTTTGTAGCGCAGGATGCCCGCCGGGTTCCGCTTCCGGACCCCGGCGGGTCAGCCTTTCTCTATAGCATTTTGCGCTTGGGATTGTCGCCTGACGGCGGGCGCAGCCCGCCTGCGCCAATCCCGCGGACGGTGTTACGCTTCGCTTCACACCGTCAGAGCATTTTATCGGAAAGATAC
>JAITRF010000045.1 GCA_031288535.1 Desulfovibrio sp. | reverse complement strand
GGAGAAGGGGGTACACCCGGCTCCATTCCGAACCCGGAAGTTAAGCCCTTCATCGCCGATGATACTGCATACTCTTGTGTGGGAACGTAGGCCGGGGCCGACATCAATCCAATAATGCGCGGCATCTCTGCCGCGCATTATTCGTTTAGAGCAGTTCAACTTTGAAAAGTTGGACTGCTCCAAAATGCTCTGGGGGCTGTCGGAGCGAGATGCCTATGTCGAGCCAACAAGATGCCTATGTCGAGCCAACATATTTGATATATTGGCCTTGCTATCGCGTAAGCTTGCGGAATTTCGCCCGGTGCGGGCGCTCGGCCTCCTTGCCCAGGCGCTTGCGCCGGTCCTCCTCGTATTCGCTGTAGTTGCCGTCAAAAAAGCGAACTGTGGAATCGCCTTCAAAAGCCAGGATATGCGTGGCTATGCGATCCAGAAACCAGCGGTCGTGGCTGATCACGAAAACCGAACCGGCGAAGTTACCCAAGGCGTCTTCCAATGCGCGCATGGTGTTCACATCCAGATCGTTGGTCGGCTCGTCCAGAAGCAGGAGGTTCGCGCCGGATTTCAGCATCAGGGCCAGATGCGCGCGGTTCCTCTCGCCGCCGGAGAGTTCCTCCACCTTTTTCTGCTGGTCCTGGCCGGTGATGTTGAAGCGGGAACAGTAAGCGCGGGCGTTGATTGTCCTGCCGCCCAGCCTTATGGATTCCTGTCCTTCGCTTATGACCTCATAGACGCTTTTGCCTGGGGTCAGTGCCGCGCGGCTCTGGTCCACCCAGGCGATTTTGACGCTTTCGCCAACGCGCAGTGTGCCCTCATCCGGCTTTTCCCCGCCGGCCAGCATGCGGAAAAGCGTGGTCTTGCCCGCCCCGTTCGGCCCGATGATCCCGACTATGGCCCCCGGCGGGACGATAAAATTCATATCCTCCACCAGCACCCTCTCGCCCACGCTCTTTTTGACCTCGTCCGCTTCCGCGACCACCTTTCCCAGACGCGGTCCGGGGGGGATGTAGATTTCCAGGTCCGCGGCCAGGCGCTCGGATTCGTGCGAGAGCAAGGCCTCATAGGCGTTGATGCGGGCTTTGCTTTTCGCGTGCCGCCCCTTGGGGGCCATGCGTATCCATTCCAGTTCGCGCAGCAGGGTCTTGCGGCGCTCATCCTCGGATTTCGCCTCCTCGGCCAGACGTTTTTGCTTCTGCTCCAGCCAGGAGGAATAATTGCCTTTCCAGGGTATGCCGCGCCCGCGGTCCAGCTCCAAAATCCAGCCCGCCACGTTGTCCAGAAAATAGCGGTCATGGGTCACGGCGATCACCGTGCCGGGGAAGTTCTGCAGATAGCGTTCAAGCCAGGATACGGACTCCGCGTCCAGATGGTTGGTCGGCTCGTCCAGCAGCAAAATGTCGGGATTTTTGAGCAGAAGACGGCAAAGGGCCACCCGACGGCGCTCTCCTCCGGAAATGACCGCGACCGGCGTATCCGGGGCGGGACAGCGCAAAGCGTCCATGGCCATGTCCAGGCGCGCGTCCAAATCCCAAATTTCCTTTGCGTCCATCAGTTCCTGCAGTTCGCCCTGACGCCTGAGCAAAGCGTCCATCTCTCCATCCTCAAGGGGCTGGGAAAACTTTTCGTTGACGGCGCCGAATTCGTCGCGGACGGCGATCAGGTCCGCCAGACCTTCTTCAACGACTTCGCGTACCGTGCGCTGCTCGTCCAGAAGCGGTTCCTGTTCCAGGTAGCCGATGCTGTATCCCGGACTCAAAACGGTTTTGCCCTCGAAGGTCCGGTCCACCCCGGCAAGGATCCTGAGCAGGGAGCTTTTGCCCGCCCCGTTCAGACCCAGAACGCCGATTTTGGCGCCGTAGAAATAGGCCAGGGAGATATCCTTCAGCACTTCCTTCTGTCCGTGTTTTTTGGACACCCGGATCATGGAATAGATTATCTTGTCGGGTTCAGAGCTCATTTTCGTCCTTTGGTCGCTTTGAAGATTTGCAGGGCGCTCGCTGCTTTGCGCGTCAGCTTGCGCGCGTTCAGTTGCCCGGCGAGTTCGAGGTAGGAGTTCCCTCCCGCGCAAAGTTTCATGGCCTGGGCCAGACAGAAACGCGCCAGATCGTGCTTTCCGCAGAGCCTTGCCGCTTCGGCGCGTTTGTTCCATATCTCCATGCCGATAGCGAAATCCGGCGCCTGATCCGCTTCATTGCACAGGGTCAGGTGGCAAAGGTGCAAAAAGGCCTGGCGCGCCCCCTCGCAGCCCCTGTCCCGCTCAAGCCAAGCCGGGGCCAGGGCGAAAGTCTCGTCCGGACAACCGGGAAAATACTCCATGTGCGGCGCCTGCGCCAGTGTTTTTCCCTCCATGAGCCTTTGCACCTCGCCGGCAAAGACGGACAGGGAAAGGTCCTCCGCGCTTTTCCGGGACAGGTGGCCGTCAAAGTCCGACATGCGCCTGGTTATGTCGCAGGGGTTGCCCTTGGCGATCTTTTGCGCGAAACATTCCCTCGACTTGTAGAAATAATGGTGAACACAGGCTTTGTCCGTTTCCGGAACGGAAAAGCCGAAAGCGGGCGGAATGGGAAAATGCTCGGAGTTTACTATAAACTCTCCGGGTTTCGGGACGAAGGAATGCGGGTCCGCGCAACGCAGGACCCTGGCGGGCTGCACGATGCTTTTGATGTGGATGTCGTCGCCCAGACTGCGGGTGTAGGCGGCGATTACCGGGCAGTCCGGACGCCTCTCATGCCCGGAGGAGGAAAAGACGCGCCAGTTCAGGCCGACCCCTGCGTACGGTTCGAATTCGGTAAGAAAAATCCTGATGTCGCTGACGCTTTCGCCGTCTCGGGCAAAAGGCTTCAGACGGATGAATTCGTCCAGGTCAAGAAAGGCGATCCATTTGAAGTCGCGGCCGAAGTGCTCCAGACAATGGGTGTAGGCCAGAAGCTGGGAAAGGGGCGTGAGATTGCGGATGACCGTCACCCTGGTTTTGTCGGCAAAACCGCGGAGAAAACGCGAGATGGGCAGGGCGCTCAGGTTGTCGTAGATTATGAAATGTTCAAATCCGATAAGCGAATGGTAAGTTAGCCATTCCCGGAGGAAAGGGTCTTCGTCTTTGGCTATGCAGCAGAGGGCGCAGTATTTGATTCGCATGCCTCAGTATGGCCAGCCGAGAATACGGACCGGGTCTATGCCCGAGTTTTCCGGGGCAAGGCACTTTGCTATGCCTTCCACGCCGTCCTTGGCGAGATCGCATTCGTGCAGACACATGGGATGCCCCTCCGGGTCGAGGGCCAGGGTGACGACCGGCTGCAAGGGGTTGGAGTAGTTGCTGCCCGTGACCACGCCCCGGTAGCCGTCTTTGAGCTCCACGACCGAGCCGACGGGATAAATGCCCACCAGGCGGACGAATTTTTCCAGAAGCACGGGATGGAATTGTTTGTTGCGCATCTGGTATATTCTGCCGAGGGTGCGGTGGGGGTAGAGCGCCCCCTTGTACGGGCGACTGCTGGAGATGGCGTCGTAGGTATCCGCAATGCCGGTGATCATTCCGAGTACCGATATGGAGTCCCCGGCGAGCCCCTTGGGGTAGCCGGAACCGTCATAGCGCTCGTGGTGTTCCAGGGCGGCCTTGCGCACCTCGACGCGGACGTCCGGCAAAGAGGCGATGATCTCGCTGCCGAGCAGGGGGTGGCGTCTGACCAGGGCCTTTTCCGTATCGCTGAGATTGCGGCGGGCGGTTAAAACCGCGACGGGCAGGAGGGCCATCCCCAGATCGTGCAGAAGCCCGGCAAGGGCATAGGTACGCACCCGCAGTTTGTCCGCCCCGGAACGCAGGGCGAAGGCGGCAAGCAGAACGGAGACGTTGGCGCAATGGGCGTAAGTGTAATTTTCTCTCCGGTGTATCCTTGGCATGCACAAGAGGGCGTCCGGGTTGCGCTCCAGGCTCTGGATGACGCCGGTCACGGCGGTTTCCGCCTTGTCCGTATTCAGTCTGGCGTTGCTTGCGGAATCCATAAGCTCGCGCATCGCCGCCAATAAATCGTCGTAGGCCTTGGCCGCATAGGGTATCTCGTCTCTGACGCTACGCCCGGAAACCCCGGAAGTCTGTCTGGAGGCGAAAACCGGCAGCCTGACGTTGGAGGTCCTGCTTCCCCGCTCGAATTGCCCGCCCTGCAGCTTGTGGCGCAGTCCGCCTATGCCGGAACTTGCAAGGTCAAGGCAGGAGTCCGGATAATCGTCGGAAAACATCGACAGGTTGCCAGGGTCATGAGGGAAGTGGCAGCCGGGCGGCGCTCTTTTGTCATCGGGGGGGACCTGTTCCCCCAGATAATCTTCTCCGG
The DNA here is from genome assembly GCA_031288535.1 of Desulfovibrio sp. Lineage (GTDB taxonomy): Bacteria > Desulfobacterota > Desulfovibrionia > Desulfovibrionales > Desulfovibrionaceae > Frigididesulfovibrio. Next base: position 19,420 of record JAITRF010000045.1, on the reverse strand, counting down.
CGGCTGTGTTCTTGAACATGGCTTCCCTGAAATCCGGCTGAAGATGACAGCATCTTTTAGGGCATTTTACGCTTGAGATCGTCGCTTGACGGCAAAGCCCGTCCGCCTCGCGACAATCTCGCGGCCGGGATTTGCAGGCAAATCCCGGCAGAGCGGTTTACACACTTGCAATGTTAAACCGTTCCTGCGCTATGCATCGGGATGTCCGCCTTCAGGCCGGATACTCGGACGTTTCGCAAGCGAAACGCCCCTGCGCGGAAATTTCATCCGAGACACCGGATGCAGGCTAATATATTTCTTCTTCGATATCTATAAAAAGTTTAGATTTTTTTTAATTTTTTTTTGAGATTTGCGGGATTATTATATAATATCTTGATATTATTTAATTAGTCTATGCTGAAAAGACCGGACGGCCTTTTCGGCATAGGCCGGATACCGTCCCCCAGGCGGGGACGAGAGAGAAGATGGATTGATTCCGGAACCAGGCGCAGGGAGGGAGGGTTGCCGGAGCAGAGCAGCGAGGCATAGGGCAGGCGGTGCAGGGCGCCTTCTTCGGAGCTTGAGTCCCAGAGGCGCAAAGCCTCGGAGTCCGCCCCGTCGACGGTTGTCCAGTGCGAGACAACGGGGTTGGCGATGCCGGGCAGAAACCGGTGGAAACGCAGAACAACCACCCCGTCTCCGGGCGGGACGCGGGCGAAAAAGGAGCGCATGGCTTCCAGCGCGGCGGCTGCCTCCGCCGTCCGGGAGGAATCGTCTTTGGCCGTCGCGGCGGTATTATCCCTGGCCCCGTCGCAAACGTTGCGGTTTTCCGGGCCTGTGGGCGGATGATTTTCCGGCAGGAACAGGGAAGCCGCATTCAGGTCCAGTTCCCGATCCGCGGGTGGGCCGAGCCGTGAAAAAGGCAGGTCCGGCTCAAGCCCGAATCTCCCCTGCGCGCACCAGCGCCGCAGCATATAGCGGACGACCCAGTAATGGTCCGTCCGGTTGTTCACGAACGCCTCCCAGACCCGCGCGTTTCCGGAAAAGTCCAGCAGGGTGCGCTGGAATATTTCCCTGGCCGTGGCCAGGTCCAGGCGGTAGATCCGGGAAGCGGCGTTTATGACCGCATAAACGGCGCAGGCGAAATCAAGGGTTCCTTGCAGGTATCGGCGCATCCGCCGGCTCCGTTTCGCCCGTACGGGCGGCGTAATTTTATTTTTTAACGCGGATGTCTGTAAAACAGGAGGGGAAAAATTACAAACGCAATTGATCAAAAAACGTAAATATCTGGACGCCGTTTTGCTTTTAAGTTAAGTTCTCTTGATGCCGCTTGAAGCGAACAGGTGTTTGTCCGCCGCGCCCAAGGCTTCCGCCCCGGAAATCCGGGAGGAATTTTGCAGACCCGGGCAACAGGACGGGATTTTGCTGCTGAACAAGGAGCGCGGTTTAAGCTCCGCGGCCTGTCTGACAACAATCAAAAGGCGGCTCGGGCAGCGCAGGATCGGCCATGCCGGCACCTTGGACCCTATGGCCGAAGGCCTCCTTGTGGTTCTGCTGGGGCAGGCGACAAAAATTTCCGATCCGCTCATGCATGCGGGCGAAAAAATTTACAGCGGGGTCATCCGCCTGGGTATTGTGACCGATACCTGGGACGCGGAAGGCCGGATTCTTGAACGATTGCCGGTGCGGGGTATGGACCCCGGACGCGTCAGGGAGGCTTGCGCCTCCTTTGTAGGCACGTATGAACAGGAAGTGCCGGCCTATTCAGCGGCCAAACACCTGGGCCGACCCCTGTATGAGCTGGCGCGCAGGGGTCTTGAAACCCCTGTAAAGACAAAAATGGTCAGCGTTTACCGTTGCGAGGCCGAATTGGTCGACCCCGAGCGGATTTTCTTCCGGGTTAGCTGCGCCTCCGGCACCTATATCCGTTCCCTGGCCCACAGCTTGGGGAAACGATTGGGTTGCGGGGCCATGCTGGAGAAATTGACCCGGGAATACAGCCGGCCTTTCGGGATAGAAAAAGCGCGCGCCCTTGGGGAGATCGTGCAAAATCCCGAAGAGTTTCCGGGCATGGTTTTCAGCATTGCCGAAGCCTTGCCGGATTGGCCGCATATCCGCCTCGGGCGGGAGGATGCCGCGCTCATCCGCATGGGCAAAAGGCTGAGCGTTGCGGCGGACCCGGGCGGTCCGGCGCCGGGACGCGGTCTTCTGCTGCTTGAAGCGGACGGGACAGCCCTGGCTCTGGCGGAATGTCTTGCCGGAGAAAGGGAAGGCGCCTTCGTCCTGCGCGCGACGCGGGGGCTGTGGAACACCTAACGCCCGGATGCGGGCATTGCGGAGGAATGCTGTGGTATTGGACACCGTGCAAAAGAAGTCTATAATTGAAACCCACGCCAAACACGAGGGCGACACCGGCTCCCCGGAAGTGCAGATCGCTCTGCTCACGGCGCGTATTCAGGATTTGGCCGGGCATTTCAAGGCGCACAAAAAAGATTTCCATTCGCGCCAGGGATTGTTGAAGCTTGTGGGCAGACGCAGAAATCTTCTGAATTATCTGAAAAAGACGGACGTGCAGCGTTACCGGTCCGTTCTCGACAAGCTCGGCCTGCGTAAATAATCGTCACACCAAGGAACAAAAATGAGTGTATTTCCATGCAAAAGGGTTTGCGTTAATATCGGCGGCAAGGAGATAATCCTTGAGACAGGCCGTTTGGCGGCGCAAGCCGATGGAGCGGTGTGGGCGCAGTGCGCGGACACCGTCGTCCTTGTCACGGCCTGCTCCCAACCGCTTGCGGCGGACAAGGGATTTTTCCCGCTTACCGTTGACTATTCGGAAAAAATGTATGCTGCCGGCCGTATCCCCGGCAGTTTTTTTCGGCGTGAGATAGGCCGTCCCTCGGAACGGGAAACCCTGGTCTCCCGTCTCATCGATCGGCCCATGCGTCCCCTGTTTCCTAAAGCGTTCAAGGACGAGGTCCAGGTTCTGGCCAACGTCATTTCCGCCGATCAGGAAAACGATTCCGACGTGCTGGCCTTGACCGGCGCTTCAGCCGCGCTGTGCATATCGTCCATGCCCTTTGCCGGCCCTGTGGCCGGGGCGCGCATCGGGCGCATCAACGGCGATTTCGTCCTCAACCCCACCATTTCCGAACTCAAGGAGAGCGAGCTCAATTTTATTTTCGCCGCCTCGCGTGAGGCCGTGGTTATGGTGGAAGGCGAGGCCCGTTTCGTACCGGAGAAAATCGTGGCGGAAGCCCTGGCGTGGGCGCACCGGGAAATCCAGCCGCTGATCGACGCCCAGGAAGAACTGGTGCGCATTGCCGGCAAGCCCAAACGCGTCCTCAAAGAACAGCCGGATATGAGCGGAGTGGAGGAGTTTTTGCGCGAATCCGTCGGGGAAGACCTCGCGAGAGCCCTGTCCGTTCCGGGCAAACTGGAGCGGCGCGAAGCCAAAAGGGAAGTCGGGGAAAAGGCCGCATCGCTTATGGCGGCCTCTTCTTTTGCCGGCGACCCCGCGGCGCTTGCCTCCGCGTCCGCGATCCTCGGCGACATGGAAAAGAAGATGGTACGCGGGCGCATCCAAGCTCAGGGCGTACGCCTTGACGGGCGCGACACGAAGACGGTACGCCCCATAAGCATTGAAACCGGAATCCTGCCCAGGGCGCATGGTTCGGCCCTTTTCGCCAGGGGAGAGACGAAGTCCCTGGTGGTTGCGACGCTTGGAAGCTCCACCGATGAACAGCGCGTGGACTCCCTGGTCGGGGATCAGACAAAGCGTTTCATGTTGCACTATAATTTCCCCCCCTACTGCGTTGGCGAGGTCAAACCCGTCCGGGTGTCCCGCCGCGAAATAGGCCACGGAGCCCTTGCGGAAAAAGCCTTGCGGCCCATTCTGCCGGATGAGGCGTCGTTCCCGTTTACCCTGCGCATCGTTGCGGAAACCATGGAGTCCAACGGCTCGTCAAGCATGGCGGCGGTTTGCGGCGGCTGCCTCTCCCTCATGGACGCCGGCGTGCCCATCCTCGCGCCAGTGGCCGGGGTGGCCATGGGCCTGATCAAGGAAGGCGAGGATTTCATAGTGCTTACGGACATCCTTGGCGACGAGGACGCCCTTGGCGACATGGACTTCAAGATCGCCGGCACCGCCGAAGGGGTCACGGCCGTGCAGATGGACATCAAGGTCACGGGCATTTCCACGGAAATAATGGCCAGGGCGCTGTCCCAGGCCAGGGAGGCGCGTCTGCACATCCTCGGGGAAATGGCCAAGGTCCTGTCCGCCTCCCGCTCCTCACTCTCCCGTTACGCCCCGCAGCATGACGAAGTTGAGGTGAACCCCGACGTCATCCGGCTGATCATCGGTCCCGGCGGAAAGAACATCAAGGCTATTACCGCAGAGACCGGCGCGTCCATTGATATCGACGATTCCGGCAAAGTGGCGATCTTCGCCCCGACTGTGGACGCCCTCGAACAGGCCAGGAAACTGGTCCTGACCTATGATCAGAAGGCGGAACTCGGCAAAAATTATGACGCCAAGGTCATAAAGATTTTGGAGATCGGCTGCATAGTCGAGCTTTTGCCGAACCTGGAAGCCCTGGTGCACGTCTCCCAACTTGACACTTCCCGCGTCAGCAGCGTGGCCGACTTTGTGAAACTCGGCGATCACATCCCGGTCAAGGTCATAGAGATAAACGGCGACCGCGTGCGCGCTTCGCGCAAAGTCGTGCTTGAAGAGGAACGCGGCATTGCCTGGAACCCGGAGGAAACGGCCCGCCCGCCCCGCAGGGAGCGTCCGGAGCGTGATCGTGGCGACCGTGATCGCGGCAGCCGCGAACGCGGGGATCGCTCGGACAGGGGAGTTCACAGATCGCGCCGCTAGAGCAGTTTACGCTTGAGGTTATCGCTTGACGGCGGGCTTTCGCAAGAGCATTTTACGCTTGAAATACTTGCTTGACGGCGAGTGAAGCTCGCCTGCAAGCGTTTCGCGGCAGGGATTTGCAGGCAAATCCCTGCCGCGCGGTTTATTCATTTTCAATGTTGACCAGCTTCCCTTCTCCGCAGAGGCGGTAGGTGGCGCTTTGGGCGCGGTTTTCCCCGACCGTCACGCTGTGCAGGCGCACTCCTCGTTCCGCGGCAAGCGGAGCCAAGGTGCGATGGATGTGCCTGGCCAGGTTTTCCGAGGTGGGGTTTTGCCGGTCAAAGGGCGGCGTCCGGTTCAGATCCTTGTGGTCCAAGCTGTTCAGCACGAAATTCAGATCCACTTTGAGTTCCGAAAAATCAGCCAGGAATTCCGTCTCCGGGCGCAGTTCGCCGCCTTCGAACACCGCCTCCACCAGAAAATTGTGTCCGTGAGTGTTCTCGCATTTCCCGCCGTAGTTGCGCAGGGCGTGCGCTGCGGAGAACTCCGAGCGCACGGTCAGAAGCCAGCAGTCACCGGGCATTTCAGGTTTCTCCGATCCAGATCATGGAACCTTGCCTGGCCTCGTCGCCGCGCCGGTAGGAGAAGAGAAATCCGGGGTGCGCAAAGGTGCACAGGTCAAGAGAGAAGATGTGTTCAGCCGGTACCCCCGCGTCGAGTAACTGATCGCGGGTAAGCCGCCATAGATCGATGCTTTTTTTCTCGCGGTCGAAGTAGCGGTGCCAGCGGCTCGGCCACTCCGTTGCGTAATTGGTGAATTCCGAGGCAGCCGGCCCGAGGCTCGGACCGCGCACGGCCCTGACCTCCGCCGGTCTGACGCCGCAAGTTTCGCAGAAGAGTCTTACTCCGGTAGCGGGATAGTTTATGGCGTTGCCCCGCCAGCCGACGTGCAGGGCTGCCGCCGCCGACCCGTCCGGGGCCGCCAGGAAAAGGGGTTGGCAATCCGCGCTTTTTATGAGCAGGGCAAGGTTTTTTTCCCTGGTGCAGGAACCGTCTGCCCGGATTTTCGCGGGCAGGTCCACCGGGGTGGATTGAGGCTCGACCAGAAAACCGTCCTCGTGCGCCTGATCCAGTTCCACCCAGCGGTCAAGGCCCGCCGCCTCAAGCATGGCGCGGCGGCAGGCGACGGCCTTTTCGTCGCCTTCGGCGCGCCCAAGGCGGATGTCTCCGCTTTGCGCGCTTCCGAAGGCGCAGATTATGCGCGGTATCCCCGGAAAAACAAAGGGAATCATGCCGGCGCCCCGCAGGGCCTTCATGCGCTCCATATCCTTCAATCCTCCACCCGGAACAGCCCGTTTTCCGTGTACAGGGCGCGCACCGGCCTGTCCCAAGGCGCGCGCGGCACGCGTTCCACAATTTGGAAGGCATAGGCGAAACCCGCGCAGAACCGGCTCCCCCATGCGGGGTCGGACAGCAGGCGGTCATAGAAGCCGCCGCCTTGTCCGAGGCGGAAACCGCAACGGTCAAAGGCCAGGCCCGGCACAAGCAGAAAATCGGGAACTTCTTGCGGTCCCTCGCCCGGCCCTTCTTCCGGACCCTTTTCGGGGACAGGCGGCTCCAAAATTCCGAAGGCCCCGATGCGCAGCTTTGCCGGGTCCGGACAGGGAGCAAAGCGCATGCTCCAATCTTCTCCGTGTTTTCGGCACAGGGGTAAAAGGACCCGCTTGCCCTCGTCGAGGGCCGCTTTCAACAGCGGGGCGCAATCGATCTCGCCCCGCGCGGCCATATACAGGGCCACGCAGGCGGACTGCCGCCAGACGGGGGTTTCGGAAATACGCGCGCAGGCGGCGGATGAAAGGGCAAGGCGCCTGTTTTCGTCCAGCGACCGGCGCAGGGCGCGCATACGCGCGCGCAAGGCGGCTTTTTCCCCCTCAAGCTCCGTCGCCATCTCTCCTGCCCGCCGGCCGCGGTCGGGCGCCTGCCGCCTTTACGCTTCGGCCCGTCCCGCCTTGCGCGCGCCCCGGTCCGGGCGCGTAGCTGAAGCTCAGTTTCGTCTTACCCTTTTCGTCTTCCGCGTCGATGCGGGCCGTGCCGCCTTTGCGCAGGCTCCCGAAAAGCACCTCTGCGGCCAGAACGTCTTCCACTTCCTCGCGCATGACCCTGGCCAGGGGTCTGGCGCCGAAAACCGGATCATAACCGGCTTTGGCCAGATGCTTTTCCGCGGCCCGGGTCATGGACAGGCCGATCTTGCGTTCGCCCAATGAGGACTGGAGCTCGGAGCGGAATTTTTCGACAATTTTGAGCATGACTTTGTCGGACAGGGAGTTGAAGGGGATCATGGCGTCGATGCGATTGCGAAATTCCGGGGTGAAGACCTTCTCCAGGGCTTTTACGGCTTTTCCGGCCGGGGCGCCGCTTCCGGCCGAGGCGCCGAAGCCGATGCCTCTGGCGGACATTTCGTAGGCCCCGGCGTTGGTGGTCATGATTATGGTCACGTTGCCGAAGTCGGCTTTGCGTCCGCTGGAGTCCGTGAGCGTCGCGTAGTCCATGACGGAGAGCATCACGTTGAACACGTCCGGATGGGCTTTTTCCATTTCGTCGAGCAAGAGGACGGCGTGGGGGTTTTTGCGCACCGCCTCGACCAGCAGCCCGCCCTGATCAAAACCGACGTAGCCGGGGGGCGCTCCGATGAAGCGGGAAACGGCGTGTTTTTCCATATATTCCGACATATCGTAGCGCAGGAAGGGGACTTTGAGAATCAGGGCGAGCTGCTTTGCCAGTTCGGTTTTGCCGACCCCGGTGGGACCGTAAAAGAGGAACGAGCCTTGGGGGCGGCCGCCTTGCCGGAACCCGGCCCGGGCGCGCAGCACGGCGCGGGTCAGAGCGGAAACGGCCTGGTCCTGGCCGAAGATCGCGGCCCGCAGATCCCGTTCCAGGTTGCGCAGGGAAACTTTTTCCGCCGTTCCGGCCTTGACCGCCGGTATGCGGGCCATGCCCTGCACCACTTCTTCAATATCCGCCGCGCCTATTCTCAGAGGAGCGGGCCTTTCTCCGTCCCGGACCGGCGCGCGGAAGGCCAGACGGCGTTTCGCTCCCGCCTCGTCGATAAGGTCTATGGCCTTGTCCGGCAGCCGCGCTTCCGGCAGAAAACGGGCCGAGAGCGTCACCGCCGCCTCCAGGGCCGCCCCGCTGTATTTCACGTTATGATAGCGCTCGTAATGATTCTTGAGTCCTTTGAGGATATCCCGGCATTGCGCGTGGCTCGGCTCCGGCACTTCTATTTTCTGGAAACGGCGCGACAGGGCCTTGTCTTTTTCGAAATGGTTGCGCAGTTCTTCGTGGGTGGTGCTGCCGATGCAGCGCAGTTTCCCCGCCCCCAAGGCCGGTTTCAGGATGTTGGAGGCGTCCAGAGAGCCTCCGCTCACCGCCCCCGCGCCGACCAGGGTGTGAATCTCGTCTATGAAGAGGATGGATTTGGGGATGCGGGTCAGCGCGGTCACGACGGATTTCAGGCGTCCCTCGAAATCCCCGCGGTATTTGCTGCCGGCCATCATGCCGCCGAGGTCCAGGGAAAAGAGTCTGGCGCCCAGAAATTCCTCCGGAACCTCGCCAGCGATTATGCGCAGGGCGAGGCCTTCGGCCAATGCGGTTTTGCCGACGCCCGGGTCGCCGACGAACAGGGGATTGTTTTTTCTGCGCCGGGCCAGGATGCGCACCGTGCGCTCAAGTTCCTCCTCGCGCCCGATCAGGGGGTCCAGGTCTCCGGCGGCTGCCGCTGCGGTCAGATCCTGGGTGTATTTGCGCAACGCCCGGATTTCCTGATTGCCTTCGCCGTCCTCCGCGTCGTCCTGCCCCTCGCGCATTTCGTTGGAGGCGCCCGGGTCCGCGGTGCCAGGGGTATTGACCGAGACAAGCTCCAGAATGTCCAGGCGGCTTATACCCTGTTCCAGCAGGAAGTAGGCGGCGTATGATTCTTCTTCCATGATCCCGGCCAGAATGTCTCCGATGCTGGCCAGAATGCGCCCGGAGGACTGCATCTGGCGCAAGGTGCGGGCCATGAGCCGCTCCATGGCCGGTGTCTGAATGATTTCCCGGTTCCCGTGCCCTCCGGATACGCTTAAATGTTCTTTAAAAAAGCCGTCCAGCTTGCGGCGCAGCACATACACGTCTATGCCGAGCTCCTGCAGGAGATTGCGGCCTTTTTCCTCGGAGAGTATGCCGTAGAGGAGGTGTTCCAGAGTGAAGTACTCGTGTCGGCGCGAGCGCACGACGTTGACGGCCAGGGCGAAGGCCCGCTCCAGATGGGCGTCGAGCATCAGGTTTCCTCCATCGTGCAGCGCAGGGGGAAGCCGGACTGTCTGGCCTTTTGCCGCACCTGCTCAAGCTTGGTTTCGGCCACCTCCCTGGTATATACGCCGCAGACGCAGCAGCCCTTTTCATGCACGGTCCGCATGATGTTCGTAGCTTCCTGCGGGCTTTTGCGGAATATGGAAATCAGCACGTCGACCACGAAATCCATGCGCGTGTAATTGTCATTGTGCAGAAGCACCTTGTAGCGTTTGGGTTCGCGGACGGCCGTTCCGGCCGAAATATCCGCTTCCCTGTCCGGAGAAAGAAAACTCATGGCGGACCCGTCGGATTACAATGTCTGCTTGTAGTTACGCATGTTCTGCCTCTACCTTAATTATATGAATTCGGCAAGCGGTTGCGGTTGCGGGTTTTTCCGGAAAATTCCTTGCTCTTTGATCCCCGATCGGGTACAAACGGATATATGTGACCGTTGTGTGGGCATTCCTACGCTGATGAGGCTGATACATCCGTTTCAGGCGGACGGCATGAAAATACGGGTAAAGGAAATTTTCCTTTTCCTCCAAAAAGGAACGATGCGGGTTGAAACAGGCGGTCTTGGCCCGAACTTTGCCACGCGCCACCGCTTGATAACGTGCTTTGCCGACGGCAAGAGCGCGGTGGCGCCGTTTCTTTCCGGCCCTGCTTCCGGCCCTGCTTCCCTGGAAGCAGGGCCGTTTTCGCATTGGCGGAGGAATAACTCACATGGAACCTTGCAGTAGGAATCCGGATTGCTGATATGCGCGTTGAAAGGTGGATTTTTCAACGCGGATGGGGGGATTGGATTTATGATACGCATACTGACGGCGCATACGAGGGAGATTGACGACATCGCAATCGCTACGGCGGAAATCTTGGAACAACTGGACTTGGACGGACGTCTGCTGCGGCATTCCGTCGGAATTTTGGCGTTTCATCCGGATTTTCTGGAAAGCGGCGCCGTCAGGGCCGTCAGCGCGGCTCTTCCTTTCAGCACCATGGGCGGCACGACTTCCAACATGGCCGTTACCGGCGCCATGGGCGATCTGATGCTGATCGTCACCGTGCTCACGAGCGACGATGTCACGTTCGAGGCGGGCGCTGTTCTTCTTGAGAACGACCCGCGGGCGGGGATACAGGACCTGTACGCGCAGCTCGCGTCCCGTTCCGCCGAAAAACCGTCCCTGCTGCTGACAGTCGCCCCGGTCATGAGCAACATCGGAGGAGACGATTTTATCGAGGCTCTGGATGCCGTTTCCGGCGGAGTGCCCCTGTTCGGCTCACTGGCCGTCAGCCCCCAGACCGACTTCGGCGGCACGGCGACCTGCCTGAACGGAGAACATCAGGAACGCCTGTTCACGCTCCTTGCCGTGTTCGGCAACGTCAATCCCGAATTTTACACCACTGTGATACCGGCCGATATGGTCATCCACCAGGGCGCCGTCATTACCAAATCGGAGAAACACCTGATTCAGAGCATCAACGGCCTCGTGCCGCTCGACTACCTTGAATCCATCGGACTGGCCGCCAACGGCGACATCCTCGGCATCTCTTCCATTCCCTTCGTCCTGACCACGGACGACGGCTCCGCGATAGTGCGCTCGGCCTACCGGTCCACGGATGAAGGATACATCATGGCATACGGCACTGTCCCCCAGGGCGCGCGGATAGGCTTTGCGGGCTGCGACGCGCAATTTGTCCTCCAATCCGCGCGGGAGAACATAGGCCGGGCGCTTGCCGCCGGGGGCCGTAACGCGCTGATTGTCGCCTGTGACGCCCGCAGATGGACCCTGGGCATCCGGCCGACGGCGGAAATGCGGGAAGTGGCCGAGTGTCTGGACAATGTGCTCCCCTACAGAATCGCTTATGCCGCGGGAGAACTTTGCCCCGTGAGAAATCACAAGGGCGAACTGCTCAACAAGTTCCAAAATTTTTCAACGATTGCCTGCCGGTTGTGATATGAACGACGCCATGCCGAACGAGTCCGCCGCCGTGGCGGAACTTAAAATGCAGATACGCAGATTGCAGCGGGAAAATACCGCTCTCAGAAATACCATGACGCTGTCCGATTCCTTTATCCGGACTCAGAGTCGATTCTATGCCGTACTGCAGAAGGAGAAATCACGACAGGAAAAATATCTCAACATGCTGCTCCGAAACAGTATTAATATCATTTTGTTGTTGAACAGTAAAGGATATCTCGAATACTGCACTCACGAATTCCTCAAAATAGCAGGCATATCAAACGCTGATGTGATCAGAGGCAAGAGATTCACCGACCTGTCGGGTATTCCTTTTCGGAACGGGTTTTCCCTGGCGCCTGTAGCCGAACTGTTCGCGCAGTCCTGCCAGGACAAAAAAGTCGTTCGGGCCGAGGTTGCCCTCCATATCGTCGAAGCTGGCGAGCTACGCATGCATTCGGTCTCTATAACGCCGTTGCTGGATCATCAGAACGACATCGGAGGATTCATACTGCTTCTTCATGATATTGACGATCTGGTCAAAGCGAAGGAAAATGCGGAACAGGCCAGTATCGCCAAAAGTCTTTTTCTGGCCCGCATGAGCCATGAAATACGCACGCCAATGAATGCCGTCATCGGGTTGAGTGAATTGGCCATGATGAATTACGGCGGGGCGCAGTGTATGGAATATATCACAGGGATACGGAACGCCGGTGCGAACCTGCTGTCCATCATCAATGATATCCTTGATTTTTCCAAGATCGAGTCCGGCCGGATGGAGATAATGCCGGCGCGCTATGAGACCGCTTCCCTGCTGAACGACATCCTGATGATAATGAGGGTCCGCATTGAAGACAAACCGGTAAAGTTTGAAGTCGCACTGGATGCGTCCATGCCGGCCGCGCTTATCGGCGACGAGATGCGTGTGCGTCAGATTTTGTTGAACCTCCTGTCCAATGCCGTAAAGTATACGCGGAAAGGCTTTATCAAATTTGCGGCAAACTGGGAGTTGTCGTCTCCGGAGACGGCCAGGCTGACATTCACCGTCGCCGACAGCGGCATCGGCATCAGGAGCGAGTATCTTTCGAGCCTGTTCGGAGAGTTCGTCCGTCTTGATCAGATGCGCAACAAAGCTGTTGAAGGCACCGGGCTCGGGCTTGCGATTGCGCGCAGTCTGTGCCGCGCCATGGGCGGAGATATAGCCGTGGCCAGCGAATACGGCGTCGGCTCGACCTTCATTGCGACCATTGCGCAGGAGGTGGCCGATTCCCGCCCCATGGGTTCCCTGAGCGGCAGGAGTGTCGGCAGCGTCGTAGGGCGGGATATTCGTTTTATCGCTCCGGATGCCCGCGTACTTATCGTGGACGATATGGACACGAACCTGATGGTGACGGAAGGTCTGCTCGCGCCCTACAGGATGCGGATCGAGGTCTGCCGGAGCGGAGAGGACGCTTTGGCCTTGATTAAAGCGAATGATTACGATCTCGTCCTTCTGGATCACATGATGCCGGACATGGATGGCGTGGAGACGACCCGCGCCGTCAGGGCCATGCCAGAAGATCGCTGCCGGACGCTGCCCGTTGTCGCGCTCACGGCCAACGCCGTGTCCGGCATGCGGGAGATGTTTCTGGAAAACGGTTTCAATGATTTTCTTTCCAAACCGGTATCCGTGCCCGAACTGGATGCGCTGCTGAAAAAATGGGTTCCCGCGGAAAAACGCCGGAACATATCGCAAGGAAACGGGATCACTCCGGAAGCCATCGCCCGTCCGGAGCCGTCCTTCCCGGAAATCGCCGGTCTGGACGTCGCCGCCGGGATTGCCAGGATCGGCGGATCTCGAAAGCGCTACATGGAGTTGCTGGAAACCTTTCTGGAGGATGCGCAGGCCGGTCTCGCCCTGCTCGGAGAGGAACCGGACGCCGCTTCCCCGGACTCCGTTACGCTGATACACGGTCTGAAAAGCGCCCTGGCCAACATCGGCGCGAACGATCTGTCGCAAGCGGCCGCTTTGCTGGAGAATGCGGCGCGTCAGTCCGACACGTCCATGCTCCGCGAGAATCTTGCCCCGTTTCTGGACCAGCTTGCCGTCCTTATGAAACGGATTGCCGGGGTTGTGGAACCGGGCCGCGCCCGCTCCGGCGCTTAACCGCGCAAATAAATTGCGCTTGCTCCTTCGCGGCGGGCGTCCGCTCGCGCGGTTGCCAGAGCAATTTCATTTTGAAATCGCTCCGGCATATTTTTCTGTGGCATATTTTTCTTGACAACGGCGGGCTTTTCCATACCTTGGGCGGGCCGTCCGCAGCACTGCCGGAGCCTGGCGGTCCCCTTCCGTTTCACAAGCCGGCAAACGTCCGGTTGTCCGGCAAACGCGCGCGCGCAAACATTTGCGGAGCTGTTTCATGCGCTATCTTATCAGGATACTGGCTGTTTTCTCCTTCATGGCCTTTGCGGCGACTCCCGCGCATGCGGCGGGCAAGGAAAAGAATATGGCGGAACTGCATACGAGCATGGGTCTTATCGTAATTGAGCTGGATTTCGACAAGGCGCCGCTTACGGCGGAAAATTTCCGCAGTTATGTGGAGGACGGCTTTTACGATGGGACAGTATTCCACCGCGTCATCCGCGATTTTATGATCCAGGGCGGGGGAATGACCGCCGACATGCGGGAAAAAAAGACCCGTGCCCCGATCGACAACGAGGCCGCCAACATGCTCCCCAACGTCAAATACAGCGTCGCCATGGCCCGCACCAACGACCCGCACTCGGCCACGGCCCAGTTCTTCATCAACACCAAGGACAACGCCTTTCTCAATCACAAGGCGCCCAAAGGGTCGGGCTGGGGGTACTGCGTGTTCGGCAAAGTCATAGAGGGCGCGGAGGTTGTGGACGCCATAAGCAAGGTTCGGACCAGCTCGACGGGTAGCCATGATGACGTGCCGGTCACCCCCGTGCTTATCGAAAAGGCTGTGATGAGACAGTGACGCCGTTGCAACGCAGGGAAATGCGCGTGAGTTCGGTGAGACGCGCGTCCGCCAGGGCGTAAATGCTTCCCTTCTCGTAAGTCCCGTCGCGTCCGGCCTTGCCGCTTGGCAGGCCGCCCAATATCTCCATGGCTTCGCTGATGTGGCTTACGGCGTAGATATGGAATTTTCCGGTCCTGACCGCCTCGAAGACCTCTCCTTGCAGCAGCACGTGACAGAGATTGTCCCTGGGCAGGATCACGCCCTGTTCGCCGGTCAGCCCCTGGCGCTTGCAGACCTGGAAAAAACCTTCGATCTTTCTGGTCACTCCGCCCACGGCCATAATGCGTCCGTCCTGGCCCAGCGCGCCGGTAAAGGCCAAAGACAGGCGCAGGGGAACCCCTGAAAGGGCCGAGAGCAGGGCGGCAAGCTCCGCCCCGGAGGCGGAGTCGCCTTCAATGCCGCTGTAGTTTTGTTCAAAGCCCAGGCTGCCGGTCAGCACCAGGGGTTTGTTGCGGGCAAAGGCGCCCACCAGGTAGCTTTTCAGGATCATCATGGCCTTGGTGTGGATGGGGCCGCCCAGTTCCGCGTCCCGCTCAAGGTCTATGATCCCCCCGGTGCCCGCGCCGACCGTGCAGGAAATTTCGTGCGGCAGTCCGAATTCAAAGTCCCCGTAAAAAGAAACGGAGAGTCCGTTCACCTTTCCGACCGCTTCGCCGCTGGTCGCGACTTTGATGATGCCCCGGTCGTACTCTTCCATAAAGGCTTCTTCGACCAGGTTAGAGCGGAAATTGCGCGCGTCCAGCGTCTTGCGCAAAATGGCCGCGCTGACTTTTTTCTTGCCTCCGAGCGAGGCCTGGGCCGAGGCCTCGACCATGATCTCGCGCAGGATCGGGTATTTGAGCGAAAGCTTCTGCTGATCCTCGATGATGCGCGAGCCGTAGTCCACAAGTCCCGCCATGGCCCCCTGGTCGAAGGGCAGCAACGCGTCGTCCTCGATAATGCGGCGCATGTGCGAAAGATAGGTGCGGATGCCCGCGTTGTTGCGCGGCATGTGTTCGGAAAGATGGGCCTTGATCTTGAAGAGCTTGCCGAAACGGTCGTCCGCCATGAGCAGCATTTCGTACAATTCCTCTTTTCCCACCAGGATGACCTTGAGCGACAGGGGCACGGGCTCGGGGCTTATGCCCTTGGTCCGCCCGGCGCTTTCGCCCTCCGCTTCCTCCATGCGGGCGCGCCCGGCGCGCAACGAGCGCAGGAGCGCTTCCCATGCCTCCGGGTATTGCAGCGCGTCCTCCATGCGCAGGATCATATAGCCGCCGTTGGCCCTGTGGATACTGCCCGACTTGATCAGGGTGAAGTCGGTGACCAGTGCCCCCATTTCAGATTCCCGCTCCACGCAGCCCATAAGATTGGACAGGGTGGGGTGGTTTTCAAAAACTACAGGGGCTCCGCCGCTTTCGGCGTTGTCCACGAACAGGTTCACGTCGTAGCGCGGGGTCAGGTCATACTGGGGTTGCGGATCATAGGGGTAGGGGGCGTGGGGGGCCGACTGGGGACGCTGGGATTTAAGCTGGAAATCCGGGGGAAGCAGGGATTCTATGTTTTCCAGGGTATGCTCGCGCAGATCCCGGAAAAAAACCGCCAGCTTCTTTTCCTCGTCCGCCGGAGCGAATTTTTTTTCCAGGGGTTCCAGGCAGAGTTTCAGGACTTCCTGCAGCAGATCGCGCTCCAGGGTTCGTTCCTGGTCCAGAAAATCCTCCTCGGCTTTGGCCAGTTTGCGCATAAAGGCGCTGATCGGCTCAAGCAGGGTTTCGCTTTTCAGTTTGAGTTCGGCGCGCAGGGGCGGTTCCAGACCTTCAAATTCCTGTTCGCTCAGACGTTTTCCTTCAACCAGCGGATAGATGGTCATGCTTCCGGAATCGTCCAGTCCCAGGTTGAAGCCCCTGGTCATGGCCATGCGGTTCATCTGTTTCATCAGGCGTTCGCGCCGGGTGTGCAGCCTGCTCATGAGCAGGGAGCGGCTCTGGGTGTGCGGGGCTTGTTCCATGCGCCGCAGGATTTCCTTGCGGATGCGGGCGAAGGCCTTGGCCAGGGCGCTTTTGATTTTCCGCCCCTGTCCGGCCGCGAGTTTTATCAGCACCGGGCTGTCCGGATCCCGGAAATTGTAGACATAGATCAGGTCCGGCGGGGTTTGGCCTTTTTTGGCATAGGGCACGATGAGGTCGCGCAGCAGGACGCTGCGCCCGAGGTCCGCCTCCCCTGAGAGGTAGATGTTGAATCCGGAGGCGCTGATGTGCAGGCCGAGCTTCAGGGCCTCAAGGGCGCGCTGCTGCGACAGATGGCGTTTGCCGTTCAGCGGTATGTCCAGGCTGCTTTTGAAGGGGATGCGCTCGGGCGGGAGCCAGGCGCGGAGCTTCTCCGCCGGGACGGGCTGTATAGGCGGGCGTTGCGCGGGCGTTGCGGCCTTTTCGCTTTTTATACCGGTGAAAGCGCGCGCGGAAGTGCTCAGGCGGCGTTTCATCTTTCCGTTTCCTTTCCGGGTTTCCGGACAATGCCGCTTATGATCTCGTTTCCTCCCGCCGCAAGGACGGATTCGGCCAGGGCCAGTCCCAGCCCGCGCGCTTCCCCGGCTTGTCCTTTTCCACTTTGCCGGATGATGCGCGTCCCGTCCGGGTCGGCCAAAAGTCCGCTCAACTCGAGCGGGGAATCCGGGGTGTCGTCAAAGGAGGCAAAAGCCCCCACGGGGGCAAGGCAGCCCCCCCCCAGCCCGTCCAGAAAGGCGCGCTCCGCCTCGACGCAGACCCTTGTCTGCGGGTCGTCCAGAAAAGCCAGCGCGGATTCCACGTCCACCCGGTCGGCGCGAAATTCCAGACCCAGGGCGCCTTGTCCGGGCGCGGGTAAAAAACGTTGCGGGGCAAGCTGTTGCATATAGGCGGCGCGAAGTCCGAGGCGGACCACACCGGCAGCGGCCATGACCACGGCCGCGAAATCGCCTCGCTCGAGTTTTTTTATGCGCGTATCCACATTGCCGCGCAAGGGGCTTACCTCAAGGTCCGGGCGCTCGGCCAGAAGCTGCGCCCGTCTGCGGGGGCTGCCGGTGCCGACCTTGGCTCCCCTGGGCAGGGACGTAAGGTCCGGATAGCGGAAACTGAGAAGCAGGTCGTGCGCGGGCGCGCGCGCGGGCACGGCCCCGAGTTTGAGGCCGGCGGGCAGTTTCATGGGCAGGTCCTTTATGGAATGCACGGCGAGGTCCGCGCGCCCGTCCAGCAGGGCATCCTCTATTTCCCTGACGAAAAATCCCTTGCCGTCCATACCGGAAAAAGGGACGTCCCTGATGATGTCTCCCCTGGTTTTCAGAACGAGGAGCCGGACGTCAAGCCGGTGTTGGTCCGCAAGAAGAGCGCGGATGCACTCCGCTTGCCGCAGGGCCAGCTTGCTGCCGCGTGTCGCTATGGTGAGGCCGCGCATCGGTTTTGGCATCAGTGCGCGCATCCCGCGCAACTGGAGGCCGAACAGCCGCAGCACCCGCCGCCGCCGGAAACGGGCGGAACGTCCGCTCCGGAAAAGTCGGGGGAAGAACCGCGCACGCAGGCGGCGGACATCAGAAGGTCGGGGGATTTGTCTCCGCAGCCGGGGCAGGGAGGGGCGGTCTGGCCTGAAACGAGTTCCTCGAATTCACTCCCGCATTTCCGGCATTTATATTCATAGATAGGCATGTACAGTCTCCTGCGGATCGGTCTGGGGTTGGTCCGGCTCCAGCAGCGGCGCCAGCGCCTCCACATTGTCGAAGAGATAATAATCAGTGAGCTCGCAAAGTAAATGGGCCGCGGCGATATGCATTTCCTGGATCAGCGGGGTGGAGGTTTCCGCGACGTTGATCAGCGTGTCGCAGAGCGGCCCGGCTTTCCCGCCGCGGTTTCCCGTGAGTCCCAGGCAATACATGCCCGTTTCCCGCGCCGCTTCCAGCGCCGGGATGAGGTTCGCGCTGTTGCCGGAGGTGGTCAGAACCACAAGCATATCCCCGCTCCGTCCAAGGGCCCGCACTTGTTTGGAGAATATCTGGTCGAAGCCGAAATCGTTGCCGATGGCCGTCAGTATGGAAGTGTTCGTGGTCAGGGCCAGGGCCGGCAACGGAGGGCGATCCATAAGGAAGCGGCCCACGAATTCGGCCGCGATGTGCTGGGCGTCGGCGGCGCTGCCGCCATTGCCGCAGAGCAGAAGTTTGTTGCCGCGCGCGAGAGTCGCGGCGATGCGCAGGGCGGCCGACGCTATCAGCCTGGCGTTTTCCGCAAAAAAGCTCCGGCGCAGGACGGCTCCCTTTTCCGCGTGTTCCCGGATCATGAGAAGAGACTTGTCGGTTTTTTTTTCGACTTTATCTTTCATCAAAAATTCCTTTTCGGCGAAGCGGTCCGCACGCCTGTTACGGACGTGACAGCTCACGAGAGCATTTTACGCTTGATATTGTCGCTTGGCGGCGGAGCAGGTTCGCCTCGCGGCAATCTCGCGGCGGAGATTTGCAGGCAAACCCCCGCAGAGCGGTTTATGCATTTTCAATGTTAAACCGTTCCAGGTAAGGCGCGCCGCTTCGCTTTGTATATTAAAGTCCGTCTCTTGGCAAATTCGCGCCTTTGCCGCAATCTCCACGGTTTGGGGATATCCGATCAGGGGGCGAAATGTCCCCCTTTATAGCGCCGGCATCGACCTTTTCAGACCACCCTGGACTATCTGACGCGCATGGAAGGCGCCACCGGCAAGGAAATCGGCGATCTCTACACGCGCATGGTCGGAGCGCAGCAATAAGGGGCGCGGTTATGGTGCAATCAGAGAGAAAATATGTCGGCATGAGTGCCGGTACGAGAAAAGATACAGTCATCATTGGAAATTTTATACAAGAGAAGCCAATCAGGAGAAATGTGCAATTCCCGGTGATGTTGCCATTCACCTTTCAGTGCATGATCCTGATAGCGTTCCGGCAAAGGAGTTTCCGTGAGCAAAAGGTTTACGGCAGTTTTCAGTTTTTGCATGTCATAGGCGCGTTGCCGCAATTTTTTCAGATCGCGTCGGAACTGCGCGGAATAGACAGGGTTACGCATTTATATGCCCAACTGTCTGAAAAGATCATCCGCGTCCTTGGCGCGATACAAATCTTCGCCCCGATCTATCGCTTCCAGCGTTTTACGGGTCAACTCGTTCGGCTCTTCCGTGCCGAAAGGCAGACGTTTTTCCCTGGCTATTTTCGTCAGCATCATACGGCAGGCGTCGGAAACGGTCAGCCCAAGGGTGGACAACACGTTGGCGGCTTCATTCTTAATCGCGGGATCAATTCTGGCGCGGAC
>JAITRF010000136.1 GCA_031288535.1 Desulfovibrio sp. | reverse complement strand
AGCCACAACCTTATTCTCGCCCTCGACTATGATCACCAGGGTAGATTTGAGCACTTCCGGCAACTGGTAAATAACGCGTTTGGTGTCCCCAATCCCAAATTTTATTTCACCGTCGCGGAAAACACCCTGGCGAATCGATTTTCGGTAGCCATGCCTTTCGTAGCGGAAAACGCAGAAAAGCTTGGAGCCGTCCGCGTTTCTGTACGAAAAATGTTGTTTTAGGTTTTCCTTGACGGCAGGGCATTCCAGAAGCTCTTTGCGTTTCCGGGCCAGCGGCGGCGGGGCCGGACGGGTTAAGGCAAGGTTGTCCGCAATGAGTCTGGCGGCTTCGCCTTGTTTTATGCCCCCTTGAGCGGACACCAAAGAAATGATGTCGCCGCCGCATTCGCCTGTGGCGAAGTCAGCCCACTTGCCGGTGTCGAGGTTCACTTTAAAAGATTTCCCTGGGCTCCCTTGAATGTCACCGGCGACAAACTCTCTACCTTCCACGCGGGCGTGAGGCAGCAAGGACTGCAAATAAAAGGGCTTCGACAGAGCGGCGTCATTAATTGCCGAAAAGTCGATTTTTTGTGCGGCGCTCATACTGCACCCTCTCAAAATAAGCTTTTTGTGTGGGCCTCTGTGTGGGACTAGAGGTCAAAAGAGTGTAAAAAAAGGCACTAGATGGCACTGTAACGTATTGATTTTGTTGGTGACGCTCTAGATTCTCCGTCCTACGGGGGTTCGAATCCCTCTCCCTCCGCCAGAGTAAATTCCGCATAAGTCCGCATTGGTCCGAAAATCCAATGCGGGCTTTGTTTATTGATGTCTGCGGTTTTGAGGCATATATGCGGCATCGGCCTGCGAGGCGGCGCCCTGTCTCTTCTGTCTTGTCCGCAGGCTTTTTCCATACGATTGTCTGAAAATCCATACAGTATTTTTCGCAGCGGGAGCGGTCCTGTCCGGACGGGCCGCCGCACAGTCCTTTTTGGCCTGTGCGGTATATATCTTGCTATTGTGAAAAAAACTGCCGTCCTTTCGGCCGGGTCGTCTGCTCGCACTGAAAGCGGCCGGAAGGCGCTTCAATGGAAACGTCGCGTTCCGCCGCGTAGCGGAGAGAACGGATCCCCGATTTTGCCGGAAGGCTGTCCTGAACTCCCTGAAGGGAGAGATTTCAAACCAAAAAGGAATGTCTGATGAAAAGCGTCAGCGAGCTTCTGGAAGCCGCCCAATCGGCCCAGCAACAGATCGCCTCCTACTCTCAGGAGCAGATTGATGAAGTGTGCCTGTCCATAGGATGGGAAGTGTTCAATGACCGGAATGTGGACATCCTCGCGCGTATGGCCGTCGAGGAAACGGGATACGGCAATTACGAGAGCAAGGTGACCAAGCACAGGCGCAAAATCGGCGGCGTCCTGCATGACATCATCGGCGCCAGAAGCGTGGGCTGCATCGAAAGCAATCCGGAAACCGGCATCAGCAAATACGCGAAACCGGTAGGCGTGGTCTGCGCCGTTCTCCCGGCCACCAATCCGACGGCCACTTGCGGCGGCAAGGCGATTTCCATTCTGAAAGGGCGCAACGCCGTCATCTTCAAGCCGAGTTCGCGCGCCAGACGCTGCACCGAAGAATGCATCCGCATGATGCGGCAGGGGCTGAAACGCGTGGGCGCCCCCGTGGACCTTCTGCAGTATATCGAACTGCCGGAACGGGAAGCCGCGCAGGAACTTATGCGCCGCTGCGACCTGATTGTCGCCACCGGCAGCGGTCATCTGGTGCAAGCCGCCTATTCCAGCGGCACCCCGGCCTTCGGCGTGGGCGCCGGAAACGCCGTCGCCATTATCGCCGAAGACGCCGACGTGCCTGACGCGGCGGAAAAAATATTCAGCAGCAAAACCTTTGACAACGCGACTTCCTGTTCTTCGGAAAACGCCGTCATCATCCTTGACAGCGTCTATGCGCAAAGCATGGAGGCCTTCAGGAAGCTCGGCACGCACGTCTGTTCGCCCGCAGAAGCCGCCAAACTGAAAGAATACATGTGGCAGCCCGGGAAAAAAGGAAAGCCATCTCTGAACGGGGACGTCATCGCCAAATCCGCCACGATCATCGCCAAAGGGGCGGGCATACACGTTGCGCCTGACGCCGGTATGCTTCTGGTGGAAAGCGATACCCCGCCCGCCCTTGACCAGTTCGCCGAGGAAAAAATTTCTCCGGTGCTTGTCGCCTACCGCGCCAAAGAGATGGATGACGCCGTAAACATCCTGAAAATTTTGACCGGCCGCGTCGGCCCCGGTCACTCCTGCGGCATCCATACCTTCAAGAAAGACTATATCGAACGCCTGGGCAGAGAAATAAACACCAGCCGGGTGACGGTGCGCCAGCCCATGGCGGCGGCCAACGGCGGGCATCCCTTCAACCGCATGCCCTCAACCGCCACTCTGGGCTGCGGAACCTGGGGCGGGAACATCACGACGGAAAACATCCATTGGAAGCATTTTCTCAACATAACCTGGGTCAACGAACCGGTGGCCCCCTGGAGCTTTGAGGAAAACGCCTGGGATGATTTTTTCCGGAAATATCCCCGGGCACTGTGATCTCCGGCGAATGCACACGAGAGCTCCGAGTTATCTGGGCCTCGCATCAAACCCGGCCGGGGAAAAGTTTCCAGGAGACTGTCCCCCGCGAGTGGAACCGGAGACAGACGACCCTCGGTCTGTATCCCGTCGAAAGAACAAACGGGAGCGCAGGCCGGTTGTCCTGAACGAAGGTGAATACTGTCCCGACAGGCATTCTTTTGCCAAGGAGTTTGCAGAGGCCTCACACAGAAATGAATCAGCGTTTTCCCGATAAAGGAACTATCAATGAAGCTCTTTGAATACCAAGCAAAAGAGGCCTTTTCGGAAGCCGGCGTTCCCGTTCCCGAGGGGCGGCTTGTCCAGAATGCCGATGAGGCGCGCGCCGTAGCGGACAGTCTGGGCTGTCCCTGCGTCCTCAAGTCCCAAGTGTTGCGGGGGGGACGGGGCAAGGCGGGACTCATCCAGTTTGCTGAAAACGCCGCAGAAGCGGGCCGGAAAGCCGCCGCACTTTTCGCATCCCCCCACGGGGTGCGCAAAATTCTTGTCGAACGCGCCGTTGCCGTTGAGCGCGAGTTGTACCTTTCCCTGACCCTTGATCCCGTGCAGGCGGTAGCCCTGTTCATCGCCTGCGCCGAAGGCGGTGTCGAAATCGAACAACTGGCCGCGGAACAGCCGGAGAAAATCGTCACAGTCCCTGTAGACCTGGACTGGGGACTCATGCCGCACCATGTGCGGGAACTGACCTTCGGCCTGCAACTTTCCGGCGACACGGCGAAAGCCGTCGGCGACATCGCCGGGAAACTGTACCGCGTCTTCAGGGCGAACGGCGCTGAACTGGCGGAAATCAATCCTCTTTTCATCACCAAAGACGGCGGGGCCGTGGCCGGCGACGGCAAGCTGGTCATTGACGACAATATGGACGGCGTGCGCGGCAAATACCCCCTGGCGCCGGAATACTTCGCCACGCAAACGGAGTATGAGGCCGCTCTGGAAGGAATTCCCTATCTCCAGTTCGACGGCGACATCGCCCTCATGTGCGCGGGCGCCGGGCTGACCACCACGGTCTTCGACCTCATCCACTATGCGGGCGGGACCGTGGCCAACTATCTTGAATTTGGCGGTCCGAATTATACCAAGGCCGTTGAGGCCATGCGGCTCTGCCTGAAAAATCCCTGCAAGGTGCTCCTGGTGGTTACCTTCGGCACCATCGCCAGGGCCGACGTCATGGCGAACGGGCTTGTGGAAGCCATCAGAGTCCTCCGGCCGTCCGCGCCTATTGTCACCTGCATACGCGGCACCAACGAGGAAGAAGCCTTCGCCACTCTGCGCGCGGCGGGACTCGACCCACTGTATGAAACCGAGGACGCGGTGCGGCGAGCCGTGGACATCGCCGCCGGGAGGATAGCATGAGCGTTTTCATCGACCGGGATACCACGGTGGAAGTACAGGGGGCGACCGGCAGGGAGGGAAGCTATTGGCTGAAGCATATGAAGGAAATGGGCACAAATGTTGTCTTCGGCGTCACTCCCGGCAAGGAAGGGCAGGACGTGGAGGGCGTACCTCTTTTCCATTCCGTGCGGCGCGGCATGCGGGAACACCCGGCGGAACTGGCCATGCTCTTTGTGCCGCCCCGTTTCACCAAAGACGCCGTATTCGAGACTCTGGACGCGGGCATCAAAAAAATCGTCACTATAGCCGAGGGCATCCCCCTGCATGAACTCATCCAAATCCGCAAAGCCGCGCTGTCCAGCGGGGCGATGGTCATCGGCGGCAACACCTCCGGCATTATCTCGCCCGGCAAGGGCATGGCAGGCTGCATTCCCTACTGGATCGAGAGGGTCTACAAAAAGGGGAACATAGGCATCATGACCAGGAGCGGCTCATTGACCAACGAGGTCACTGCGGAGGTAGTAAAGGGCGGCTTCGGCATTTCCACCCTGATCGGAGTGGGGGGGGATTCCATACCGGGTACGCGTTTTGCCGAGCTTCTGCCGCAATATGAACAGGATCCGGAAACAAAGGCCCTGGTCATTATCGGGGAACTTGGCGGCAGTATGGAAGAGGAAGTGGCCGAGGCCATGGAAGCAAAAATCTTCACTAAACCACTGGTGGCTTTCATCGGCGGACGCACGGCGCCGGAGGGCAAACGCATGGGACATGCCGGGGCCATCGTTTCCGGAGGAAAAGGCTCGGTGCAGGGCAAGGTGGCCGCCCTGGAAAAAGCCGGCGGTCTGACAGCCGCCAAACCCAGCCAGGTAGGCGGCCTGCTGAAAACCGCCCTGGCATGACGGCTTGGCGGCGTAACACACACGGGAACACTGCTTCATTGGGACGGCGCCCATATCCTCTGCCAAGGGAAATGGCAGCGCTACCGTCGCCATCCGTACGGCTCGAAAACTCGCCTGCGGCTGCCGCTTCTCCCGCACCCCTCATATTCTGTCAGCATTTTCATAAGCGGAGGACACCATGCTTGAAACGTTGCAGCACTTGGGGAATCTGCTCAACATTCCCAATTTTATTGCACTCCTGCTCGGATCCATTGGGGGAATATTCTTCGGGGCCATGCCGGGACTGAGCCCGACCATGGCCGTGGCCCTGCTTGTTCCCTTCACCTTTTACATGAACGCGACCACTGGCCTGATCCTGCTCGGCAGCGTGTACACCTCGGCCGTTGCCGGGGGTGCCATCACCGCCGTCCTGATCAATATTCCCGGCGCGCCGGCCAGCATCGCCACCATGCTTGACGGACACCCCATGGCCAAAAAAGGCGAAGGGCAGCAAGCCCTGTACATCGCCTTTGTGGGCTCCCTGATCGGCGGAGTCTGCGGCGTACTGGCCCTGATTCTGCTCACTCCGCCCTTGGCCGCCTTCGCCATGCGTTTCGGCCCCTCGGAGCTGTTCTGGGTCAGCGTGTTCGGCATCACGGTCATCGCGGGTCTGTCCGACGGCCGGCTGATCAAGGGCCTCTTCGGCGGTGTCCTCGGCATGCTCATCAGTTGCATCGGATACAGCCCCATGCTAGGCGAGCCGCGCTTCGTTTTTCATGACACGCTCACCAGCGGCATTGCCATGGTGCCAGCCCTGATCGGCCTTTTCGCCATTCCCCAGGTGCTTGATCTCGCCGCCGAAGTGCACCTGCAGGTGAAAAAAAACAAGTATACGCCGAAAAAGGGCGTCTTCTGGCCCACAGTCCGCAGATTTCGGGAATGGTGGAAAACAACGGTGCTGGCCAACATTATCGGCATCATCATCGGCATTATTCCAGGCGCGGGCGGGCAGGTGGCCGGGCTGATCACCTATGACCAGACCAGAAAACTGTCCAAGCACCCGGAAAGCTTCGGCACAGGAGACCCCGAAGGGGTCGTCGCTTCGGAAGTTTCCAATAACGCCACTGTAGGCGCGGCCCTCATTCCCCTGCTCACGCTCGGCATACCGGGCAGCCCCACCGCGGCAGTGCTGCTCGGCGGACTGCTTATTCACGGCCTCTTTCCCGGACCGGAGCTGTTCAGCAAGCACGCGGACGTCACCTATACCTTTATCGCCGGCATGCTGGTCGCCCAATTTTTCATGTGCGGCGTCGGGCTGCTCTTCGCGCGCTTCTCCCATGCCATCATGAACATCTCCAACCTGATCATGATGGCCTCGGTGGTCATTCTGGCCGTCATCGGCACCTACTGCGTGCAGAACAGCATGGACGACGTCATCGTGATGTTCGCCCTCGGCCTGCTCATGTATCTCGGGATCAAGGCGGAATTTCCCTCCGCCCCGGTGGTCCTCGGCGTCATCCTAGGTCCCATTGCCGAGGAAAGCTTTCTGCGCGGCAAGATGATCGCGGAAACGGACGTGGGGGTTTTCCAGTATTTCTTCACCGGCGGCATCAATCTGCTCTTGATCGCCCTCTCGGTCGGTTCCCTTGCCTGGGGGCTGTATGGCGAATATGCCCGATACACGAAGCGGCAACGCGCCGAAGCGGCGTGCCATGCCACAACGGCCTGAAAGGAGGCGCGTATATGAACGCCGCAAAAAAAGAATGGCTGTGCATAGCCGGAATGCTCGTTGTAAACGCTTTCTTTTATTTCCAGTTACCGGAGCGGAGCGAGGCGGGCGCCTCTCTTTTTCCCGGCCTGATGATGCTCCTGCTGCTCGGTCTGACAGCCGTCAAGACCGTCAGCCAACTGCGCTTCCCGAAAGCCGATTCCGGGGGGACAAAAGAGCCGTTCCCCTTGGCCCGCGTCCTCGTTGTCGTTGTAGCCGTGATTATCTACATAGCGATCATAGAACCGGTGGGGTTTTACATTTCCAGCTTTCTATTTTTCCTTCTTACAACCGTGGCGATACAGACGACGCCGCGCACGCCCCGGGCGATTGCCGTGCGGTTCTGCCTCGCCTTCGGCTTTGTCGCCTTTCTTTACGCCCTGTTTACCCTGTTGCTTCAGGTGCAGATACCAAAAGGAATATTGATCTGACCCCTTTTACCCGCCAAAGGAGAATTGTATGAAAAAGGCGATCCTGTTTTGTCTTGCCCTCGTGCTCCTGAGCATCGGCGGCGTCGCCCTCGCAGCGCCACCCTACCCCTCGTCGCCCATCAGCCTGATCGTGGTCTACACGCCGGGCGGAGCGACGGACTTTCAGGCCCGCATTGTGAGCATGCCAGCCGGAGAGGAAAAGTACTTCGGCCAGCCCATCGTCATCGTCAACAAACCCGGAGCCGGCGGAATGACCGGGTGGAACTGGTGCGTGGAAAAAGGGAGCAAGGACGGATATACTCTGGTTTCTTACAACATGCCCCACCTGGTTGCCCAGTCCATTGTCAGCAAGCCGTCCTTTACCGTGGATTCTTTTGAGCCTATCGCCAACTGGGGGGCTGACCCGGCCGTGCTCATCGTGCCCAAGAACAGTCCCCTGAAGACCGTGAAGGACTTTGTGGAATACGCCAAGGCCAACCCCGGCAAAGTGACCGTCAACGGCGCGGGCCTTTACGTCGGGCACCACATCGCCACCCTGCAGTTGGAAAAAGCGGCGGGTATCAAACTCACCTATATTCCGGAAAAAGGAGGCACGGACGCCTTTCAGGCCGTATATTCCAACAAGGTCATGTCCGGATTCAACAACTTGGCCGACGCCTTCCGCAACACAGACAACCTGAACATTCTGGCCATCGCCGACACGAAACGGCACGCATTCCTGCCGGACGTGCCCACTTTCCAGGAACTGGGCTATGACATTGACGATGCCAGCGTGAACTACCGCGGCTACTGCTTTGTCAAGGGCGTGCCCAAGGAAGCCATCGACAAGGCCGCCGCGGTAGCCCCGGCCATGTTCAACGACCCTATGGTCGTGTCGAAGATGAAGGAAAGCGGCAGCCCGCTGCTGGTGCTGAACCGCGAGGAAACGCGAAAAATGTTTTACAGCCAGAAGGCGAAACTGGAGGTTTTGCTCAAGGATCTGGTGAAGAAATAACTCCTTAATTTTATGTGTTATTCAGTTTCCAGACTAAAAATGTCCCCATTTTTGGTCTGGAAACTGACAGCGTGACAGGCGGGAAAGAATTGCTTTCGGCGGCCTAACGCCGCTTCACGGCACATCATTCCTCCGGCCGATGGCCGGATTCCCCTGTGGTGGTCCCCGCCGTATGTGTCACTGACACGATCACCATGCGCCCGCGCGCATTTGTCAAATATCTTGCTCCCATCCGGGTTATGCCTCATAATCATACAATCGGGCAGCAAATATCGTGAATTGCCGATTATGAGGGTCACGCTCCATGACAGAAGACATCTTTGACGCCGAGCGACAGGAACAATTTTTTGCATGCATCCTGAACAGCCTGACCACAGGCATTTTCGTTACTGACAAAGACTATATCGTCCGTTTCATCAATGAGGCTTACGCCAACTATCTCGGTTTTCCCCGCGAGGAGATCATCGGTCGGCCCATAACCGACTTCATTCCCGATTCCAGCGCACCCCGCGTCACCGCCTCCGGCATCGCGGAGATGGGAAAACTGCGCACCATCAAAAATCAGGAAGGCGAACGGGTCATTGTGGTGAACCGCCTGCCGTTCAAGCATCAGGGCCGCGTGCTGGGCATGCTGGCCTCCGCCGTGTTCAGTTCGCGTGAGGAATTCAATGTTGTCGCCAAGCGAGTGGAATTACTTGATAAGCAGGTAGCACGCTACGCGCGGCGCATGAAAAGCGCCCTTTCCCCGCGCTATTGCCTGGACTCCATCAAGGGAACCAGCAGGACGATCCGCCACTTTCGCGATATGCTCGTGCAATACGCGCGCACGGAATTGTCGGTTCTGATCACCGGCGCCACAGGAACCGGCAAGGAACTGGCCGCCTGCGCCATCCATTGTGAAAGCCAGCGAAGGGAAGGCCCCTTTGTCAGTATCAACTGCGCCGCCATTCCCAAGGAACTGGTCGAATCCGAGCTGTTCGGCTATGTAGGCGGAGCCTTTTCCGGGGCGCACAAGGACGGCAAGGCCGGCCTGATCGCGCTGGCCGATGGCGGCACACTGTTTCTGGATGAAATCGCCGATATGCCGCTACCCGCCCAGGCCAAGCTGCTCCGCGTGCTGGAAGAGCATATCCTGTTCCGCGTCGGCTCCACGGAGCCGCGCGAGGTAGATTTCCGCCTGGTGGCGGCGACCAACCGCGATCTGAAAAAATTGCTCGCCAAGGGTCTGTTCCGCCAGGACCTCTACTACCGCGTCAGCCCGGCGATACTGAAGATTCCCTGCCTGTGCGAGCGCAGAGAGGATATTCCCCCGCTCATCGAACATTTTCTGGAACGCATGGGCAAGGGAGACGTGCAAATAACAGACAGCGCCATGGAAGTGCTCATGTCCTACGGCTGGCCGGGCAACATCAGGGAGTTGCGCAACGTCATCGCCAGCGCCCTCGGCTTATGCAAAGACGGAATCATCGACATGAGCGTCCTTTCACCTGAACTTTTCAGCGACCACGGCACGCTGCAGGAATGCGCCCCGCAACCGTCGGCCAAAAATCTGCAATCCATTCTCGCCGAAAATGAATTGCGCCTGATCATCCTCACCCTGCAGGAACAAGGTTGGAACATGACCCGCTCCGCGACGGCCCTCGGCATCTCCAGGGCGACACTGTATGAAAAACTGAAAAGATACGGACTCAGCCGGGATAACTGTATCTATCTCTCCAGACAGGCCGGCGTGGGCGGCAGCTCCGGCGCCCGCTCCAGGCAACAGGAATAACAGCAATTCCTTTCGTCAATGCCGTTGCATATATACTTAACATACTTAATTTTAACAAAAAATTGTTAAACAGATTGCATCGCAAATGGGAACGATAAAAGCTGATCTGGAAGAACATGCAGGTAGCTCGGACAACTGTCAGGATAATCGGACAGTGTATGCAGGACAGCGGGAACAAGCGCCAGAAAGCACAACGGAACGAGCTGTTATAGAAAGATTTTTTTCTCTCTCCTCCTGGCACGGACTTTGCTTCTGATCCTGTACACTTTGAAAAAAGTGTACATGCTCAGACAGCGCGAAGCGCTTGCCGCATCTATCAATCATCACAGACAAACTGGAGTTGCACGCATGCCCAAAATGACACCCAGCGAAGCGATGGCGGAAGTCCTGGTCCAGGAAGGCGTCAATCATGTCAGCGGAATTCTGGGGTCCGCCTTCATGGATCTGCTGGACCTTTTCCCCGCGGCGGGAATCAATTTTATTTCCGTCCGCCATGAGCAGACGGCCGGCCACATGGAAGACGCCTATGCCCGCCTGACCGGGCGAGCCGGCGTGGTGACCGGACAGAACGGCCCCGGCATGACGAACTTCGTCACCGCCGTAGCCACGGCCAATATGGCGCATACCCCCATGGTGGTCCTTTCTCCGAGCGCCGGCACCATTTCCATCGGCTGGGACGGCTTTCAGGAATGCGACACATGGAACCTGTTCAAACCCATCACCAAGGCTTCCCTCAGGGTTCCCCACCCCAAGCGGGCGGGCGACGTTCTGCGCACCGCCTTCCGCATCGCTTACGCCGAACGCGGCCCCGTGCTGGTGGACATCCCCCGCGACTACTTTTACGGCGAACTGGAAGAAGAGATTCTGCATCCTTCCCAATACCGGGTGGCCCCCGGCGGCATCGGCAAACCCGAACACTTCGCGGCCGCCGTCGAGGTGCTGAAAAGCGCTAAAAACCCGGTCATCATCTCCGGCCGGGGTGTTGTGGACTCGGGCTGCATCGACACCATACGGGCCATGGCCGAATATCTCGGCGCTCCCGTCGCCACCACCTATCTGCATAACGACGCCTTCCCCTGCGACCATCCGCTCTGGACCGGTCCCATCGGCTACATGGGGTCCAAGGCGGCCATGCGCATTCTGCAAAAAGCCGACGTCATTCTGGCCGTGGGCACCCGTCTGTCCTATTTCGGCACCCTGCCGCAGTACGACATCAACTATTTCCCAAAAAGCGCGAAAATCGTCCAGATCGACATCAACCCGCGCCATATCGCCAAAACCCATCCTGTGGCGGTCGGACTCTGCGCGGACGCCAAGGACGCATCTGAGGAACTGTTCGCCCGCCTGCGCGCCTCCCTCGCGGCCAAGGCCGACATCAGTTCCATCCACAACCTGGTCCGGACCGAACTGGACGACTGGTACAGGGAAATCGCCGCCATCGCCGAGGAACCCTGCGAAGCGGGCAGAATGCATCCGCGGAAAGCCCTTGAAGTGGTCTGCGAATTCATAACCCGAACCAACGCCATAGCCACCACGGATATCGGCAACACCTCGTCAACGGCCAACAGCTACCTGCGCTTTACCAAACCCAAGCGGCAGATCGCCACCCTGACCTTCGGCAACACGGGCTTCGCCTATCAGGCGTCTCTTGGCGCGCAACTGGCCTGCCCCGAGGACATCGTCGTCTCCATTGTCGGCGATGGCGCCTGGGGCATGAGCCTCTTTGAAGTGCCGACAGCCTGCCAGTTCAACCTGCCGGTCATCGCCACAGTATACAACAACGGCGCCTGGTGCGCGGAAAAAAAGAACCAGATCGACTTCTACAACGACCGTTTCGTGGGCGCGGATATCTGGTCGAAGTCATATGCCAAGATTGGCGAAGCCATGGGCGCGGACGGCTATTGCGTCAACAACCGGAACGATCTGGCCGATGCGCTGGAAACAGCCCGGAAAAACCGCCGCCCGGCCGTCATTGAAATCATGACCGACGCCTGGAAGCTGGCCCCGCCTTTCCGCCGCGACGCCTTGGCCCTGCCTACCCGCTACCTGCCCAAGTACGAACACCTTGACGCCAAACACTTTGCGAAACGCTGACGGATTCCTGAGAGGGAGGGGGCGCAAGCCCCCTCAAACTTCCCCGGTGGACATTTCAGCTTTGGACCCGCCGATTTATTTCTGAGAGTGGACTTTGCCTCTCATTCTGGCCTGACCCGCCGGCAGCCCCCAAAAAGAAAGAGGACTCCGTTTTGGCGGAAGCGTGACGACAGGGCCGTTCCCGTCCTCTTGCCATGCTGCGCCGTTCGGTATATTGCAGACAGGTCCGGTTGCTCTGCAATCACCCTCCGGGGTAGTTACGCTTCCGTTTCCGGATGCAGGTTTCCATAATTTGCGCCTGGAGATGGGATAATTCAACTTCCCGATAAAATTGAACATGTTATTTGGGCTCAGAATAATTCCATTTACAGATCAAAAACGCCCCCGTTTTGATCTGGAAATGAAAAGCGTGACAGGATGTCGCACCGAAATGTGAAGCATTTCGCAAGGCAAGGCGGGACCGCGTTTCCCTCCTTGCCGACGAATCAAAACTGCATGGACGCAGTTTTGATTTGAAATTCGAATAAATGGACGTCGTCCGCCGTCTGGCGTTTTACCTTGAAAATGCCCCAACTTTTACCCGCTTAAAAGGAATATGAGCATACGCCTGCCCGCCCTGCTCCTCTGTCTGGCACTCGGCCTGCCGTTTGCGGGTTGCGGCGGAAGTTCCGATTCCGCGAGCCAGGAACGCGCCATGCCCGTGCGCCTGGTGCGGGCGGAAAAACGCGATATTCCGCGCATTCTGGAAACCGTCGGCAATGTGGAGGCCTTTTCCACCGTCCAGGTCAAATCCCAGGTAGGCGGCCAGATTGTCGAAGCCCCGATCCATCCCGGCCAGGAAGTAAACGCCGGGGATCTCCTCTTCCGCCTGGACCCGCGCCCCTTTGACGCCGCAGTGGCGGAAGCCCGGGCCAGTCTGGCGCGCAACCAGGCCCTGCTGGAGAAAGCCCGCCAGGACCTGGCCCGTTATACCACCCTGGTCAAACAGGACGTGATCAGCCGCGAAGCCTTTGATCTGGTCGCCACGGCGGAAAAAACCATCCGCGCCGATATAGAACGGGACATGGCGGCTTTGCAGACGGCAGAACTGAACCGGGAATATTCCGAAATCCGCGCGCCCATATCCGGAAAACTCGGAGACATCTTGGTGCGCCGCGGCAACGTCATCAAGGCGAATGACGAGCGCACCCTGGTCGTGATCAACTCCCTGCGCCCGGCGGAAGTGCAGTTTACCGTGACCGAGCGCCGACTGCCGGACCTTCTGGAGATCATAAGCAATGGTATCCTGCCGATCGAGGTGCTGCCGGAAGGAGACCGGGGCAAACCCATCCCCGGCAAGGTGACGGCCGTGAACAACGAAGTGGACCGCAGCACGGGGAGCATACGCCTGCACGCGCTGTTTCCCAACGAAGACAACCGCCTCTGGCCCGGACAGTTCGTGCGCGTGACCTTGGTCCTCGCCACTTTGAAAGACGCCGTCGTGCTCCCGGATCGGGCCGTGCAGGAAGGAATTTCCGGGCCTTACGTCTATGCGGCCGAAGCGGCCCCGGAAGCCGGGCCGGGCCGCTACCGGGTCAAGCCGGTCAACGTGACCACCGAAACCGGAACGGAAGGTCTTGTGATGATCCTCTCCGGGGTGGCGGCAGGAGACACGGTGGTGTCGGAGGGACAACTCGGCCTTGCCCCCGGCGTTTTGGCCGCCGACATCGGCGAACGTGAAACCGGCGGCAAATCCGCGCCCTGATCCCCACCATGCCTGATCCGCAAGACCAACTCCTGGCTGAAATCTTTCTCTCCAACATCCGCGCCAACCACGCCCTGTTGCGGGACAAGGCACGGGGATCGCGCCCCGGCGGCCAAGCCTTTCTGCCCCTACCGCAAGGGGACATGGCCTTTTCCTGGCCGGACCTCATAGCGGTGGTCAAGGCCGATGCCTACGGGCACGGGCATATCGAGGTCAGCCGGGAACTGATGCGGGCGGGAGTGGATTTTTTCGCTTCCGGCGATGTCCGCGAGGCGGTCGAACTGCGCCTCGGCCTTGCCGGGGCCGGCGGAGAAAGAAGTTTTCCGCCCATACTTTCCCTGCTCGGCTTAACCGGGCCGGACGACCTGTATCTCTGCGTCAGGCACGGCATAATCCCCCTGATATACAACGCGCGCCAGCTTGAGATCCTGAAAACCCTGCCCTCTATCGCAGGGGAACTGGCCATAGGAATCAAATGCAATACGGGCATGGCCAGGCTGGGCTTCGATGCGGAAGACCTTCCCCATCTGCGCGAGGCCTTACGGAAAATTCCCGGAGTGCGCCCCTTGCTCGCCGTATCGCACCTGCACTCGGCCGACAGCGATAGCGGGCCTGAAAATACGCGCGTCCAGGCAAAAAAATTTGCCGCCGCGCTCTCCGTCCTGCGCGTGGAGTGGCCGCTCCTGGCCGCCTCCCTTGCCAATTCCGCAGGCACCCTGCTGGCCTCCGAAATCGGCGAAACGATCGGCCCGCATATCTGCCGTCCCGGCATCGCCCTGTACGGCTACAACCCATTCGCCGGCACAGCCATGGAAAAGGAAGGCAGCGGGCTGCGGCCTGCCATGGCCGTCAGCGCGCCGCTCATCAGCGAACGCCGGATCAGGGCGGGGGAAAGCCTGGGCTACGGCCTGACGTTCACCGCCGTCAAGGACACCAGGGTCGGCATCATGGCCGCCGGATACGCGGACGGGTTCTCGCGCGGCCTGTCCAACAGGGGCGAAGTCTGCGTATGCGGAAAACGCGCGCCGGTCATCGGACGAGTTTCCATGCAGATGAGCGCTCTGGATATCTCGGCCCTGCCTGACGACGCCGGATGGCCGCTACGGGCCTGGCTGATCGGCGGACCCTACGCCGAAGCCGTCAGCGGCGAAGAAACGGCCAAGACTTGGGGAAGCATTGTTTATGAGGTCCTATGCCTCCTCGGGCGCAACCGGCGCGTTCACCATCCGTAAAAATTCCTCCTCGTCCAGAATTACTACTCCCAGTGTCCCGGCCTTCTTTAACTTGGAACCCGGCTTGTCCCCGACCACAAGATAATCGAGGCGCGCCGAGACCCTGGACAGAACCTCGGCCCCGGCCTTTTCCGCAAGATGGGAAGCTTCGCTTCTGCCCAGCGCGGAAAGCGCCCCGGTAAACAGTATGGTCTTGCCGTACAGGGGAGAAGCGCCGGGTTTGGGGCTTTCTCTTTCCGCCCCATTCCCTTCTTTCTCCGCCCCAGGAGAAAAGGGCAGAAGCCCCTGGCGCAGCCGCCCCGCTTCGGGTTCAGCCACGGATTTTGCCCGCGCCGTCGGCCAAACCCCCTGCCCGCGTAAATCTTCAAGCAAACGCCGGTTGCCCTCGGCCATAAAAAAATCCCGGATGGAGGAGGCGACTTCAGGACCCACGTCTCTGACCCGGCACAGTGCTCCGACATCCGCCGCACTCAAGGCGTCAAGGGAGCCGAATTCCCCGGCCAGGGCCTTGGCCGTCTCCTCTCCCACATGGCGGATGCCCAGAGCGGAAATCAACCGGGGCAGGGTGCAGTTTCGGCGCACGTCCTCAAGGGCCGCGCGCAGGTTGGCTACGGATTTTTCCCTCTGGCGCTCCAGTCTTAGCAGGTCATCATCCTTCAGGGCGAAAATATCGGCCGGACTGTACAGGAGTTTTGCCCGCAGCAACTGTTCCGCCAATTTTCCTCCCCAACCCTGGATATCCAGACCGGCCTTGGACACAAAATGCTTGACAGATTCCCGCAGCACGGCCGGACAGGCCCGGTTTAAGCAACGCACGGCGGATTCACCCTTCTCCCGGAAAACGCTGCCGCCACATTCCGGGCAGAACGCGGGAAAGACAAAAACCTTTTCCGTGCCGTCGCGCAGTTCGGGCAAGGCCGCCACAACCTCCGGGATGACGT
Organism: Desulfovibrio sp.; assembly: GCA_031288535.1. Classification (GTDB taxonomy): domain Bacteria; phylum Desulfobacterota; class Desulfovibrionia; order Desulfovibrionales; family Desulfovibrionaceae; genus Frigididesulfovibrio. The sequence goes on along the minus strand of JAITRF010000136.1, from coordinate 45,326 downwards.
CTCCGGCCCTTTGCACCAGCACCGTATCGCCGATGCGCAGATCTTTGACCCGAATCTCGTCCTCGTTGTGCAAGGTGGCGCGGCGCACCACCACCCCGCCGACATTGACCGGGGAGAGATTGGCCACCGGGGTCAGGGTCCCGGTACGCCCGACCTGAAGGCTGATGTCCAGAAGCCTGGCGCGCGCGCGCGGCGCAGCGAACTTGAAGGCCACCGCGAAGCGGGGCGCCCTGGAGGTAAAGCCCAGCTTTTCCTGCAAAGCCAGACTGTTGATCTTGGCTACCGCCCCATCCAGATCGAAGGGAAAGGAATCGCGCGCCGCGACCAGGGAATTCCACCATTCCTCCAAAGCGACGAAGGAGGGACAAAGCTCCGCATTGGGGGCGATCTCAAAACCCAGATCCCGGATCCAGAACATCAACTCCTGTTGCGTGCTCCAGGCTTTGTCCCATTCGACGCGCCCCGTGCCGTAGGCTAAAAAACGCAGGGGCCGGCGGGCTGCAACGGAGGAATCAAGCTGGCGTACGGACCCGGCGGCGGCGTTGCGCGGGTTCGCGAACAGCTTGCCCCCGCTCTGTTCCTGACGGGCGTTCAAGGCGGCGAAATCCTTCCTGCTGATCAGCACCTCACCCCGCACCTCGACAAGTTCGGGAACAGGGCCGGAAAGGCGCAGGGGCACATTGCGCACCGTGCGCATATTGCCGGTAACCTCTTCACCTGTCAGCCCATCCCCTCTGGTCAGAGCCCGGACGAAAAAACCGCGTTCATAAATCAGTTCCATGGCCAAACCGTCCATCTTCGGCTCCATCCAGAAGGATAGAGAGCTTTCATCCTCGTCCGGCAAAAGGCGCAGGAGTTTGCGCACGTAGTCCCGGCCCTCGCTCAGGCTGAAAACGTTGTCCAGGCTGTACATGGGCAGGGAATGGGCGCGGGAGGGCAGGCTCTCCAAAATCTCCCCGCCCACGCGCAAGGTCGGGGAATGCGGCAAGCGCAAGGCCGGATACTCCTCCTCCAGGCCGAGCAGTTCAACGAACATGGCGTCATACTCCGCATCGGAGATCTCCGGATCGTCCAGCACATGATAACGCCGCCCGTGATACTCCAAAAGCTCGATCAACTGCGCGACGCGCGCGGCCGTCGCCTCCGGCGCGACCTTTTCCTCTCCGTCTCTCATACTTCGCACCTCTTTCGCGCTCCAAAAAGTTTCATGGACTTTTCTCTTCCGTTCCGGAAAGCAGGAGACATTTACGCAAGTCGCGGATACGGTCGCGCAGAACCGCGGCCTGCTCGAATTCCAGTTCGCGCGCGGCCGCGCGCATTTCCTTCTCCAGACCCTGGACAAGACGGGCCAGCTCGCGCGGGTCCGAAGCCGGCGCGGACGAAGATGATCCCTTACGTTCCTGACGCGCATCTTCCCGGCCGGGGGAGGGGAAAAGCCCGTCAAAGGGCGTATCAACATCCTTACTGATACCCACCGGGGTTATGCCCCGGCTTATGTTGAAGCTTTCCTGCCGCTCGCGCCGTCTGGCCGTTTCCTCCATTGCCGCGCGCATGGAGGCGGTCACGCGGTCGGCATAGAGAATCACGCGGCCGCTCACATTGCGTGCGGCGCGTCCGAAAGTCTGCACAAGGGACCCGGTGGAACGCAGAAAACCCTCCTTGTCCGCATCCAGAATGGCTACCAGAGATACCTCCGGGATATCCAGTCCCTCGCGCAGGAGGTTGATACCCACAAGCACGTCGAATTCCCCTTTGCGCAAGGCATGGATGATGCTCATGCGCTCAAGGGTGTCTATATCCGAATGCAGGTACTTGGCCCTGATCCCCATGGAGCCGAAATAATCCGTCAAATCCTCGGCCAGACGTTTGGTCAGGGTAGTGACCAGGGCACGCGAACCGTTTTGCGCGCAAAGCCGGCATTCGGCCAGGAGATCGTCCATCTGGGCGCGCGTCGGCCGCACCTCGCAGACCGGATCTACAAGGCCGGTGGGCCGGATAATCTGCTCCACAACCAGCCCTTGGGAGCGGTCCAATTCCCAGGGGCCGGGGGTGGCGGAGACATAGACGCTCTGACCGATGCGGGCCAGAAATTCCTCAAAGGACAGAGGCCGGTTGTCCAGTGCCGAAGGCAGACGAAAGCCGTAACGCACCAGAGTTTCCTTGCGCGAGCGGTCTCCTCTGAACATGCCGCCGACCTGGGGGATGGTGATATGGGATTCGTCCACGAAAAGCAAAAAATCATCGGGAAAATAGTCCAGCAGACAGGAGGGGGGGGAACCTGCCGCCCGGTCGTCCAAATGCCTGGAGTAGTTCTCCACCCCACTGCAATAGCCGATCTGCTCCATCATCTCCAGGTCAAGCAAAGTGCGCTGCTCCAGACGTTGCGCCTCCACCAGGCGGTTGTTAGCCTGATGCTCGGTCAGGCAGAACCTGAGTTCTTCGCGGATATCGGATACGGCCCGCAACAGGTTGTCGCGGTCCGAGACATAGTGGCTGGCCGGATAAATTACGCTTTTGCCCACCGGGTTCAGCACCTTGCCGGTCAGGGGGTCCACCTCGGATATGGCCTCGATCTCGTCCCCGAAAAATTCCAGGCGCAGGGCGCGCTCGTGCTCATAGGAGGGAATGACCTCCAGAACGTCGCCGCGCACCCGGAAGGTAGCCCGATGAAAATCATAGTCATTGCGGGTGTACTGGATATCCACCAGGCGCGCGATCACCTCCTCGCGCGCAAGGCGCTGCCCGACCTCCACCGGAATGACCAGACGGGCGTAGTATTCCGGCGAACCCAGCCCGTAGATGCAGGAAACCGAAGCCACTATGATCACGTCGCGCCGGGTAAGCAGGGCGTGGGTGGCGGCGTGGCGCAGCTTGTCTATGTTGTCGTTGATGGAGGAATCTTTTTCTATATAGGTATCCGAGGCCGGGACATAGGCCTCGGGCTGATAATAGTCGTAATAACTGACAAAATACTCCACGGCGTTGTGCGGAAAAAGCACCCGGAATTCGCTGTAGAGCTGCGCGGCCAGTGTTTTGTTGGGAGCCAGGATCAGGGCGGGACGATTCACGGCGGCAATAGTGTGGGCCATGGTGAAAGTCTTGCCTGAGCCGGTGACGCCGAGCAGCACCTGATCCTTCACCCCCTCTCTGATGTTCGCGCTCAGCATCTCGATGGCCTCTGGCTGATCCCCGCGCGGCACATACTGGCTTTCCAGGCGAAAGACGCCCGGTTCCGGGGCCTTGCCTGTCCTTGTATTTCTTCCCATTATTCTTCCCTTTACAGAACCCTCGCCTGGAATATAATATAAATCGGGCTATCAGGCAAAACCAGCCAAAGCTGGAGCGGTTTGGCATTGAAAATGTATAAACCGCCCCGCGGAGATTTGTCGGCAAATCCCCGCCGCGAGATTGTCGCAAGGAGAAGTTGTTTCGCCGGCAAGCGACAATCTCAAGAGCAAAATGTTCTGGTGGTTACCTGCGAAAGTAGACACTACAAAACCCAAACAGAGCACACAAAGCAACGCGGAGACCGAATTGATGGATCAGTTCCCCAGAATGCGCCGCCTGCCCCCCTATGTCTTTTCGGTGGTCACGGATCTGAAGATGCAGATGCGCCGCAACAACATCGACGTGGTGGATTTCGGCATGGGCAACCCGGATCTGGCCACCCCGCAATTTATCGTGGACAAGGTCGTGGAAGCGGCGGCCAAACCTGTGAACCACCGCTACTCCGCTTCGCGCGGCATCCCGAATCTGCGCAAGGCCGTCTGCGACTGGTACAACCGCCGCTACGCAGTTTATCTCGATCCGGAGACAGAAGCCATAGCCACCATGGGCGCCAAGGAAGGGCTGGCCCACCTTGCCCTGGCCATGCTCTCGCCCGGCGACGTTGTTCTGACCCCGGACCCCACTTATCCCATCCACACCTATGCGCCGATAATTGCCGGCGCGGACGTGCGCCGCATCCCGATCGGACGCGAGCGGAACTTTTTCGAGGACCTGACCTTGGCCGTGCGTCAGACCTGGCCCCAGCCAAAACTCCTGATCATCAGCTACCCGCACAACCCGACCACCGAGGTGACGAGCCTGGACTTCTTCCGGAAAATAGTCGACTTCGCCAAAGAACACAAAATCCTGGTGGTGCACGATCTGGCGTATGCCGACCTTGTCTTTGACGGATACCAGGCACCGAGCTTCATGCAGGCGGAGGGCGCCAAGGATGTGGGAGTGGAATTTTTCTCCATGTCCAAGAGTTATTCAATGGCCGGATGGAGGGTCGGATTTTGCGTCGGCAACCGGGAAATGATCCATGCCTTGCAGCGCATCAAAAGTTATCTGGACTACGGTATTTTTCAACCTATCCAGATAGCCGCGACCGTGGCCCTGAACGCCCCCCTGCACGGAATTGACGACGAGGTGGCGCAGATCTGCGACACCTACAGGCAACGCCGGGACTGGCTCATTGAAGGTCTTGCCCGCATCGGCTGGGAAGTGCCGGCGCCCAGAGGCACCATGTTTGTCTGGGCGCGTATCCCGGAAGAATTCTGCTCCATGGGATCAGTGGAATTTTCCAAGCTGCTGTTGAAGGAAGGCCATGTGGCGGTATCGCCCGGCCTGGGTTTCGGCTCGCTCGGCGACGACCACGTGCGTTTCGCGCTTATAGAAAACCAGCACCGCACCAACCAGGCCGTGCGCGGCATTAAAAAAGCTCTTTCCAAGGCGGGAAGCGATGTCTGACAAACGCCCTCCCCTTATCCTGGGACTTGCAGGCTTCGGAACGGTCGGCGCAGGCCTTGTGCGCATCCTGCGGGAAAACCGGGATGAAATTTTCGCCCGAACCGGCCGCGAGGTGCGCATCAAACGCGTCCTGGTACGCGACCTCTCCCGTCCCCGGGCCTATCCTTTGCCGGAGAACGCAATCCTTACGGACAAGGCCGAAGACCTGCTGGGGGATTCGGAAATTGCCGTGCTTGTAGAACTGATCGGCGGGGTGGACCAGGCCGGTTGCATCATCCGCCGCGCGCTTGAAAGCGGAAAAAGCGTGGTTACGGCCAACAAGGCCCTGCTGGCCGAGCAGGGCGGCAGCCTTTTCGAACTGGCCGAAAAAAACGACCTGCATCTCGGCTACGAGGCGGCAGTCTGCGGGGCCATCCCCATAATCAGAACCCTGCGCGCATCCCTGGCCGGCAACCGCATTGACAACCTGCTCGGCATCTTGAACGGCACCTGCAATTTCATCCTCTCCGAAATGAGCGAGAAGGGCCGGGATTTCGCGTCGGCTTTAAGCAAAGCCCAGGAACTGGGCTACGCGGAGATGGATCCGACCCTGGACATAGACGGGTTCGACGCCGCGCACAAACTCGCCCTGCTCATCCGCCTGGCCTGGGGAATAGATTACCCGTACAGAAACATACCGATAGAGGGCATCTCCGGCGTGACCCGGGCCGACATCCGCTATGCGCGTGAATTCGGTTATCGCGTCAAACTCATCGGATACGCCCGGAGCGAGGCGGTGGAAGACCCCTCCGAAGGCCGCATGGAGGCGGGCGTGTGCCCGGCCCTGGTGCACGAGAAGTTTCTCCTGGCCAGGGTCGAAGGGGCGTACAACGCCGTGCGCATTGAGGGCAACGCCTGCGGCTCGCTCTTTTTGCACGGCAGGGGCGCAGGCGGCCTGCCCACGGCGGGTTCCGTGCTCGCCGACATTCTGGAAATCGCCAGGGGCACCACCCCGGACAACACGGGTTTCCCCTTACGCCGCAGGGCAGTCGTCGCGCGCGTAAAGCCGGACAGCGACTGCTTCAGTCCCTGGTATATCCGCCTGACTGTGCTGGACAAGCCGGGCGTGCTCCGCGACGTGGCGGGAATTCTGGCGGACAACCGCATATCCATCGCCGAGGTTAACCAGAAAGGCGACGCCGGGGAATCTCCGATCGGGATCAGGGACAAAGGCGAGTGCGTGCCCCTTTTGATCATGACCCATTCGGCCCCGGTGGCGGGGATCCGCAAAGCCCTGATCAGCCTCGAAAACAGTGTCTTTGTGCGGGAGAAGCCCGTGCATTTCCGGGTACTGGCCAGAAGCGCGAATGCCTCATCCTGAAAAGAAAGCCGACGGCGTTCGACGCAACGTGGTCTGCCCTCCTCCGCCAGGTTTTGAGGCGGACCTGCAAAAGCTCGCGGAGGCGACGGCCCGCGTCTTTCCGATCCCGGCGCGGCACCGTGCCGACCTGCCATCGGCGATTAGGGATCTGTCCCGCATCCTGACCGTGAGGCGCGCAGAGCTGGCCCGCCCTTACTGGGCGTGGCCGCGATTGACCGCCGCCTATCTCTGTTATTTTCTGCCCTGGAATATCTGCCGCCTCTCCCGCCTGCTGCCCGGCCTCGATCTCGGACTGCGCCCCGGAGCGGTTGCGCTTGACCTGGGAAGCGGCCCCCTGACCCTGGCCCTGGCCCTGTGGTGCGCCAGACCCGAATTGCGCCACGTACCTCTGGAATTCATCTGCGCCGACAGCGCGAAACTGCCTCTTGAAATCGGCGCGGACATACTGCGGGAGATGACGGGCAAAAACTGCCCCTGGCGAATAAGGCTCATGCACAGTCCCAAAGGGCTTTTCCCTCCCGGCGCTTTGGGCGCCGGGGCGGATTTGCTCACAATACTCAACGTGTTGAACGAAACGGACGGAAAACCCGAAACGCAAAAACCAGGCGCCGGCCTTGAAGCCGTTGCGAAAAAAGCCGGACGCGCCCTGCGGCCGGGAGGACGGCTGTTTCTCCTTGAGCCGGGCACGCGCCTCGGCGGAAAACTGGTGGCCATGGCGCGCAAGGAGGCGATTGCCAGGGATTTCCACACACTTAGTCCCTGCACGCACGACGCCCCCTGCCCCTTTCTGCCCAGATTCGAAACTGGCTGGAAGAAAGACGCCAAACCGGGCAAAACTCCTTCCGGCTGGTGCCATTTTACCTGCGTAGCCAACGCGGTTCCGGAAGACCTGCTCCGACTCGGCAAACTGGCCGGATTGCCGAAAGAAAACCTGGCCTTCAGTTTTCTGCATCTGGAGATGAACGCGCAGCAAATGCGCCAAACAGACCTTTCTCTTGCACCCCGCCGTCCGGGAACCGCCCCGGCGCGCATCATCAACCCGCACGGCGGCCGGGAGAAAAGAAAAAGCGAAGACCCGGCAGGAGCGGGCAAACACTCCGGACTCGGCGATACAGCCATGGATTTGCGCATCGTTTCCGGCCCGATAGCCCTGCCCGGCCAAAAGCAGAGTGCCCGCTACGCCTGCTCCGGGGCCGGGCTTGTCCTGCTGACCCGGGCAACGCGACTGCCCTCTGGAGCAGGCGTCCGGGGCACGCCCGCGCGCAAACCGGAAAAAAACTCGCAAGGCGCGACAGCGGTTGACGGCAAAAGCGGCCTGCCGGTCTTTTCCCCAATCCCCGGCCCAGATAACCATCTATATTAGGGAAGCACTGATTTATTTTTGGATGGCTTTGCTCTCTATACGCCCAATAGATATTTCAACTAGTTACTATCGAGGGGGTCCGGGGGAAATCATTATCGCTGCTGTCGTCATCCGTACGGCTAGAAGACTTGCCTACGGCTGACGCTCCCCCTGCGGGGTTTGGGGCGGAGCCCCAATTAATCAGCCCTTCCTCAGATGTAGAGAAATCAGCATTCCCCCGAGAACGGAATGCCAGCAAGGTCTATGCCTTCCAAAATATCCAGGCCGTTTTGGCGGTTATCTCGCGCTCTACCCTCCCCTCAACGCTCTGTTTGCGCAGAAAATCCCTCAATTCCACCTCCGGAACCCGGCCATCCGGGAAAAAAGGCCGCAGTTGCCGCCGGTAATCGTCAAATTTTTCATCCGCATCCTCTTCCTTGACCCAGTTTACGTCCTCACACAGGAAATTCGGGCTTATGCCGTGGCTCCACAAGATATTGAAGGCATACAAAGCGCCGCCGACATGCCTGTGCGCCGCCCGTCCCGGGAGGACCGCATCCGTATAGCGCGCCAGCAACAAATCATCCCTGAAAATAAAGGCTATAAGGAAACAGTACGCACGCGAGGCGCTGTGCATGCGCAAAAGCGCCTCTTCGGAATTGATCGCCGGACTGCGGGAGGAAAAAACCAAATCAAAGGCCCTGATAAACCCCATGGCCTCAAGGTCCGCCTCTTGCCAGGACAGGGTGAGAAGATCAACGCCAAGCCCGCTTTTCGCAGCGTTTTCCCCGGCACAGGCAATCATCTCCGGGGAGATATCCAGTCCCGTGACCTGCGCTCCCCGCCGGGCAAAGGCCAAGGCATGCCGGCCCGCTCCGCAGCCTATGTCCAAAACCCTGGCACCCTTGAAAAGCGCCTCCCGCTTCCCCAGAAAGGACAAAAGCCGCCCATCCGCTCCGGTCTTGTCCGTCAGCAGGCTGAAATCACAGGCCCGCTTATCCCAGAAAAGGCGCTCTTGTTCGAGGCTGCGCCCATCCGCCGCGGCCCAGAGATCCGCAAAGGGCAAATTCAACATGGCGTACCTTCATCCGTCTCCCGGAACAGCCGGCCGGAATTGGAGCATTTCACATTTGAAATGTTCGCAAGGATTTGTCCTTACAGATCCTCGTCAAATAGGCGCAGGCGAGATTTGTTCGCCGTCAGGCGACGATCTCAAGCGTAAAACGGCCTAATCTGCATTTACCAGCCCCGGGTGGAGGTTGTCGGGCAGAATGTCCCGCAGCAGGAACTTGCTGGTAAGAAGCGCCGCCTCGCTGCCCTCGCGCGCCATCCGCGTATGCCTTTCATAGATGTCCGCCTGCACGCGCATGTTTGCATTCAGGAGATCGTCATCCATGAATTCCACCCGCATCGCTTTCATTCTCGCCTCAAAAAGCAGAGGAGAAAAGTTCAGCGCATCTTCCACCGCCCGGCGGTAGAAATGCAGAGCCGCTTCAACGGAAGCGCGCAGTTCCACGCAATAGACGCGGTAGTTTTCCATATCCCGGACGGCGTCGGAGATCTGTTCCCGGTTTTCTCCCTTGTCCGCCTGCCCGCCGGTTTTAAGGCACTCCTCAAGACGCTCGCGCATCTCCTTATGGCGCACCGCGTAATTGCGCACGGACTCCAGCATGAACAGCGCCCCGCGGATAAGCTCGTCCGCCCGCCCTACGTGTTCTTCGGCAAAAGCGGCGTCTCTGTCCTGAAAGGCATTGCGCAGACGCTCCAGAATGTCCCGTTTCCCGCTATCCCCGGCCCAAGCGAGAAGCCGGTCGATTTCCTCCAGAGGCCGCGCCGGCCCGTCCGCCCCGGCCTTTTCTCCAGAATCCCGCGCCCGCCATTCCCTGGCCAGCTCCAAGGGACGCTCTCCCTGCGGGGTATTGATGCCGGATACGACCAGACGCGCGCCCAGATCCCTGACCCGGTTCGCTCCGTGAGCGAGAAAGGGGGCCACTTCTTCACGTCGTCCGGGCATTATTTCGGCCGTCGAAGAGAGAAAGCTGCCGCCCTTGCGAATCACCCCTCCGGCCGAGCCGTGCAACCGCCCTCCCAGAGAGAAACGAAAATTGTCGATAACCATCTCCGCCGCATTGCCCGCCGTGTCATACAGACCCAAGGGATTGGGACGCTTTGAACCAATGGGAAGCACTTCCTCCGGACCGCCCGCGCCGTCTGGCCGGAACACTGCATAGTCCTTGTAATCAAGCCCTTCTTCCAAAGGGAAGAACTCCTTGTTCTGAAAAACGCCTGCCAAAGCCGCCTGGGCTCCGCGCGCGGCGTATTCCCATTCCGTTTCCGTAGGCAGGCGCAGGTAAGCCGTATTTTTGGAATCTCCGGCAAATTTCGGCAAAGCTTCCGGCGCGTTACGCAAAAGCCACTCTGTATAGGCAGAAGCGAAATTCAGCGCCTCAATCCAGGTAAGGCCGGTTCTGGGCAAGGCGTCCTCCGAAGACATGGGAGCGGAATCCGAAGGACACCAACCCTCCATGATCGCCTTCCACTGAAAATTGCTTATCTCATATTTGCCAATCAGATAAAAAAAATATTCTCCGGGCGCATCCTCCGGCGGAAGCAGCAGCGCGTCTTGCGGAAGGTCGGAAGCGGAAAGGGGGGCGCCCAGAGCGGCCCGGTAGGAGCTTTCGTAATAGCCGCCACCCGTGCGGGCGCAACTCCTGCAACCAAAATCGGTCACAAAGTCCTCAAGAAAGCCTCCTGCCCTCACCCCGGCAGCCCTGAATGCCATGCCCGCCCCGCAGGGCATGGGCAGGATGAAATCTCCCCGCGCCGGGACGGGATTGAAAACCTCGACCAAGTCCGGAACCTTGCGTCTCAAACTCAACGCGGCATCCACTCCCGACGGCAAAGACAGGAACAGGCAAAAGGCCCCAACCGCGCAAAAGACCGTAAAGCGCTTGCGTTTCCCGGAAAAAACCGGACTCCGCCCCTCATACATCGCGCAGGACCTCGGAAGGCTCAATGTCGGCCGCCTGACGCGCCGCCGCAACGGAGGACAGGGCGGAAACCGCGAGAACGGCGGCGAAAACCGCGAGCGTCTGACCCGGAGACAGGGAGCAGACGGCCGCTTTGCCGGGCAGGGAGGCAGAAAAAAGGCTGTCTATGGCAAAGGCCACGATCAGATAGAGCAAATCCGCCAGCATCGCCCCGGAGAATGCCGTGAGCAGTGACTGGACAACGGGAAAGAGAACGATGCCCGCCCCGGGGAACCCCAGAAGACGCATGAGCCCGAGGGAACGGCTTTTCCGCCGCACTCCGGCCAAGGCGTTGCCGGCCGTGGAAGCGGCGAACCCGAACAGGGCCGCGCCGGTAATCAGCCCGAAGATCACGGAGAACGCGTGGTCCAGGCTTTTTACCGCCTCGATCTCCTCGACCTTGACGTAAACTTCCACTTCCCGCGCCGCCAGCCATTTCCACAACGGCTCCACCGCATCCAGGCTGCGGGCGTATAGACGGAATGAGGCATACTCCCTTTCCCGGTACAGGGAGGCGGAATAATCTTCAAAGTTTTCCGGCGTGACCGCCTTTTCAGAACGCTTTTCCGCGCGCGGCGCGGCCAGGGCGCGGAAAAGCGGCGCGTTTTTCCCGTCCCGGTAATCCTCGGCGGCCGCCAGCGCCTCCAGAGGAACAAAGACAGCGTCCACCCCCAATGCTTCAGGAGGCAACACCGCCGCCACGCGCAGATTTATGCCCGCCGCCTCGCGCCTGCCTTGCAGCACGCGCTCCACCCGCCCTTCCAACCAGTAACCGGCGGGGTCTTTCAATTCCTGCGGCGATGCGGGCACGGCCAGCTTGCGAGCGACGGAGGCGGAAACTATGACCAGGGGCGCTGGATAGAGGGGGTCGGCGCTTTTCTCGTCCCGGACGAAACCGGCCTCCGGCAGCCCGTAGCGTTCAAGCAGCGGATCTCCGGGTGCGGTGGCGACAATCCGGGTCACGTTGAGTCCGAGGTTTGGCCGATTCGGATTGGTCAGACTGATGGTGGCCGCTATGGAACGGGTCTGGGGCACGACAAAGGCCGTCTCCGGTCTGGCGGCGAGTTCCCGGAACCATTCGGGGGAATATTTCCCGCTCCCGACCGGGATAATTTCCAAGGTGCGCGGGTCGCGCAACAACCGGTCCGTCATAGCAGAGATCACCCCGTTGCGGACGCCGAGCAACACCATGAGCGGGGCCAAAACGGCGGCCAGGACAAAAACGGAACAGGCGGAAAAGAGGGCTTCGTGCCGGTAATCGCTTAAGGCCAGACCCAGGGCCTGGACAAGGGAGCGCATCCATGCCCGTCCCGGAACGACACGCCTGAAGCTGTCCGCCCCAAAAGTGAACGGCGTTTTCAATCTCACCCCGGACCTTCTTTCAGCACGGCAAAGGCTTTGCCGTCCCGTGCGCCCGTCTCAAGGATCAGGCGGCGAAAATCCATGTTCTCCATCAGATCGGTGGCGTGGCTGACGACAATCAAGGTGGTGCCCGCATCCTCTATGTTGTCCATGAACATGTCGAGCACTGTCCGCGCGTTTTCCGGGTCCAGGGAGGCCAGAGGCTCATCCGCCAGGACCAGGGGCGGATCTGCGGCCAAGGCGCGGGCGATGGCCACGCGCTGACGTTCGCCGACTGAAAGCTGGGCGGGAAATTTTTTTAAAAGTCCGGAGATTTTCAGACGCGCCGCCATTCTTGCCGTCTTGTCCTTTTGCGCGGACAATCCCAAAAGCTTTGAGGGCACCCTGATGTTGTCTTCCGCGCTCAGGAAAGGCAAGAGTCCTCCGGTTTGCAGGACGTAGCCGATGTGCTTGCGCCACATGGCAAGGCGCTCAATATCCTTGCGCGTCCAAGCGGCGGCTATGTCGCAGGCCCTGCCGTCTCCCGCGCGCGCGCCCGGAAAAAAAAAGAATTCGTCAGCCGCGTCAGGCTTCAGAGCCATGGCGGCCATATCCAGAAAAGTGCTCTTGCCCGCGCCGGACGGACCGCTGATCAGTATCTTTTCCCCAAGCCGCACGTCCAGAGCCGGCACGGACAAACTGTAATGCTCCGCCCGTTCGGTACGGCGATCCTTGCGCAGGCCGCGCAGGGCAAGAACTATAGGGGCAGGCGCAGCCATAGTACCTGTACCGTGTATCGCTTAACACTGCGCATTCGCTTCGTTTCAAGCGACAAGATCGCACGGCGGAAAACGCGGTTTTCGCCGTGCTCACGCCGCCTTCGGCGGCGCAAAACCCTTCGGGTTTTGTAGTGTTTACTTTTGCAAGTAAACACTAGGGAAGGATATTCAGGGGCATCCGGCAGGTCCAATCGCCGGAATTCGGCGCGCCAAATCCCTCCCATGCGCTGACGTCCAAATCGTATTCCTCATAACGGCTGATGCGCGACTTCAGACGGTTTATGAAAAAGGTCTGCTCACCTATGCTCATTCTGTACCAGTCGTCTTCGCGCAACAGCATCACATCGCTTTTATAGGGCAGACCCTCCAGCAATTCTCCGAGCACCCCTGTTTCCATGATGCTCTGCCCCCTGCCGGCGCTGAATGCGGCCGGATCCCTGGCCATCTGGGCAGAAGCCGCGAGTATGGACTGAAAAAAATCCCTGGCGTCGGTCTTTTTGGTGCGCTCGGCATTGTCCACTATAATCTTCAAGGCGAGTTGCAAATCGCTCAACTGGTTCTTGGTAATCAGCACAGCCGCCTCCACCGCCGGAACGTAGCGGCCATCGGCCAAAAGGGCAAGATCCATATCCGCGATCCAGGCGTTGACGAGACGAGGGCTGCGGGTGACGCGCGTTTTGCCGAGAAAATCCAGATAGGCCGCATAGCCGATGCTCTCGCCGATGCGTCTGGCATGCGCCTCCTGCGCGCTCAAGGAGAAGGCTTCCTCCGCCTGCTCCGCGTCCTTGCCCTTCACCTGCCCCGCGTCCTTGCCGTCCGCCCCGACAAAGCCCTTGCCGACATCGCGCAACACGCCGATCAGCCCGGCGGCGAGTTGTTCGGCCGTCCGGCTGAAGTTTCCCACCCCGGTGACGCTGTCCGGAGCGTGGATGGCCATGTAGCTGGAAAGTCCGCCGCCGACGCTCGTGAGTTCCCGGTATGCCCCGGCGGCGTAGTCCTGATCCGTCTCGCCGCGCGGGGAAAGAATGTGGCAGACGGTAAGCCGGATGTTCTTGGTTCGCGCGTAGTCGCGCATCTCCGTCGGAAGCATGGGCGCGCTCGCCAGAGGATCGCCGGGACGCAGGGGCCCGGCGTCGGTAATCAGCACAATGACCCGCGCGTCATAACCTTCCCAGTCCAGACCGTCCACAGCCGCCTTGATCCCGGCCATGGAATCCTCGTCAAAATCATGGGTCGAGACTTTGGCCTCTTTCACACCGGACAGGGCGATCTCCAAGGTTTTTCTGTCACTCAGCTTTGTGAAATCGCAAATTTTCCTGGTCAAATATTCCAGCGCCGGCCGATCCTGCATGTTGCTGCGAAATGCCACCACGGCAAACCCCACGTCCGCGCCGAGGCCATGCTTTTCGATGCTGTCGAAGGCCGAACGGACGACGTTAAGGCTTTCTTCAATGTAAAGACGCATGGAGATCGTGCTGTCTATGACAAAAGCCACGCCCATGCTCGGACGCACCCCGGACGGACGCACCCCGGTCGGAAGCGCCCCGGTCGGAAGCGCAGCCCGCTCTTCTCCGGCCGCGCCTGCCTGTTCCGTCCTGATCTGTTCCGGATCAATGGAAGCCACTTCCAGAAACTTGGTTCCGGCAAAGGGCTCGGCCATGCCCTTCACCGGCATGAGGTAGAAACGACCCGCGGAAACAGCGCCTTCCGCGTCCGACGGCTCGGCGGCTATTACCGGAAAATCCGGAAGGGCCGCCTGGCCGTTGCGGTTCACCGACATTCGCGCATTGATAAGACGCAGGCGTTCGCGCATATCCTCGGCGGCGCAAACGTCGGTCAAGGATTTCTCGTCTTTAAAAAAAAGCACCGGCCCGCGACCGCCGCGATCTGTGAAGAGCATGGTGACGGCCTGAGGCCAGAAAGTGGCGTCGCTTTCCCGTATCCACCCGTCAGGCGCGCTGCTGGAGGGACCTACCTCCAGGTATCCGTCGGAGCGGCCGAAGACATAGAACACGCTGAAGGTCCTGACGCGCTCCTGAACAAGCTCCGCGCCGGGGGAAGGGGCGGCTCTCATCTCCGCCCCCGGATGGGTCACGACGCGCTGATAGAGCGTTTTTTTCCCGTCCTGAAGCAGGGGCCTCCGCTCCGCTCCGAAAGCGGGGGCGGAAAACATCAGGACAAGGCCGCACAAGGCGACGGACAGGCGTACAAACATAAGCAAAGCCTCGGTGCATCTCGGGTTCCGGATTTCCATAATGACAAAATGCCTTAAAATTTTTTCAGTATCCGTCCCGTCTCCGCATTGCCGGCGGCGCTTTGCGCCGCAAGCCAGTCCTTAGAGCATTTGTCATTGAAAGTATCTTTCCGCTAAAATGCTCTGACGGTGTGGAGCGAAGCGTAACACCGTCCGCGAGATTGGCGCAGGCGGGCTGCGCCCGCCGTCAGGCGACAATCTCAAGCGCAAAATGCTATAAGGACTGCGATACGCTCCCGCGACCCGGGCGATCCCGGCCGTGACATGCCGGTTCACCATTTAGGCCGGGTTTATGCTTATGGCGCCGCGCGGCTGCGCTCCACCGATGTACAGGATGCCATGGCCGCCATCCGGGCCGCTCAAATATGATGCAGACCTCGCTCTTGCTCTTCATAAAGGATGCCGTCCGCGCGGGGAGTGTTCCGGGCGGGCTGGCCCTCGGCCATGATCAGGGCGAAGGATGCCGTCCGCGCGGGGAGTGTTCTCCGCGATGCGGGACTTTGCGGAGATTACGCCATTTGCCGGAGAATGTTAAGCTGTATCTTTCCCCCTTCGGCAGCCGGGGTGCGCGCCGCAAAGTCCGGAGAACACATTCGGCTTGAAAAATGCCTGAGACCTGTATAAACGCAAATGAATAACCACGTCCGGACAAAGACAGGCGGCAATGGAAGAAATTTTTTCACGGCGCAACGGGCGCAAAATCCCCCCGCAAACGCTCGGGTCGCCGCGCATGTCCGCCTGGACCGGCGCAGTCTTTCGCTACCTCCGGTTCAACATATCGCGCGCCGACACCTTTGGCTCCGGAAGCGCCAGATGATCCTGCACGCTATCTCCGGCCTGATCTTTTTATACCTGCTTGTGAGGCTGATCCTGCCGTTGCGCGTGCGCGCCGCGCTCAAATCCGCAGCCGGAATCGCACTTTTCGCGGTATCGCAACAGCACCTGCTTCTGCGCTCCTTCGCCGGCAGCCTTGCCTCTCCGGAAGCCCCATCCTGGGTACTGATCCTTCAAAGTCTCCTTTTCTCCACCCTGCTTTTCCTTTTCCTGGCGGTTCTCGCGCGGGATTTCGCCCTGCTTGTCCGAGGCATCGCCAAACGCGCGATCAAAAGCCAGAAACCGGAAACGCCGGGGACATTTTCACCGGGACGCAGAAAGGCCCTGCTCCTCTGTCTTGCCGCCCTGCCCGCAGCATACGGCATCAGACAGGCCCTGGCCCTCCCGGAAACGCGCGCCATGGAAACAATTCTGCCCGGACTGCCCACCGAGCTGGACGGGCTTTGCATCGCCCACCTTTCCGATCTGCATATAGGCCCGCTCCTGCAAGAATCCTGGAGCGCCGCGCTGGTGGAAAAAATAAACGACCTGCGCCCGGACCTAATCCTTTTCAGCGGAGACATCGTGGACGGACTGCCGAGCAGACGGGCCAAAAGCGTGGCTCATCTGAAAAAACTGCGCGCAACCCACGGCATCTTCGCCTGCGTTGGGAATCACGAATATTACGCGAATTTTCACGCCTGGATGAAGGTCTTCCCGGAACTCGGCCTCGCCACGCTCCTGAACAGCCACAGGACAGTGGACATAAAAGGGCAAAAGATAGTGATCGCCGGGATAACCGATCCCGCGGCCGCAGGCTTCGGCCTGCCTCCTCCGGACTGCCGGGCGGCCCTGCGCGGCGCTCCGGAAAACGCCACGCGCATCCTGCTCGCCCACCGCCCGACAGGGGCGGAGCAGAACGCGACTCTCGGCTTTTCCCTGCAACTTTCCGGGCACACCCACGGCGGACAGATCCTGGGTCTGGACCGGTTCGTGGCGCAATTCAACGGCGGTTATCTGCGCGGCTGGTACAAAGCGGGGGGCATGCCCCTTTATGTGAACAGCGGTGCCGGGCTTTGGAGCGGCTTCCCCCTGCGCCTCGGGGTCCCCTCGGAAATAGCGCGCATAACCTTGCGTAGCGCCTGATTCTGCAAAAGCCGCGCAGGGAAATCCGCATATATGCTCTCAAGGAAGGGTTTTCAGCGTCTCATTCATGCTGCCGGTGCGGTAGCCCTGCAAGTCCGCGCAGACATAGGCAAATCCCAGTTCCTTGAAGCGCGCGTGCACCTGATTCCTGATCTCTTCCCGCCACAGAAGCCCGAAACCCGGTTCGTCCACTTCAATACGGGCGAGCCTGCCCTGTTCATGAAACCTGACCCGCACCTGCCTGAAGCCGCGATCCAGGAGAAACTGCTCCGCCGCGTCAATGCGCCGCAGCCGTTCCCGGTCAATTCTCTCCCCGTATGGAAAACGCGAAGCCAGACAGGCAAAAGAGGGTTTGTCCCAAGTAGGCAGGCCCATCTCCTTCGAAAGAAGGCGTATCTCCGATTTGCCGAGATGCACGGCCCGAAGCGGGCTATGCACGCCAAGCTCGGCCACCGCCAGAAGTCCGGGCCGGTAGTCCCCTTCGTCGTCCATGTTCGAGGCCTCGACCACCGCCGCTATCCCGCACGCGCGGGCCAGTTCGAGAATTTTTCCGAGCAGGGTCTTCTTGCATATATAACAACGATTGGGGGGGTTGTCGGAAAACCCGTCAATCTCCAACTCTTCGGAATCCACCAGAAAATGCCGGATACCGCGGGCGGCGGCGAAATTTTCCGCCGCCTCAAGCTCCCGTTTCGGAAAACTCAGGGAACGACCGGTGACGGCGACCGCACCGTCACCCAAAGTTTCATGGGCGATCTGCAAAAGAAAGGTGGAATCCACGCCTCCGGAAAAGGCGACGGCCACGCTGCCCAAAGCCCGCAAATTTTTCGCAAGAGCGGCTTTTTTTTCCGCTAAAATACCCATTATGTCCCTCTCCGCTTTCCGGCCAAAACGCCGGACACCGCGATACCTGCCAGTCCGCGCTTTTGCGGATGGCGCCAGAGCATTTTGCGCTTGAAACCGCCGCCTGACGGGCGGGCGTAGCACGCCTACGCCGATCTCGCGAACGGTGCTACGCTTCGTTTCACACCGTCAGAGCATTTTGCGCTTGAAATGCTTGCTTGACGACGGGCAAAGCCCGCCTGCAAGCATGTCGCGGCAAGGATTTGCAAGCAAATCCTTGCAGAGCGGTCCAACTTTTCAAAGTCGAACTGCCCCAAGTGGTACAGCGTACTATCAGCAAAGCGTTTTCCCGGCAAGCCCGGCCGAAAGAATGCCGGCTCGCGGCATAACGTGGTTGCCAAAACCGTTTTTGCTCTCTATAAGTGAGCACAAGCTCGACCTTTACCCGTTTTGCCCGGCGACCCAAACACAGGAATTCGTCCGGCCCCACCCCGCAACCGTTTCAACCGGAGAATCAGGTATGAAAAAAATCACTCTCGGTCTTTTCATCGTCCTGTTGCTGGCCGGGGCATCCTTCGCCCACGCCAAAAACAAAGGCGGCAAGTACGCCGGCCAGCTCCCCGCTTTCGCCTACAAACTGAAAGATGCCTTTGAGGTGAAAGGACGCCAGGGCATAGCCGTGGACGACAAGTACTACTACGTCAGCGGCAGCAAGGCCATCTACAAGTACGACAAAAACGGCCAGCTCCTGGCCTCCAACGAAAACCCCTTTGAAGGCTACGCCATTCCATCCAACCACATCGGCGACATCGACGTGTTCAACGGCGAGCTGTTCATCAGCGCGGAATGGTTTGAGGACGGCGTGGGCAAGGACATCCAGATCGCCATCCATGACGCGGAAACGCTCAAATTCAAGCGGTCTTTCAAATTCGAGCCTTCCTCCGGGCAGGAAGAGGTTTCCGGCATCTGCGTCGACCGCGACAAGCGCACTGTCTGGATGTGCTCCTGGGTGGGCGGCAACAGCGGCAACTATCTTTACGAATACAGCCTGGACACGGGCAAATACCTGCGCAAGGTGCATATTGCCCCTGTGCCGCAATGGGTTCAGGGAGTTTACTACTACAAGGGATACCTCTTCGTCACGGCGGACGACGGAGAAGCCGATTATGACGAGCCGGATCACCTGTACCGGGTGAATATTACCGAGAAAACCTTCGCCACCGTCACCCTGGAAAAGACCTTTACCGAGGTCAAGCGCCAGGGCGAAATAGAAGGACTGGCCTTTGACGAAAAGGCGGGGGAACTGCTGGTGCACTTCAACCGCGGGGCGCGCATAATACTCGGTATGCCCAAGGGCTTTTACCCCGGATACGAGCGCGAGATCAGCGAGGTGTACCGCTTCGCCGTCGGGCCGTTGGGCAAAAAGGCCAAGGATCAGTAACGGAACGGATCGATCGCCTTGCCGTTTGACGGCGAAAGCGGGTTTTGCACGCGCCTTTGCAGACGCTTCAGATTGCTTTTGCAGCATCAAAGCGCCGGCAAAGGCCGTTCGCATACGCCTTGGTCACAGACGGCGCGCATCCGGCGGACAGACAAAATTTGAAGTTTGCCCTAAAGTTTTCCGGGGAATTGCGGATAAGCAAGTATCATATTTGCAAAAGGAGACAGACCAAATGGATATCGCAAACGCCGCAATCACACAGGGAGCGACTTCTCTGGCCCAGCAGGTCATAAAGGACACCACGGCTTCCGACCTGATAACCAAAACGATCGACAAACTGAATACGACGGGTTCCGTGAGCGCGCCGAGGCTCAATCCCGACTACCAATTCCAAAAAGACGTTCTGAGCGCGGCCGGCATAGGCAGATCCCTGGACATCAGCGTCTGAGCGCATCCACTCCTTCAACCCCGCAAAAAGGGACGGAATTTTCCGTCCCTTTTTTTCGCGTCCGCGCCAGATCCCTTTACGCTTTGCGGTCCCCCCCCGATCCAACGGAACTTCCGCTTTCCGATGCCCGGCAAAAAAATTAACGGCGCAGGCAAATTCCGCCCATGTCAATTCACATTTCAAATAACTGTCTAATTTTGTTTGGAATACAAATCTACAACCCTGGCGAGGCGAGAGTCGGTTACCCTAAAAAGGCTTTACAATTGGCCGAGGGAAGGTTAGACCGCTATAGCGCATGCGCACGGAGGCGGTCAAAAATGGACAGGATGATTTTCATCGACCACACCATCTTTATCCAGTTGGTCAATTTCATTGTCGCTATTATCGCCCTCAACTTCCTGCTCATCAAACCCGTACGCAACCGCATGGCCGCCCGCAGAACCCTCATTGAGGGCATCAGCGGCGAGATCGATCAATTCACGGCCACGGCCGCGGAGAAACTTTCCGGCTACGAAGCCGCGTTGACCGAAGCCAAGACCGCCGCCGCCCGCGCCCGCGAGGCCCTTAAATCCGAAGCCGAGGCCCTTGAAGGGGAAATGATCGGTAACGCCCGGGCCGCAGCCGATGTTTACCTGGAAAACGCCAGACAGGACTACTCCAGGGTCCGCAAGACGGCCAAAGAAGCCCTTCTCAATGAAGTAAACGCCATGGCGGCCCTGGCAGCGAAGAAGCTGCTCGACTGAGCCCCGCCGCCGGGTAGCGGGTATCGCGTCAAGCTGCAATCTCAAGCGTAAAATGCTCTAAACGGAGCGAATGCGCAGTGTTAAGCGATACGTGGTACAGGAGGTTTTTCAAGGTGCGGACTGTGAAAATCTGTTCAACGGCCTTTGCGGCTCTTTGCGTCTTCGCCCTGCCCGCCTTGGCGGCAGACGCGGGGGATCACGAAGTTTCCTGGAGCAATACGGCTTTTCGAGTGATCAATCTGGCCATGTTTCTCGGCCTGTGCTGGTTTTTCTTCGGCAAAAAGGCAACCGCCCTGCTCAGGGGGCGTAGTGCCGGCATAGCCGGGGAAATATCCGGCCTGGAACAAAAAAAGGCCGAAGCGGAGCAAAAACTGGCTGAGGTCGAAAAGCGCATCGCCAACCTTGAGGATGAGCGCAAGGCGCTGATCGCGGAGTACGTCTCCCAGGGGGAGGCCCTGAAAAGCGCAATCCTGGTCAAGGCCGAGGAAGAGGCCAAGGCCGTTTCCACCCGCGCGCAAACGGCGCTTGAAAATGAAATTCGGGCCGCCGTTCAGGAAATCCGCGCCGAACTGGCCGAAAAAATAGCCGAGGCCGCCGAAGAGCTGGTCCTGCGAAAGCTGGACGCAGGGGAACACGCGCGGCTGATTGACAAATATCTGGCAGAGGTGGTGTTCCATTGACCGACAATATTATTGCGCGCAGATACGCGCGGGCGCTTTTTGCCTTGACCAGGGGCAGTGGGCTGCCTGAACTGGAAAACTGCGCCTCCGTGCTTTCGGCGTTGCGCCTGTCGCTTGAGCAGTCGCCGGATTTGCGCGAGGCATTTAAAAATCCCGCTTTCTCGGCTGCTGAAAAGAAAAAAATTCTTGAGACCCTCGCGCCGCGCCTTGACATGCGCGGAACAATCCTTGATTTTTGCAAACTTCTGGCTGATAAAAACCGCCTGCGGGATTTTCCCGCCATAACGGACAGTTTCCACTCCCTGCTGGACGCGGAAAAAAATATCGTGCGCGGCGAACTTTATACCGCCGTGCCGCTGGACGAGGCCCAAAAGGCTGAACTTTCAAAGCGGCTCGGGGAAAAAGGCGCCTGCGAACTGAAGCTAAAATTTGAGGTCTGCCCCGAGATTCTCGGTGGACTGGTCCTGAAGATCGGAGACCGGGTCATGGACGCGAGCCTGCGCGCTCAACTGGTCATCCTTAAAGACACCATCAGCAAGGGTGAGTAGGGCTATGCGGATAACAGCCGAAGAAATCAGCAAAATCATCGAAAGCCAAATCAAAAACTACGCCAAGCGCGTGGAAATGAGCGAAACCGGAACCGTGCTCTACGTCGGCGACGGCATAGCCCGCGTCCACGGGGTGGGCAACGCCATGTCCATGGAGCTTCTGGAGTTCCCCGGCGGATTGATGGGGATGGTGCTGAACCTGGAAGAGGACAACGTCGGCGTGGCCCTGCTGGGCGACGACAGCCACCTGAAAGAGGGCGATCCGGTAAAGCGTACCGGGCGCATCTTCTCCGTCCCGGTCGGGGATTCCGTGATGGGCCGCGTGCTTGATCCCCTCGGCCGCCCCCTGGACGGACTGGGACCGCTCGGAAAGACCGAAACCCTGCCCGTGGAAATAAAGGCCCCCGGCATCATAGCCAGAAAGTCCGTACATGAACCCATGCCCACGGGCCTCAAGGCTATCGACGCCATGACCCCGATCGGACGCGGCCAGCGCGAGCTGATCATCGGCGACCGCCAGACCGGAAAGACGGCCGTGTGCATCGACGCCATCCTGGCCCAGAAAAATACGGACATACACTGTTTCTACGTGGCCATCGGACAGAAAAAGTCCAATGTCGCCCTGGTGGCCGACACTTTGCGCAAATACGGGGCCATGGATTACAGCACCATAATTTCAGCCACGGCCTCCGACCCCGCTCCCCTGCAATACATAGCCCCTTACTCCGGCTGCGCCATGGCGGAATATTACCGCAACAACGGCAAGCACGCCCTGATCATTTACGACGACCTGTCCAAGCAGGCCACGGCATACCGCCAGATGTCCCTGCTCCTGCGCCGTCCTCCGGGGCGCGAAGCTTTTCCGGGCGATGTGTTTTACCTGCACTCCAGGCTTCTGGAACGCGCGGCCAAAATGAGCGACGAAGCCGGGGCCGGCTCCCTCACCGCCCTGCCGATCATCGAGACACAGGCGGGCGACGTTTCCGCCTATATCCCGACCAACGTCATATCCATCACCGACGGGCAGGTCTACCTTGAGCCAAACCTCTTCAACGCGGGCATACGCCCGGCCGTGAACGTCGGGCTCTCAGTCTCGCGCGTGGGCGGCGCGGCCCAGGTCAAAGCCATGAAACAGGTAGCGGGAACCCTGCGTCTGGACCTCGCCCAGTACCGCGAGCTCGCCGCGTTCGCCCAGTTCGGCTCCGATCTGGACAAGGCTACGCAACAGAAACTGGAACGCGGAGCGCGTCTGGTGGAGCTTCTGAAGCAGCCCCAGTATTCTCCAATGGAAGACTTTGAACAGGTGGTTTCCATTTACGCCGCCACCCACGGCTTCATGGACGACCTGCCCGTGGGGGCCGTGCGCGCCTTTGAAAAGGGTTTTCTGGAATTCATGGCCTCCGCCAAATCCGAGGTCCTTTCGGCCCTCAAGGAAAAGAAGGCACTGGATTCCGCCATTGAGGAGAACCTCCAGGCGGCCCTTCAGGAATTCAAACTTGATTTCAAAGTCCAATGAGACCTCACGCCCGTACTGCCATAGCAGGCGTGAAGATCGCAAAGCAAAAAACGCAGTTTTTGCTTTGTTCACGCCGCCTCCGGCGGCGCGCTGCCCCTGCGGGACAGCGACTGGAGCGATCCGACATTGAAAATGTATAAACCGCTCTGCAGAGATTTGCCTGCAAATCCCTGCCGCGAGATTGTCGCAAGGCGAAATTGCTTTGCCGTCAAGCGACAATCTCAAACATAAACCGCTCTGGTGTCGCTTGACGCGACATTTAGTCGCATTTCGCAAAAAAAACAGGTGGAAAGCGTTCAAACCCGCTTGAATGCAAATCGGTAGCCGCGGAGGCGGTAATGGCTTCGCTAAAAGACGTCCGGTTGAAAATCACCGGAGTCACCAAGACCAGGCAAATCACCAAGGCCATGTACATGGTGGCCTCGGCAAAACTGCGCGGCGCGCAGCAGCGCATAGAGCGCTTCCGCCCCTATGCCGACAAGTTTTACGACATGCTGCGCAACTTGGGCGGCAAGGCCGAGGAGGCCGCCCACCCCTTGCTTGAGGCCCGGCAGGGGACAGGGGGCGCCGGCATCGTCCTTTGCACTTCGGATCGCGGTCTGTGCGGCGGGTTTAACGCCAACATCACGGCGGCGGCCCTGAAGTTCGCTACGGAAAAAAGCGCCGCAGGCAAAAGGATCTCTTTTTACTGCCTGGGGCGCAAGGGGCGCGACGCAGTGCGCTCCCTTGGCCATGAAACGCCCCTGGCCCTGATCGGACGCATGAACAGCATCAGCTACGAGCTGGCCTCCGAGACCGGGGCCAGGGTTATAGACGATTTTATGAGCGGCGCTCTGGACGAAGTTCACTTGTTCTATGGCGAATTTATAAACCTGGCCCGGCAGAAGCCGGCGGCGATCCGGCTTCTGCCCATAGCGGCGGACGATACGCCGGGGCCGGAAGAAAAGGCAGTTGCCGACTACGTCTATGAGCCGACGGTGGCCGAACTCCTGAACGAACTTCTGCCCCGATACATAAAAGTGCAAATTTACCGCGCTCTTCTGGACACATCGGCTGGCGAGAACGCGGCCCGTATGCAGGCGATGGATAACGCCACGCGCAACTGCGACGAAATGATCCGGGGTCTGACCCTGCTCATGAACAAGACCCGGCAGGCGGCCATCACCAACGAGCTTATAGACATTGTGGGCGGCGTCGAAGCCCTCAAAGGATGACAACGGGAGAGGTCATGAGCGAGAAAAGCGGAAAAATAGTGCAAGTCATCGGTGCGGTCGTGGATGTGGAGTTTCCGGAAGGCAGTCTGCCGAACATCCTCAATGCGCTGAACATCAAAAATCCTAACAACACCAACGCTCCGGAGCTTGTCTGCGAAGTGGCCCAGCACCTGGGGGACAACGTGGTGCGCACCATAGCCATGGACGCCACCGACGGCCTGGTACGCGGCCTGCCGGTCGCGGATACGGGCGAACCTATCATGGCTCCGGTGGGCAGGGCGTCCCTCGGACGAATCATGAATGTGGTCGGGCAACCGGTAGACGAACTCGGCCCGATCAAGGCGGAAAAATATCTGCCCATCCACCGCCCCGCCCCTGCGTTCACGGATCAGAACACCCGGGTGGATCTGCTGGAAACGGGCATCAAGGTGGTCGATCTTCTGATCCCCTTCCCCAAGGGCGGAAAAATGGGGCTCTTCGGCGGCGCCGGGGTCGGCAAGACCGTTATCCTTATGGAGATGATCAACAACATCGCCAGACAGCACGGCGGACTTTCCGTGTTCGCCGGGGTCGGGGAACGCACGCGCGAGGGCAACGACCTTTACAATGAATTCAAGGAAGCGGGTATTCTGGAAAAAGCCGCCCTGGTTTACGGGCAGATGAACGAGCCCCCGGGAGCGCGGGCCCGCGTCGCCCTGACGGCCCTCACCTGCGCGGAATATTTCCGAGACGAGGAAGGTCAGGACGTGCTGCTGTTCATAGACAACATCTTCCGCTTCACACAGGCGGGCTCGGAAGTCTCCGCCCTGCTAGGGCGCATGCCCTCGGCCGTCGGCTACCAGCCCACTCTGGGCACGGACCTCGGAGGTCTGCAAGAGCGCATCACCTCCACCCGCAAAGGGTCCATCACCTCGGTCCAGGCGATTTATGTGCCGGCGGACGACCTCACCGACCCGGCCCCGGCCACCACCTTCTCCCATCTGGACGGCACCCTGGTGCTTTCGCGCCAGATCGCGGAACTCGGCATCTACCCGGCCGTGGACCCCTTGGACTCCACTTCGCGCATCCTCGACCCCCAGGTGGTGGGCGCGGAACACTACAACGTGGCGCGAGGCGTACAGCAAATTCTGCAAAAATACAAAGATCTTCAGGATATCATCGCCATCCTCGGCATGGACGAACTCTCGGACGAGGACAAAGTGACCGTGGCCAGGGCCAGGCGCATCCAGCGCTTCCTTTCCCAGCCCTTCCACGTTGCCGAGGTTTTTACCGGCTCGCCCGGCCAGTATGTGAAACTGGAAGACACGATCAAGGCTTTTGGGGCCATCCTGAACGGGGACTACGACCACTTGAGCGAATCCGATTTCTACATGGTCGGCCCGATTGCCATGGCGGAGGAAAAATATAAAAAACGCCAGGCCCTGCAATAGAGCGTGTAAACTGCAAATATCGACGCGCTCTGCAAGGACTTGCCGCGCAAATCCTTGCGCGGGACGCTTGCAGGCGGGCTTGCCGTCTCAAGCAAAATGCGACCTGAGCGGCGCAAGGAGAAAACATGGCGGCACTGCGACTTGATATAGTGACCCCTGATTGCGTCGTGCTGAGCAAGGACGTAGAGTATGTAGGCGCACCGGGGCTTTTGGGCGAGTTCGGCGTCCTGCCCGGCCACATCCCCTTTATCTCCGCCTTGTCTATAGGCGCGTTACACTACAAATGCGAAGGGAACTCCCACTACGTGTTCATCTCCGGCGGCTTTGCCGAGGTTTCCGGAAACACCGTCAGCGTCCTGGCCGAGAGCGCTGAGGAAGCGAACCACATCGACTTCAACCGGGCGGAAGAAGCGCGCAAGCGCGCCCAAGCCCGCCTTGACGCGAAAACCGAGGACCTTAACTTCAAAAGGGCCTCGCTTGCCCTGTCCCGGGCCATCACCCGCCTCTCCCTGCAGGGCCGGAACTAAGGAAATACTGATTAGAGCGGTTTATATGTCACATACGGATTTCGACATTTTGTCAAAGTTGTTTCAACAGAAATCTCAAGCCTAAACTTCCCTACCGTCCCCTGCCCAGATACCGCGCCATCGTCTTTTTCGGAACAGCGGCAAGATCGACGACCATCAGCGCGTCTTGGGTTCCAAACGCCTTGTCTTCGTGGAAAGCGGCGATGCGCCCGCCCAATTGCAGATAGTGCCTGAAAAGGACGGGCAGGTCTTTTCCAGCCTCCAGTCCTCTGACCGCGCGGTTGAGCAGCCTGTAATCAAGCCCGCGCACGCGGGGTTCGTTGGGGCCGGGAAAAGGCGCGGGGGAACGGCGTCCCCGGACAAGCCCGGCCAAATCCGGGGCGTAGTGGTGTTCTTCAAGATAGCGGCGCAGCATGAATATCGAGGCGGGAGTGTAGCCGAGCCCTATGCTGCAGGCGCCGAACAGCGTGCGTACGCCCTGCCCGACCGCAAAGCGGGCGATCCCTTTCCAGAGCATCAAAAGCGGCGCGTAGTCGCGCTGATATTTCCGGGCCACGAAAGCCCTCCCCAGTTCCATGGATATCCCGCAATGCTCGAAAAATTCCGGCTTGAAGCGGAACAACGTGGCGGTATACAGCTTTTTTGCCGCCCCCCGCGTGCCGCCGGGAAGAAAAACGCGGACGCGGTAGCTCCCGGCAACAGTGCCCGCATCGTTGTCCCAGAGCACCAGATGGGTGTAGTGCGGGTCGAAGCGATCAATATCCGCCGCATTGCCGCTGCCTTCATGTTCCGCACGGAAGGTTTCTTCACGAAGGCGCCCGATCTCATGCAATATATGCGGAGCTGCGTCACCCTGCACGGGAAACACCTGAAAATTGCCTTCTTCCGCCAAGGTATGCTTTTGCGACGCTTCGGCCTCTTCCCAAAGTTCCCCTCTACCGCAGGGAGAGGCCACGGGAACATGCCGGTTTCCGGCGGCGGACGCGCTTTTTTGCCCAAGGGCGTAACAGCAGGCGCGGATGTAAGAAGTTCGCGCCTCGTCGCCGCACATGGCTGACAAGACATCGGCATCCACAGGTTTGCCCACAAAAAACCGCACTTCGCGTCCACGCGAGCTCCACATCTCCCGCGGCAGCAGCATGGTGCGCAGTATCGGATGGATGCAGCCAGCGGTCTGAAAAAACAGGCTGTTGCGTCCCTCAAAGAAAAGCGGGATCACCCGGGTTCCGGGCACCCTGGCCAGACGCCCGGCGAACTGCGTCCACTGCGGGTCCGTGACGCGACGATGCAGCGCATGCCAATGCGACACCACGCCCGCAGGAAAAATCGCCAGGGCGCCTCCTCCCTCAAGATGGCGCACGGCGGCACGCACGCCGGAAACGTTGGCCGCACGTCCGTCTTTGCCGCCGAACACCTCTACGGGTATGAACAGACGCCGCAGTTCAGAAACGTTGCACAACAAGTGGTTGACGAGAATTTTGAAATCCGGCCTGATCCGGGGAAACAAGGCCGCGAGGGCGAGACCCTCCACGGCTCCGAAGGGATGGTTCGCCGTCAGCAGCAGCGGCCCGGAAACGGACAGCGAATCCGGATTCTCTCCGAGAGGGCGTACGCGTATTGCAAGGGCGTCCAAAGCGCGGTCGGCGAACTCGGCCGGATCGGCGGATGCGGGCAAACGCCGGTATCTTTCCAAAATAGCCTTGAGTCCCGGCACGGCGAACAAAAACGGCGAGGTCAGAAAATTCGCGCTCCGGTCCCGCAACGCTACGGGAGAAGCGGCAACATGGGTGGCGATGTCCATACCTTGCCCCTGTGCGTAATACTGGTGAGACGTCATTTGCGGAATGCCATGGCACTCTACTCCCTCAATTTTCCGAAGCATTCGGCGTCTTGACCGAGGCCGGTTGCCCGGAATGGACAGTTGCAGACCTGCGTGAAAAATACATCAAGAAACTGTGTCTTTTTCATGACAAATCGCTTTGAAACGCGAGTTTGCCGCAACCCCCACGCATGAGTGGAGCGGAACATGGACGTCCGGCATGATAGCCAAGACATCAAGCAACCCCCACGCATGAGTGGAGCGGAATCGCTTTGGAAAAAATTGATCCGCTGTTCTCACGGTATATGCGCGGACAACGGCCGCTCAAAAAAATATGCTTTTGACACAAAACCGTAACAATGGAGTGATAGTTATCCAAACACATTGATTGAAACGGGAATGACATCCACTGCTTCAACGACCCTGCGGGTATATCAGAAGTGCCGATGGACCCTTTCTGCAACAGAGAACTGAGCTGGCTTGCGTTTAACCGCCGGGTTCTGCAGGAGGCGGAAGACGACAGTGTTCCGTTGATGCAGCGCCTGCGGTTCCTGGGCATATATTCCAACAACAACGACGAGTTCATCAAGGTGCGGCTTGCCAGACTCGTGCACGCGGCGCATGACGGCAAGACGAGGAAGGTTGTGTTGCCGGGCGGATACACGCCGCAGGAACTCGTCAGCCTGATTGATGTGGATGTCAACGCGGGACAGCGGAAGTTCACGGAAATTTACGAACGAATACTGGAAGAAATGGCCGGGGAGGAAATTCACGTCGTCGACGAGACGGGGCTGGACGGAGAACAGATACGGTTTTGCCGCCGCTATGTCCTTGATGTGGTCAGCCGCCGGGTTGTGCCGCTTTTCCTGAACAGAACCGTCCGTCTTCCGTTCCTGCCCGACGACGAGATATATTTTGCCGTGTGCATGGATTCCGGCGGCAAACGCAAAAAACGTTTCGCCATTCTACAGACCCCGGTGAACAACTCCTGTCCGAGATTCGTCAAGCTGCCTTCAAAGGAAGGACGGCATGACGTGATTTTATTGGATGATATCATACGTCTTTGTCTGGACGAGATTTTTTTCATGTTTTCGTATCACCGCATCCAGGCGTTCATGTTCAAGCTTGTGCGCGATGCGAGCTTTAATCTGGACGACGGGATCGATAAAAGCCTGCTGAAAAAGATGGAGGAAGGACTGGAGCAGCGCATGCGCGGCAAGCCGGTGCGTTTCATTTACGACCGGGAAATGCCGGACGAATTGGCGCATCTGCTTGTTTCAAAGCTGGGATTGAAAGAAGGGGCGGTCGAACCGGGCAGGCGCTATCACATGCTCCGGGACTTGATGAAATTTCCCGTCATCCGCCAGGATTTGGAGGACAGTCCCGCTCCCCCCCTGACGCACCCCGGCATCACGCCCTGTTCAAGCATTTTCCACAAGATAACCCATCAGGATATCTTGCTGGCCTTCCCCTACCAATCTTTCGATCACGTCATCGACTTCTTGCGGGAAGCCGCCATTTCCCCCAGGGTGGAATCTATCTACATCACCCTGTACAGGCTGGCCTACGACTCGAGAATCGTCACAGCCCTGGCAAGCGCCGCGAAGAACGGCAAAAAGGTGACGGCATACGTGGAACTTCTGGCCAGGTTCGACGAGGAGCACAACGTCAGCGTTATCGACACGCTTCAGGAGGCCGGAGTGGCGGTTATCCACGCTACCCCGTCGCTCAAGGTCCACTGCAAGGTCGTCCTGGTGCAATGCAAAGACCAGAAAACAGACGCCAGGAATTACGTGTATGTGGGAACCGGCAACTTCAATGAGGATACCGCCAGAATTTACAGTGATTTCGGGATGTTTACCTCTGACAGGGCCTTTGCCAACGACGCCCGCGCCCTGTTTACCTTTTTGGGCAACATGCATTTCCGTTTTACCTGTAAAAGATTCCTTGTTTCTCCATTTGACATGCGCCGCCAGATAGGAAAACTTATCTCCAACGAAATACGTAATGCAAGAAAAAACAAAAAAGCATATATCTGGATAAAATGTAATAATATAACTGATGTAAAAATTGCAAAAAAACTTTATCATGCCGGGAAAAACGGCGTTGAAATTCGTTTAATCGTTCGTAGCGCATGTATAATAAAGACACAAGTGCCGCAATTTAGTGAAAATATCAAGGCAATAAGCATTGTTGACAAGTATCTTGAACATGCCAGACTCATGTTTTTTTGCAACGGCGGGGACGAAGCCGTCTATATTTCCAGCGCGGATCTGATGACGCGCAATCTGGACAGGCGTGTGGAGGTGGCAGCGCCCGTTCTGGACAAACGGCTGAAAAATGAATTACGATGTTTTTTTGAGATACAATGGGCGGACAACACCAAAGCGCGGGATTTGGCTTCGCTTGACGCGAACGACTATGTGCGCGTCAATGGCGCCGTTCCGCTACGGGCTCAGGATGCCCTGTATCATTATTACGCAAATCGCGTGGAAGGGGCGGACCAGTGAAGCCGGATATTCTCGCGGCCATTGACGTAGGTTCGAACGCCGTCAGACTTCTCATTGATTACGTGGAAGTCGAGGGCGTTGCGTATGAACTCAAAAAGGCCGCCTACCTGAGGGTACCCATCCGGCTTGGAGAAGATGTGTTCGCGCATAACCATGTGGGTCATGCCAAGGCGCAGCGGCTGATAGAAGCCATGCTGGGATTTAGCCACCTCGTGCGGGCGTATGATGTTTCCGAGCTTAGGGCCTGCGCGACCAGCGCCATGCGCGATGCGGTGAACGGGCACCAGTTGGTCGCGGCGATCAGGGAGAAGACCGGCATCGGAATGGATATCATCAGCGGCCAGGAAGAGGCCGATCTTATCTGTGCGGCCGCTTCCCAAGGAGAAGCCACGGGCGCCGGAGCCGCCGTGTACGTGGACGTGGGGGGCGGCAGCACGGAACTTGTCGTGTACAAAGACAATCGTATCTATCTCCATGACTCCTTTCAGGTCGGAACAGTCCGTATGCTGAGTATCGCAGCCGGCAAAAACGAGGCGGTCTGGGAGATGGAAAAAGAACGCCTCGCGCTAAGCCTGAGGGATATCCACAGGCGAGACGCCCCGGCGCGCGTGGTCGCTTCCGGAGGCAACATCAACAAAGCCCACAAGCTGCTTGGGAAAAAAAACGACGAACCTCTGCCGCCCGAAGAGATCAAAGAACTGTTGGGCAGGCTCAAACCCTTAAGCATAGCGGCGCGCATGCGCGAGTTCGGGCTGAATGGCTATCGGGCCGACGTAATCGTGCCGGCATTGGAAATATTCTTGTGCATCTGCAGAGAATGTCCTTCCATACGCAATGTTTATGTCCCTAAAATCGGTCTGGCAGACGGCCTTATACACGACATGTGCAAGAAGCGTCTGGCGGCCGGAACATACAACCAGGAGGACCCGCATGGCCGCTAAAGTCATTACTGCCGAGCACGTAGCCGAGATTACCGGCAGGATCGGGCAGGGAGAAAAACCCAGGAAGAACACGGAAATTTCCGCCAAGGAATTTGTCATGCAGATGTTGCCGCATGTGAAAAATTTTCTGGAGCAGGGTTTTTCGTATAAAGAGATAGCGGGGTTTCTGGGGCATGTATCCGCGTCCGACCTGAAAAAGGCGATTGTCAAGGATACCTGTGAAGCGCAGGAAAAAAAGGCGACAAAACAGAAAGACCCGGTGAATGCGGCCCCTGTCCGGCAGTCCTCCAAAGGGGACAAGGGGAAAAAAACCTGACGGTCTGCGTTCGGGCGCCGCTCGGAAATCCAGGCCCGGAACAGCCTCCCGGCAACCGATCAGGATCAGGGAATACCCTTGGTCCATGCGCTCGCGGGTCCGGGACAAAGACCTAGTCCGCATCGCCAGCCTGCCTGCGGGCAAGCGCCATTACCTTTACCGGTTTGTCAGATCGAGTCGAAACTGCCTCACATGAACCCGCCCCCATTAAACCGGACAGGGGCGGGTTCGGGTCGAGCGAATCAATTCTCCGGGAGAAAGCATCCGCAAAATCTTGCAGGGACGCGCTTCATTGATGCGGGGTGCGAATTGGCATGAACCGGTGTCACCCAGACGACACGCCCTCCGTTTGTAACGCTATTTCTCCATACCCGTCATTTAACCGTAACATTCTACGGTCATAAGAAACCATATTTTTTCGCTTTGCGATCTTCACGCCTGTTACGCCAGTACAGGCGTGACATCTCACGAGTCAAGGCATGCCCTGCCGATACCCGATTCACGGAGGATGTATGCGATCACGACAACCGACAAATCACGGACCGGCCGGAAAAAGCAGGCAGAGATGGATGCGCG
The DNA here is from genome assembly GCA_031288535.1 of Desulfovibrio sp. Taxonomy (GTDB): domain Bacteria; phylum Desulfobacterota; class Desulfovibrionia; order Desulfovibrionales; family Desulfovibrionaceae; genus Frigididesulfovibrio. The sequence continues at coordinate 12,973 of JAITRF010000136.1, read as the reverse complement.
CCTTCGCGCTCGGCGAAGAGGCGACGCTTGTAAAAGGGCTGGCATCTTTTCCGGCCTGCCCGCCATATACGTTTTTACGCAGGCCGGAGGCGGGCATGTTAATGCTTGAAGGCAGGGCCGGCAACTCAGGGAGGCGTTTCAATTTCGGCGAAATGCTGGTTACGCGGTGCGCTGTGCGCATGGCGACGGCTGACGGCGAAGTCTCGGGGCATGCCTATGTGGCCGGCAACCGCCCCCGGCACGCCGAGGCGGCCGCCGTTCTGGACGCTTTGATGCAACAGCCGGAATATGCCAAGCGGCTTGACAGGGAACTCGTCGCGCCTCTCCTGACCGCTTTGGAAGCGGCCCGCCGCAGGACGGCCGCCGAAACGGCAGGGACAAGGGTTGATTTCTTTACCATGGCGAGGGGGGAAGACGCATGAGTCGCGCCGTCTTGCCCGCAATCCTTCCGGGATTCGCCTCCCCGGTTCATGATGCCCAGCGTTGTTTCCGCGCCTTGCTCGAAGCCATGTCTCGGCCCGGAAAACCGATATTCCTCGACGTTCTGCCGCCGGTAGCCTCTCTTGGCGCGACCGTGCCCTCCTCCTGCCTCTCGGGTCTGATCGCCATCGCCCTGACCGTATGCGATGCAGACACGCCGGTTTGGCTCGACGACTACCTCGACACCCCGGTTATGCGTCAGCACCTCCGTTTCCATTGCGGGTGCCCCATAGTGTCCGGTCCGGAAGCGGCGACTTTCGCCCTCATCGGCAACGCTAAGGCAATGCCGCGATTTGGCTGTTTTTCTCTCGGTGAACCGGAATACCCGGACCGCTCGGCCACCCTGATCATCGCCGCCGATTTCACGGCAACCGGACAGGAATGCATGGTTTCCGGACCCGGCATCTCTCCCGTGCAGAATCCGTCGGGCATGCCCTTCGGACCGGGAGACCTCCCCGCCTGGTTCTGGGAAGACTGGGCCTGGAACCGGGACGGGTATCCGCTGGGAATAGACGTCGTTTTCGTGGATTCCAGCCTTTCGGACGGCAATTTTGTCCGTATTGCCGGTTTGCCGCGCTCCGCGTCCGCCATTGCGCCAATCCGGGCCTGTTTCGGCGCCGCCGGGGAGGACAGGACATGTATGTAGCGGTAAAGGGAGGCGAAAAGGCCATTGCCAACGCCCACGCGCTGCTGGCTGAAAAACGCAGGGGCGACGTTTCAGTGCCGGAAATCGGGACGGAACAGATACGCGAACAGCTTTCGCTCGCCGTGGACCGGGTCATGTCCGAAGGGTCGCTTTATGACCGCGACACGGCTGCGCTCGCCATAAAACAGGCCAGGGGGGACCTGGTTGAAGCCGTGTTTCTGGTTCGCGCCTACCGGACCACTCTGCCCCGCTTCGGTTCCGCCGATCCCCTGGACACGGAATCCATGCGCGTCCGCCGCCGCGTCTCCGCAACGTACAAGGACGTTCCCGGCGGGCAGGTCCTGGGGCCGACGTTTGACTATACCCACCGTCTTCTGGACCCGGATCTTGCCGGTTGCTCAAACGACCCGCGGCGGCCGGGAAACGATGCGGACGGAGCGGAAGAAACGCTTGACGATGCCTCGGGCGTATGCCCGAAGGTGCTTTCCTTTCTCGAAAAAGAAGGACTGCTTCCGGAAGAAGAGGACAGGGGGGACGCGCCCGGCGACCTGACCCGGCAACCGCTCCAACTGCCGGCGGACCGGGATATCCGTCTGCAAAACCTGGCCCGCGGCGACGAAGGGATGCTTCTCGCGCTGGCCTATTCGACCCAGCGCGGGTTCGGGTCCACACATCCCTTTGCCGGTGAGATCCGCATGGGAGAAGTGGAAGTCGCCTTCAGGCCCGAAGAGCTTGGTTTTCCCCTAACCATCGGGGAAATCACGATCACTGAGTGCGAGACCGTCAACAAGTTTACCGGCGGCGGAGATGTCCCGGCCTCGTTTACGCGGGGCTACGGGCTGACCTTCGGGGAGGGGGAACGCAAGGCCATGAGCATGGCCCTGGTTGACCGTTCCCTGCGCTCGGAGGAATTGGGAGAGACGGTCAAAGGTCCGGCTCAGGACCAGGAATTCGTCCTGTATCACAGTGACAACGTGGAGGCGTCCGGGTTCGTCCAGCACCTGAAACTCCCCCACTACGTCGATTTTCAGGCGGAACTCGAACTGGTGCGCTCGCTCAGGCGCGCGCACGCGGAAAACGCCGCCCGTGATTCCGTTTTCAGGCGCGCATTTCCTTAGAGCATTTTACGCTTGCACTTGTAGATTGACGGCAAAGATTGTTCGCCTCACGGAAATCTAGCGGCAGGGATTTGCAGGCAAATCCTTGCAGAACAGCCCAACTTTTCAAAGTTGAACTGCTCTGACCTGTACCCGAAAATAATGAGAATGCGCGGGAGGACCGTCGTGTCTGCTGAAGAAAATATTGATGTTTCGATCCACAACCGGCTCCATCCGCCGATGGATCCCGTCCCGCCGGACAGGAGTCTGGCGGATTGTCCCCACCCTGAAGGAAGAAGTGATGATATACCCGGCAAAGACTTGCGTCAGGCGGAGGTCTTCCTGAAGGGAGAGATTTCGGGCCATAAGGGAATTTTTGCTGAGGGCCGGCCGGAAACGCCCGGCTACAACTTCGCCTATCTGGACGAACAGACCAAGCGCATGCTGCGGCGGGCCATCCTGAAGGCCGTAGCCGTCCCCGGCTGCCAGGTGCCGTTCGGCGGGCGGGAAATGCCCATGCCTTACGGCTGGGGTACAGGCGGCATCCAGGTCAGCGCCGCGATCATGGGAAAAAACGATGTATTAAAGGTCATCGATCAAGGGTCCGACGACACCACCAACGCCGTGTCCATTCGTTCTTTCTTCAGGCGGGTTGCCGGCATTCCGGTCACCACCTCGACCGGGGAGGCCACCATCATCCAGACGCGCCACCGCATCCCGGAACATCCCCTGCGCGAAGGCCAGATCATCGTCTATCAGGTGCCTGTTCCCGAGCCTCTGCGCTGGATGGAGCCGAGCGAGAAGGAAACCCGCACCATGCACGCGCTGGAGGAATACGGCGTCATGCATGTGAAGCTGTACGAAGACATCGCCAGGCATGGTGAAATCGCCACCAGCTATGATTATCCCGTCATGGTGGGCGGCAGATACGTCATGAGCCCTTCGCCCCTGCCGAAGTTCGACAATCCCAAGATGCACCAGAGCCCGGCCCTGCAGCTCTTCGGCGCGGGCAGAGAAAAGCGGGTATATGCCGTTCCCCCCTACACGGACGTGAGGAGCCTGGATTTCGAGGATTATCCCTTCAGCGTGCAGCACTGGGACAAACCGTGCGGGATATGCGGGTCGACCGATACCTACCTGGACGAGATAATCACCGATGACAAAGGCACGCGCCTGTATGTCTGTTCGGATACCGATCACTGCGCCGCGCGTCTTGCGTCCAGAAAGGACAAGCGGGGAGGCCCCGATGACTGAACCGGCCGCCGTCGGGTTTGCCATCCCTTCAGCCAGCCCGTTCGCAGGCATACGTGACGCCAAGGCGCCGCCTCCGGCCGACCGGCCTTCTCCCAATCAGGGTCTTCTGTATGTGGAGGGAGTCGGCAAATATTACGGCGACCGCATCGGATGCAAGGACGTGAGCTTTGATCTCTGGCCCGGCGAAGTACTGGCCATAGTCGGCGAATCCGGTTCGGGAAAAAGCACGTTGCTCAATCTTGTTTGCGGCCGCATGGTCCCGACGTCGGGCAAGGTGCGCTACAGGGAAAGCTCCGGCGATTTGTTTGACGTCCACAAGCTGCCGGAAGCCAGCCGCCGCCGCCTTCTCCGCACCGAATGGGGGTATGTGCATCAGAACCCGCGCGACGGGCTGCGCATGCGCGTTTCCGCCGGGGGCAACATCGGTGAACGGCTCATGGCTTGCGGGAGCCGGCATTACGGCAATATCCGGAAGACCGGAGTATCGTGGCTCGACAGAGTGGAAATAGACGCCGACCGCATAGACGACGTGCCGGTTTCTTATTCCGGCGGCATGCAGCAACGGCTGCAGATAGCGCGCAATCTCGTCTCCGCTCCGCGGCTTGTGTTCATGGACGAACCCACGGGCGGGCTGGACGTTTCCGTGCAAGCCAGGCTGCTCGATCTTATCCGTACGCTCGTGCGGGAAATGGGGCTGTCTGTGGTACTCGTCACCCACGATCTCGCGGTGGCGCGTCTTCTCGCCCATCGGCTCATGGTCATGCGGCGCGGCGAGGTGGTGGAATCGGGTCTGGCGGATCAGGTTCTGGACGATCCCCGGCACGAATATACCCAGCTCCTGGTTTCATCCGTTTTGCAAGGATAGCGATTATGTGCGGAAACTTTGCCGATACCCCGCATGTCGCCGTCCGGGGACTGGCCAAGACCTTTGTGCTCCATGCCCAGGGCGGCGCAGTGATCAACGCGTTCCACGACCTGGAACTCGACGCCTGGGCCGGAGAATGCCTTGCCCTGCACGGGCCTTCCGGTTCCGGCAAATCCACGCTGCTGCGATCCATTTACGCCAACTACAAGCCGACGGCCGGAAGCATTCTTGTCCGCCACGGCCCGGGCCGGGTGGATATGGCGACGGCCGGGCCAAGGACGGTTCTTGAGGTCAGGCGGGATACAATGGGCTATGTCAGTCAGTTTTTGCGGGTCATCCCCAGGGTGGCGACCGTCGACATCGTGGCCGAACGGCTCACGGAACAGGGAATAAACCGGGAAGAGGCGAGGGAACGGGCCGGGGCGCTGCTGACCCGGCTGCGCATCCCCAGGCGCCTCTGGGGCCTCGCTCCGGCCACGTTTTCCGGCGGCGAGCAGCAGCGGGTCAATATCGCGCGCGGGTTTATCAGGAAGTACCCCATTCTCCTGCTGGACGAACCCACGGCATCCCTTGACGGAGAAAACCGCAACACCGTGATGGAGTTGATCGATGAGGCAAAGGCCTGTGGCGCCGCCGTCATCGGCATATTCCACGATGACGAGGTGCGCGCGGCCGTGGCGGATCGCGCCTTCGCCTTTGCGCGGCACCGTGAGGCTGTCGGGCAATGACTCGGATATCCGCACGACTGAAGCGATTTGACATTGAAAAAGCCGCTCCGCAGGGATTTGCCTGCACCTCCCTGTCGCGGGATTGCCGCCAGCGAACAAGCTTTGCCGTCAAGCGACAATCTCAAGCGTAAAATGCTCTATTTGGAATAACAGAATTCTGCAAATAAAAGAGATAGTTTTGTTTATCGTGTAATATAAATATGTTACCAGTTCGCCACCCCTTTAATCCGACAGTCTCCCGCTCTCATGCCATCCGCAGAATGCCATAGCACCGGGAGCCCGGAGAAGCCGGGCCCGCCGCCGACCGGCGTGCTCGTCTACGTCATCGGGCCTTCAGGCGCCGGCAAGGACGCCCTCATCTCCAGCGTGAAGAATATGCCGGCGAATTCGCCGGAAGCAAGGCCGTTGCGCGTCGCCCGGCGTCGTATCACCCGTCCGGCCGGGGACGACGCGGAAAATCACCAGGCGATGACCGCGTCGGAATTCGCGCGAGCCTGCCGGAAAGGAGAGTTCGTCATGCATTGGGAAAGCCACGGCTGCTCATACGGCATCGGCAAGGAGATAGACGACTGGCTCGCCGCCGATGCCGTCGTCATCGTGAACGGCTCGCGCGCCTATCTCCCCGAAGCCGGAAAAATATACCCGCGCCTGATCCCTGTGCTCGTGAGCGTGAATCCGGAAATTTTGCGGCAACGGCTTATAAACCGGGGCCGCGAGACGCCGGAAGAAATAGAGGAACGAATTCGCCGGGCGTCGTTGGCCGTTCCGGATGTCCCCGGCCTGATCGTCATGGACAATTCCGGCCCCCTTGAAGAGGCCGTCCGGGCTTTTTCGGTTTTTATCGAGAAACTGCGGAGACATCCACGCCCGCTTGAATGTGAACCAGCAGCGAAAGAAACATACTGTCGTCATCATTTTGCAACATTGACAACCTAGGCTTTCGGCAAAACAGGCAGGGTCGGACGGCATGTTGTTTTGCGGAGTTCTTTCTGTCCTGATGTTGGTTGTAGTCGGTGCGGCCGTGTTTTACTCCGCCGATCATCTGCCCGGAAAGCGGTCATGAAGGGCAAAATCGCGCGTCGGTCAGGGAAGCTTGTCCGGCTTCCGCCGCGGAATGAGGCTGTGGAACGCAATAGCCGCAGACTCGTCAAACGTCCGCAGCCCCGCCGACCTGTCACGCGCAAAAAAGGAGATGCGGATGCTTGTCATGCAAAATGTCACCAAGACCTTTACCTCTCACAAGGCGCTCGATTCCGTATCCGTCAACGTGCGTCCCGGAGAGATGGTGGCCCTTATCGGCGCCTCCGGATCGGGCAAGTCCACGTTGCTTCGCCACATTTCCGGCCTCATGCGCGGAGACAAAAACGGCGGCAGCATCGCGGTGATGGGGATGACCGTTCAGAGAGAAGGACGGTTGCGGCGGGACATCCGGAAAATACGCACGGACGTCGGCATGATCTTCCAGCAATTCAATCTGGTGGACAGGCTCGACGTATACACCAACGTCATGCTCGGCGCCCTGGGCAGAACCCCACTATGGCGCACCATGCTGGGCCTGTTCCGGGACGAGGACAGGCGGCTCGCCTTCGAAGCCTTGGACCGCGTGGGCATTCTGAACAAAGCCGGCCAGCGGGCGTCGACCTTGTCCGGCGGGCAGCAGCAGCGCGCGGCCATCGCCAGGGCGCTGGTCCAGAAGGCGAAACTGCTTCTGGCCGACGAGCCCATAGCCTCCCTTGACCCGGAATCCTCCCGCCGCGTCATGGAAATCCTCTCCGACATCAACAAACGGGACGGCATCACCGTTCTGGTGTCGCTCCACCAGGTGGACTACGCCACAAAATACTGCGGGCGGACCATAGCGTTGAGGGACGGAAAGGTCGTCCACGACGGTCCTTCGGCCGGTCTCACTCCGGCGTTCCTGCGGGAAATTTACGGCGCGGCCAGCGAGGAAATGTTCGCGCCCGCGATGGGAACGACCGCCCAAACAGCGGTTCCTGTGAAGTCCAGAACAAAAATCCCCGTGCGGCTTCCCGCCGCCGGTCCGGATCCGGTCGCCGCGTGAGAAATCAAGGAAATCTCCAGAGCAATTTCAAAGTGAAATCGTTCTGGTGGTCGCGCGAGCGGACGCCCGCCGCGAAGGCGCAAGCGCAATTTATTCGCGCGGTTAAGCGCCGGAGCGGGCGCGGCCTGAAGACAAACTGCGTATAATCTCAAACTTGACATGCTCTAACAGGAGAAAATGCCATGACAACCGCTTTTCGGAAAATGTTCGTCACCTCGATAACCGGCCTGATTGCCCTGTGCCTGACGCTCGCCTTTGTTTCCAAAACAGGCGCGGCGGAAAAGCGCGTGCTCAACTTCGGCATCATCAACACCGAGGCCTCGCAGAACCTGCGAACCCTGTGGGAACCGTTTCTCAAGGATATGGAGGCGCGCACCGGGTACAAGGTAAACGCCTTTTTCGCGTCCGACTATGCCGGGATAGTCACCGCCATGCAGTACGACAAGGTGCAAATCGCCTGGTACGGCAACAAGTCGGCCATGGAGGCCGTCGACAGGGCCAACGGCGAAGTGTTTCTGCAGACCACCGCTTACGACGGATCGGCCGGATATTATTCCCATATCATTGTCAACGCGGACTCGCCCATGAACAGCCTTGACGACATGTTCGCCAGGGCGAAGGACCTCAGCTTCAGCAACGGGGACCCCAATTCCACCTCCGGTTTCCTGGTTCCGGGCTATTACGTGTTCGCCAAAAGAGGTCTGGATCCCAAGAAAACGTTCAAGCGCGTACTGAACGCCAACCATGAGACGAACGCCCTTTCCGTGGCCAACAAACAGGTGGACGCAGCCACCGTCAGCAGCGAAGCTCTTGAACGTCTGGAGCGGGCGCATCCCGACAAGCGCAAACTGATCAAGGTCATCTGGACCTCTCCTGTCATCCCCAGCGATCCCCTGGTCTGGCGCAAGGATCTGCCCGAGAACGTCAAGAGCACCCTGAGGGAATTTTTCCTGGCTTATGGAGTCAAGGACGCGCAGATTTCCCACGACAAAGAGGTTCTCAAAGCTCTTTTGTGGGGTCCGTTCCGGGCTTCCAACGACGACCAGCTTCTGCCCATCCGCCAGCTTGAGCTTTTCAAGGAGAAAGGCGCTCTGGCGGCGAACGCCGGCCTGAGCGAAACGGAAAAAGCGGCCAAGATCAAGGCCATCGACGACAAGCTGGCTGAACTAGACAGACGCATGGCCGCCCTGCAGAAAAAATAAGCATCGACAATATCGGGTCGCCTTCGACAGGTATCTAATCCGAGGCGGCCCGGCAGGCGGCGGGGAAAACCAATGAGCACAGTCACTCTTGACAAATGGCGGCCGTATCGTCCCGTCCGGCGTTCCTTGTCGGCCTGTCTCGGCTGGGGGGTCGGTCTCGCCGTTCTCGCATGGTCCTGGCACGGCGCTGAAATCCGGCCCATGGCCCTGTTCTCGGACGCCGGCAACATGGCCTCCTTCGCAAAGGATTTTTTTCCGCCGGATTTCTCGGAATGGCGCATGTACGTTGGAGAAATGGCCGTCACCATCCAGCTCGCAGTATGGGGGACGTTCCTGGCGGTCATTTTCTCCATCCCCCTGGGCATCTTAAGCTCCGACAACATCGTCCCCTGGTGGGTCTACCAGCCGGTACGGCGGTTGATGGACGGCTGCCGGGCCATCAACGAAATGGTGTTCGCCATGCTTTTCGTTGTGGCCGTGGGTCTGGGACCCTTCGCCGGCGTGCTCGCACTTTTCGTGCACACCACCGGGACATTGTCAAAACTGTTTTCCGAGGCTGTGGAGGCCATCGATCCGCAGCCCGTTGAGGGCATCCGCGCGACCGGCGCCGTGGGCGTCGAGGAAGTGATGTTCGGCGTCATCCCGCAGGTCCTGCCGCTGTGGATTTCCTATGCGCTTTACCGTTTTGAATCCAATATCCGTTCCGCGACCGTGGTCGGTATGGTGGGCGCGGGCGGCATCGGCGTGATCCTCTGGGAGCTGATCCGGGGGTTCTATTTCGCCAAGACCGCGGCCGTCATGTGCATCATCATTCTGGTCGTGGTCGCGTTCGACCTGCTTTCGCAGTTTTTGCGCAAACGCTTTGTATGAGGACGATATCTATGGAGACGCAGACCTTTCATAACGGACGCATTTTGACGGACAAAGGTGAACTGCGCGAGCTTTCCTTCACGGGCGGAGTCGTGGCCGACCATGGCCGGCGGCATAATTTCGGGCGGACCGTGGACCTTGAAGGGGATTATCTCATCCCCGGCCTGGTGGAACTGCACACGGACAACCTGGAGAAGCATTTCATACCCCGTACCGGGGTGAACTGGCCCATCGGCCTTTCGTCTGTTGTGGCCCACGACGTGCACATGGTGGGATCCGGCGTGACCACGGTGTTCGACGCCGTAACCGTCGGAGAGCCGGGCGACAAGCATATGCGGAAGGAATTGTTCCACCTGAGCCTGGACGCGTTGGAAGAAGCGGACAAAGCCGGACTTTTGCGGGCCGACCATTACCTGCATCTGCGTTGCGAGGTTGCGGGCGATGATGTGGTGGAACTGGTGGAACCGCTTTTGGAGAGAAAAAACCTACGGCTGTTCTCGATCATGGACCATACGCCCGGCCAGCGGCAGTGGCGCGACCTTGAGGAGTACAAACGGTACAGCAATCTGCAGCATGAACCGGAAGACCGGTTTCAGGAACGGATAGGCGGGTTGCGAACCATGCAGGAGAAAAACGCGCGGGGAAACATCAGGGAAATCGTCGAGATATGCCGCAAAAACGGGTTTCCCCTGGCCAGCCACGATGATACCACGGTGGAGCAGGTGCGGGAGACCGCGGCTCTGGACACGCGGATATCGGAATTTCCCACAACGCTTGAAGCCGCGCGGGAAGCCGGTTGCCTGGGCATGGTCATCGTCATGGGGGCGCCCAACGTGGTGCGGGGCGGTTCGCACTCGGGAAACGTCGCCGCTGTGGAACTCGCCTGCGAGGGTTTGCTGGACATCCTTTCGTCGGACTACATGCCCGCGAGTCTTCTACATGCCGCCTTCCTGCTGCCGGAACTCGCCGGGATGACCCTGGCCGAGGCACTGCGCACCGTTACCCTCACGCCGGCAGCGGCCGTGGGCCTGGAAGACAGGGGCGAACTCGCCCCGGGCAAACGGGCGGACGCAGTGCGGGTGAAGCTGGTCAACGGCGTGCCCATGGTACGGTCCGTCTGGCGGGAAGGCATGCGGGTGCTGTAGGCATGCGACAGCAATCGCCGCGATATGCCATATACTACGTACCCGAGCGCGACACCGCCCTGGAGCGCCTGGGTTCGTCCCTGCTGGGCAGGGACATCCGTACCGGCGGATTCCTGCCGCAACCCGGCCTGCGCGGCATCGCGCCGGACGAACTCTTCATGCTGACGCGGGACGCCAGGCGTTACGGGTTGCACGCGACCTTGAAGTCTCCGTTTTTTCTGAAGCCGGGCGTGACGGAAGAGGAGCTTGTCCAAGCCGCGCAACGGTTTTGCGAAGCAAGGCGGGCATTTTCACTGCCCGCTCTCGCTCTGGACCGCATCGACTCTTTTTTTGCCCTCGTCATGCATCCGCAAGACGAGGAGGAATATGGAGACGCGGAAAACGTCCAGATGATGGCCCAGGATGCCGTTGTTTTTTTTGACGGTTTTCGCGCGCCTCCCTCTGCGGAGGAACTGGACCGGAGGCGCTCAAAGGGACTGACCGCGCGCCAGGAGGAATGCCTAATCCAGTGGGGATACCCCTATGTACTTGATGAATTCCGTTTCCACATAACTCTTACGGATCCGGTCCTGCATGCGGGGTTGGCAGCCGTTTTGGAAGCGGGCCTGCGGCGATACATGGCCCCTGCCGTGGAACATAACAGGATAGGCGCGATCTCCGTCTGCCGCAGCGATTTTGCAGGTAATTTCACGCTTCTGCACCGGACGGAACTGGCGGTTGCCGCACAATCCCTGTAATACCAAAAAATTGTATCTGGAACGGAATTATTCCTGTCTGTTTTTTCGCGGCCCCGGCTTCACCACCGCGCCGGAACGGATGCAGCGGGTGCAGAGAAGCATTCTGCGCACCGAACCGTCCGGGTCTTGATGGCGCACGGACTGAAGGTTGGGATTGAAGCGGCGCTTGGTCTTGATATTGGAGTGACTGACAAGATTGCCTGTCTGTGGCGTTTTCCCGCAGTTTTCGCATTTTCTGGCCATTTTCTCCTCCAGATGTCCTCACATAAGAATACTATTGAGGATACAGGGAAATGATCCCCCTGCCGGGGGAATTTGAAGGGGCAAATCCCCCCTCAAAGGGATAACTCAGCGGTTACGTAACACTTGCCGTTAACTCGCCCTGCCCTCCGGCATCGCCTTGGAGCACAGAACGAATGAATTTTTGATAGTATGCGTATACAAGCGAAAAAGCAAGTCAATGCTGTCCGGTAAGGTGTAAAAAAATATTTAAAATCCCTATAGGTTATGTCCATAGGGCAGAAGCGCTTCCAACTCATCCATACTAGCCTGCAGCGAAAATCGCTGGGCAAAAGCCCTGCCCGCCAACCCCATGCGGCGCATTTTCTCCGGATCACGGGATAAGACGAGCACGGCTTCGGCCATCATGGTCAGGCCGTCCCTTTTTTCCCTCTCATCCCCACTGCCGGCAAAAACGGCGGGTATCACGCGTTCTTCCTCACCGGCCCTCCCCTTGACGCGGCAGCGAAAAAGTTCCTCATCGGGCAACGGGAACAATTTGCCGTTCCCCTCGGGGCCGTCCCGCACCAGTTCCGGAAGATTGCTCACGGCAAAAGCGAACACGGGCTTGCGGGCCAGCATGGCTTCCAGCAGCACGTTGCCGAAACCCTCCCAAAGCGAGGTCAGCGCGAAAAGGTCAATGCTGCGCCAGAAAGGGGCGAGATCCGGCAGAAAACCGCAAAAGAGCGCCTTGTCGCCAAGGCCCAGGTCAGCTGCCAGGTTTTTGAGTTCAGTCTCCCGCTCGCCGGCGCCGGCGACAAGAATGCGGCAGTCCAGACCGGCATCCAGCAGCCTCCTGCCAAGGTACAGGAGCAGATGCTGCCCTTTTTGCCGGTGAAGCCTGCCCGCATTGCCGATGACAAAGGGTCTCCGGCCTGATTGCGTCGGCGGGAAAAAAACCTCGCCTCTGTCGGCCGCCCTGGCCAAATCCGCGTCAAAGGCGGCAACGTCAATGCCGTTGTACAGAACACTTATGCGCTTCGGGTCTATTATCGACGGGTTGTTTACGAGCGCCCGGGCTTTTGTGGCTTCCGAATTGGCGATAAATCCGGTGATCACCTTACCCAGCAGATAACGGTTCAGCCAGGTGTCGCGTACAGGCAGGGCGCTGCCGCGCCGGTAGACGACATGCCTGACTCCGGCGCTTTTTGCGGCGGGGGCCGCGGCTTTCAGGTCGGCCGGCAGGTTGACGACAAGAGCGTGCACCGCTTCGCGCCGGAAAAAACGGCGCAACCGCAGGCAGGTAAGCGGGTTGAGGAAGGACAGCCTGCCCAAGGCGAAGGGAACACGTTCTACGCCTTCCAACTGCGCCGCGCGTTCATACAGCACCCCTTCCGGGTGGCAGATCAGGAGCACGCGCCAGCCTCTGGCCGCAAATGACCGTGCAGCGGTATAATGCCATTTTTCGCCTCCCCCCCAGGGAATGGCGCTGTTGCAGAAGCAGATGCTTTTCATGGAATGCCGGAGAAGAAGCGTATTGCACCGGAAATTGGAATTCTAAGGAAGCACTGATTTATTTTTGAGATGGCTTTGCCCTCTGTATTCCCAATAGATATTTCAATGTTTACTATCGAGGGGGTCCGGGGGAAATCATTATCGCTGCTGTCG
>JAITRF010000135.1 GCA_031288535.1 Desulfovibrio sp. | reverse complement strand
CGACGGGATATTTCCGCCGGCTCAAGCAAAGAGGGCGGGGTTTTCCGTAAAAGCACCACGGATCGGTAGCCGTCCGCCACCTTATCCACCCTGGAGGCCTGGCCGGGCTTCAGAGATGCGAGGATCGCCGCCGCATCGGGCGCAAGCAACGCAATGCTCATGTTGATGTCGTGGATGGTCACCAGATGTTTTTTCCGCACTTCGGCCGCGTCCTGCCCGGAAACGATGTCCGCGCAGGCAGCCGCCACGGTTCTGCCGTCCTGTCCCGTAACGCGCAGAAAATGCCACAGTTCGGGAACCGTGAATTCCTCCGCGTGCGTGCGGTAATATTCCTGGGCCTCGTCCGCGCCGATGCTGATCTCCTGGCGCAAGACCCGGGCGGCGAACTGCTCCACCAACAGACGGCGTCCAAGCCTCTCGCGCCAGTCTTCAATATCCATGCCCAAGCTCAGAACCGTTTCCTCAAAGGCTCCATCCGGATAATCGGCCCGGATGCGCGCTTCCTCGGACTCCAAAACGCCGGGGTCAAGGTCCATGCCCTTGTTTTCCATATAAAGGCAGACCAGAGTCTCCTCAATCAGCCTGCTCAAGGCGTGGCGGTACTGTGTTTGCAGGACGGCCCCGTCCGGCTCGGAAGCCTCCGGCGAGAACCCGGCGAAAAGACTGACCCTGGTCGCCTCCAGTTCAACAAAGGAGATGCCCCGCCCGTTCACCTCCGCCACGTCTCCGGGCGCGGCAAGGGATGAGGCGGCGGGAAAAAAGAGCAGCAGGCCCAGCAGGCCGGGCAGAAACCGCAACAAGGGCATATTCATGGAAACAATCCGCGCCGGTCAGTCGTTTGTCGCTTTTTCCACATCCCATAAAGGATACAGAACGGCGCGCGCCTTGTCCAGAGCCCGGGCAAGGTTCGCATCCTCCAAGGGAATCTCCAGCGTTCCCGGCGGCAAAAGACGCGCCTGCGGACTTGTCTTCCGCAGATCCAGAACAAAGGCCACAAGCCTCGCCGGCTCAAGACCGGAGGCTCCGGTAAAGCTCAGACGCAGCCGATCCGGGAAGATATCCGCCTTGCCCACCTGATGTTTGCCCAGATAGCGTTTGAAATCAAGGACGGCGACAAAATTCTCGAGCTCGGGCGGCAGCCGTCCGAAACGATCGCTTATTTCCAGCACGGCGTCGCGCATGGCCTCATCGTCCGGGGCGGAAGACAAAATTTTGTAATAGCGCATGCGCTCCTGCCCGTCTTTCATATAAGTTTCCGGGATAAAAGCAGGAACGCCAAGCGTCAGTTCTGTTTCCATCCGGCTTTGCACGGGCTGTCCTTTGAGCTCCGCCACGGCCTCCTCCAGCATCTCCAAAAAGAGTTCCAGGCCGACACGGTTGATATGGCCGCTTTGCGATTCCCCGAGAATGTTGCCCGCTCCGCGCAGACGCAGGTCTTCCATCGCCACCTGGAAGCCCGCGCCCAGAAAGTCCATGTCCAAAATTATACCCAGGCGCTTGCGGGCGCTTTCCGGCAGATGTTCCAAGTCAGGGGCCACAAAAATCGCGAAGGCCTGACGATCCGATCTGCCCACCCGTCCGCGCAATTGATACAACTGGCCGAGTCCGAACATGTGGGCCTGATCCACCACCAGGGTGTTGGCGCGCGGAAAATCCAGCCCGGATTCTATAATTGCCGTGCAAACCAAAATATCCAGCTCGCCGCGCCAGAACTTGCGCATATTCTCTTCCAGGACGCTTTCCGGCATCTGCCCGTGGGCGAGGCCAACCCGCGCCCCGGGCGCGAGAGACCGGACATAGGCGGCCACCTCCTCAAGCCCCTGCACGCGGTTATAAACCCAGAAAACCTGCCCCTGACGCGCCATCTCACGCTCCAGCACCGAGCGCAACAGGACGTCGTCGCGCCCGGTCAAGGCGGTGGACACCGGCTTGCGCTCCGGAGGCGGGGTTTCCATGACCGACAGTTCGCGGATGCCGGACAGAGAAAGCTGCAAAGTCCTGGGGATGGGCGTGGCGGTCAGGGTCAACGCGTCCACGTTTTTACGCATTTCCTTCAGGCGCTCCTTGTGCCGCACCCCGAAACGCTGTTCCTCATCGAGAACAAGAAGGCCCAGATTGGGAATCGAAACATCCTTGGAGAGAATACGGTGGGTGCCTATCAGGATGTCTATACGCGCCTTCGCCGTGGCCTCCAACACTTCCTTCTGCCTGCGGGGGGACACAAAACGCGAGAGCAGGCCGACATTGACGGGAAAGGAGGCGAGGCGGGCGCGAAAGGTCTGATAGTGCTGCTCGGCCAGAATGGTGGTCGGGCACAAAAGCGCCGTCTGTCGCCCGTTCAAGGCCGCCCTGAAGGCTGCGCGCAAGGCCACTTCCGTCTTGCCGAAGCCCACGTCGCCGCAGATCAGGCGATCCATGGGCTCGGGCTTTTCCATGTCCCCCAACACGTCTTCTATGGCCCTGGCCTGATCCGGCGTTTCCTCAAAACCGAATCCGGCCTCGAATTCCCGGTACATTTCGTCCACAGGGGCATAGCTGAAGCCCTTGACCACCTTGCGCAGGGCGTACATGCGCACAAGATCGGCCGCGATGCGTTCCACCGCTTTGCGGGCCTTGTCCTTGCCAAGGCTCCAGGATACGCCGCCCAGGCGATCCGGGACAGGACTTGCGCCGTCCGCGCTTTTGAAACGCTGCACCAGGGAAAGACGGTCCACCGGCAGGTAAAGCTTGTCTTCCCCCGAATACTGCAACAGCAGATAGTCGTTCTCCGCCCCGCCGGAAACCATGCGCAAAAGGCCGCGGAATATCCCCACCCCATAGTCCCTGTGCACCAGAAAATCGCCCTCCGCCAGAGAATCATAATCTCTCAGGCCATGAAAGGCGCTTTTCGGAATCTTCCTTCCTTTTTCCACATGGGGCTGGAGTACGTCCTCTCCCAGGACAAGGCTGCGCTCGAAGGCCAGGTACAAGCCCTTGCGAAACGGTGAAACCAGGGCGAAAAGGCCGTTTTGCGCGAGGTCCAGGCGCAGATGCGGATTAATCCCGTCCTGGGCGGCCAGCTTGAGAAATCGCTCCCGGGACCGCTCCGAGGAAAAACTCAGGATCAGCCGCCCGTCTTCCGACCGGGCTATATCCTGCTCCGCGCCGTCCAGGAGTCTCAACCCGCCGAAAGGCCTGTTTCCCGTCCGATGCGTCTCTTCGCCGCCACAGGTGGTTTCGGCCCCGTCCCGGCCGCCCCGCCCCGCCCCACCCGATGAAGGGCGGCCGCCCCTGTCCCGCGCAGCGCCGGACAGGGAACATCCCCGCATCAGGGCGACAAGATGCTGCCAGGGACGCTCCTGGGCCTCGTTTTCCGGAAAGAGTTCCCGGTGGGCGGAAAAACTCCTTTCCCGCAAATCCAGGCTGTCCGCTCCGGGCGGGCCGATGGGCAGCTCTTCGAAGCGGATCGCCTGTTTACCGGAAAAAAATTCCCCCAATCCGGCCGACTCGCGCAAAACATAGGCGGGGGACTGGCGCAGACCCCTGGCCCGCCCCTCCTGCTCAAGCCGCTCCGCCCAAGCCTTGTCCGCCCGCTCCAAGGCCGTGGCGCAAAGGGACTCGTCCGGCAAAATCCAGACGCAGTCGGTCGGCAGCCAGTCCTCAAGGCAGGAGCTTTGCCCGTAGAACATGCCGGGAAACAGAACCTCTCCCCCGGCGTCCGTGGCGCGCATAAGCCCGGACAGGTCTTCGGCCGAAAGCCTGCCCGCCCTCTCTTCGCTTTGCCAAAAGGCTTCGGCCTTCTCCTTCATCCGGCGCCCGCCGAGGATCGGTGAAACAGGGATCAGCGACGCCTCCGCCACATCGGCTATGGACCTTTGGGAGGCGGGGTCGAACAGACGCATGTCTTCCAAGGTGTCGCCGAAAAATTCCAGACGTAGCGGGTAACGCCGGCCGGGGCAAAAAATATCCAGAATATCGCCGCGCGCCGCCACCTCTCCCGGAGCCGCCACCACCGGCATGCGCGCGTATCCCCACTCCGCCGCCTGGTCCAGAATAAGCTCCGGCGGCAGATCAAGCCCCTTGCGCAGTTCAAGATCGTTTGCGTCAAAGATGTCCGGAGGCGGCAGACGCAACAGAAAATTGTCCAGGCTGGTGAGAACTCCGAAAACGCCGCCTTTGCGACGCAGGGAATAGAGCGCGGCCATCCGCTCCGCCCATGCGTTTCTTCCTCCGGCGAAAGGCGGATGCTGGGGCAGGACTATAAAAGGGTCCTCCCAGACAGGACGCAGGGGGGAAGGATCGGAGAACGATTCCTTGGGATTGAACAAGGTGAGAAGGGAACGCAACTCGTTCAGAACGGCCTGGCTATGGACGCAGACGACGACGCTACGCTTGCGCGCCAGCAGATCAAGGGCCAGACGCGCCACGGTTCCCAGCCCGGAATGCAGAACTCTGACGCCCGCAGCGTTTGCGCTAAACCGCTCAAATAAGATGTCGAAAGGGGAAGACAGGAGAACTCCAGGATCCGGCGACCGGCAGATACCTCTGGCCCCCTCGATAATAACTCATTGAAATATCTATTGGGGATGGGTACAGAGGACAAAGCCCTCTCAAATAATTCAGTGTTTCCTTTACAGTTGGGCCAGGGATTCGATCGCTTCCCCGGAGAGCAGCTTGTCAAGATCCAGAAGAATAAGCAGCCGATCCTGAAGCTTGCCCACGCCGCTTATATATTCGGAATCAAGGCCGGCCACCACCGGCGGCGGGGGTTCGACCGTGCCCGCCGGAATACGCAGAACTTCGGATACGGAATCCACCACAAAACCGACTATCATGTTGTTGATTTCGATGACTATGATGCGCGTGTGCTTGTCATGGGCCTTGGAATCAAGGCCGAAACGTCTGCGCAGGTCAATGATGGGAATAACCTTGCCGCGCAGGTTTATCACCCCTTCCACAAAGGCTTCCGCCCTCGGCACCTTGGTTATTTCCATAGTGCGGATTATTTCCTGCACCTTCAGTATATCTACTCCGAACTCTTCCTCTCCGATGCTGAAGGTCACAAGCTGTAGAAGTTCATCATCCTGTCTTTTAGTTTCATCCATGTCACGTCCCTCGTTCTGATCGGAAGCGGCCACGCTGTTACAACATTTACGGCTTGCTTGCTCTATTTGCCGGGATCAGCGGAAATCTGCAAACTCTGTAATCCATATCGGCGGGCTTGTCACTTGTTTTTTCCGATGATCAAGCGCGCCCCACGCTGAAATAGGCAAAGCCCCGCGCAGCCATTTCCCTGGGGGAATACAGGTTGCGTCCGTCAAAGACCACCGGCGCCCTGAGCGTTGCCCTGATGCGATCGAAATCCGGGGTACGGAACTGGTTCCATTCCGTCGCCACCAGCAGGGCGTCGGCCCCGTTCAGCACCCTGTACTGTTCGTCCACTATCCGCACCAGCCGGTTGTGCTGGAGCTTTTCCGCCGCCTTTGCCCCCGCGGCCGGATCATAGGCATTGACGATCATGCCCTGATCCGTAAGTTCGTTGATTATCAGCATGGCCGCGGATTCCCGCACATCATCGGTATTCGCCTTGAAGGACAGGCCCCACATGGCCAGTACCCTGCCCCTGGCCCCGCCCTGGAGGTTGAAGTAATCAAGAACCTTGTGGATCAGGTATCTCTTCTGGCGGTTGTTCACGGAGTCCACGGCGGAGAGCAGCTCGGGCGAGACCCCGGCGGAGCAGGCCGTACGTATGAGGGCGCGCACGTCCTTGGGAAAACAGGACCCCCCGTAGCCTATGCCGGGATAGATGAAATGCGGCCCTATGCGCTGATCCGCGCCTATGCCCAAGCGCACGTCGTTGACGTCCGCTCCGACGTTTTCGCATATGGCGGCCATCTCGTTGATGAAGGAAATCTTCGTGGCCAGCAGGCAGTTCGCGGCATATTTGATCATTTCCGCGCTGCGGATGCCCGTGACAATCATTTTTTCCCTGGAACGGGCAAAAGGCGCGTAGAGCTCACGCATGATCCGCTCGGAATCCTTGTTGTCCGTGCCTACCACCACCCGATCCGGCTTCATGAAGTCGTTTACCGCATCGCCTTCCTTCAAAAATTCCGGGTTGGAGACCACGTCAAAAGAAATTTCCACGCCGCGCTGCTCCAGTTCGTTGGCGATGGTCGCGCGCACGGCGTCCGCCGTGCCCGGAGGCACCGTGGATTTGTTCACCACCAACAAAGAACGCTCCATGTTGCGCCCGATGTCCTCGGCCGCCCGCATGATGTAGCCCAGTTCGCAGGAACCGTCGTCAAGGGCGGGCGTGCCCACGCAGATGAAAACGATATCAGCCTTCTCCAGACCGATGGAGATCTTGTCGGTAAACGACAGTCGCCCTCCCTGAAAATTGCGCCGCACCAAAACTTCCAGGCCGGGTTCGAAAATATGCACCTTTCCCTGATTCAAATCGTCCACGATCCCTACGTTCAGATCAACGCAGCAGACGTTGTTGCCCATTTCGGAAAGACAGGAGGCGCTGACAAGGCCCACGTAACCGGTTCCCAAAACGCACAAGTTCATTATGTGTCTCCTTGTTCGAATTTCAAATCAAAACCGCATCCATGCGGTTTTGATTTGGCGGCTGCGGCGAACGCCAAAGTTGCGCCGTGCTCATCCGCCATTATCCGGCGTGAATTTCAATTTTCCGTCCTCGAATTCCACCAGCACCTTCTGTCCGTCCCGAATCTCCCCGGAAACGATTTTCCTCGCCAGGGGAGTCTCCACATTCTGCTGCATATAGCGGCGTAAAGGCCGCGCTCCGTAGATCGGGTCATAGGCGGCCCCGGCTATGTGCGCGCGGGCCGCGGCGCTGATTTCAAGGCCGATCTTCCGTTCCGCAAGCCGCCCGCGCAAACGCCCGGCAAGCAGTTCGACAATGCTTTCCATCTGCTCCGGCCGCAAAGGCTTGAAAAGCACTATTTCGTCGATGCGGTTCAGAAATTCCGGCTTGAAATGACCGCGCAACTCATGCAAAACCTCCTCCTGCACGCCCGGCCGGAAGACCCCGTCGGCCGCTATGCCGGCCAGCATAAACCCGGACCCCAGGTTGGAGGTCATGATGATGATGGTGTTGCGGAAATCGACAGTCCTGCCCTGGCTGTCCGTGAGCCGCCCGTCGTCCAGAAGCTGCAAAAGCGTATTGAAGACGTCCGGATGGGCCTTTTCCACCTCGTCGAAGAGGAGCACGCTGTAAGGCTTGCGCCTTACGGCCTCGGTAAGCTGTCCACCCTCGTCGTAGCCGACATAGCCGGGAGGCGCACCGATCAGCCTGGCCACGGAATGTTTTTCCATATATTCGCTCATGTCGAGCCGGACCATGTTGTCCTCGCTGTCGAAAAGGGCTTCGGCCAGGGCCTTGCACAGCTCGGTCTTGCCGACCCCGGTAGGTCCCAGAAAAATAAAGGACCCGGTGGGGCGACCCTGGTCGGAGAGACCGGCCCTTGAACGCAACACCGCCTCGGACACCGCCGCGACGGCCTCGTCCTGCCCGATGACGCGCCTGTGCAGGATGTCCGGCAGCTTCAAAAGCTTGTCCCGCTCGGACTCCAGCAGCCTGCTCACCGGAATTCCGGTCCAGCGGGCCACGACCTCAGCGACGTCCTCCGGCAGCACCTCTTCGCGGATGAGCCGCGCCTCCCGCTCCTCTCCGTCTGACCCCTCGGCGGCAGCCAGCTCGTTTTCCAGGCCGCGCAGGGTCCCGTACTTGAGCTCGGCCGCCCTGTTCAGATCATAGGCCCGTTCCGCCTCCTCCACGGCCCGGCGCGTCTCCTCGATTTTTTCCTTGAGCTTTCGAGTGCGGTCGACCCCGCTCTTTTCCTTTTCCCATTGGGCCATCAGCCCGTCCTGCTTCACACGCAAGGACTCAAGCTCCGCGACAAGTTTTTCCAGGCGGTCGCGCGAAGCCGCGTCCGTCTCCCGGCGCAGCGCCTCGCGTTCGATTTCCATCTGCATGATCCGCCGCCGGGCTTCATCCAGCTCCGCCGGCATGGTGTCGATTTCCGTACGGATCATGGCCGCCGCTTCATCTATGAGATCAATGGCCTTGTCCGGCAACTGCCTGTCGCTGATGTAGCGGGAGGAAAGCTGCACGGCCTCTACAATGGCCGCATCGGCTATGCGCACCCCGTGGTGCACCTCGAAACGCTCCTTCAGGCCGCGCAGAATGGACACGGCGTCCTCGCGCGCGGGTTCGCAGACCAGCAAAGGCTGAAAACGCCGCTCCAGCGCCGGGTCCTTCTCTATATACTTGCGGTATTCGTCCAAGGTGGTCGCGCCGATACAATGCAGCTCCCCCCTGGCCAGCAGGGGCTTGAGCAGATTGCCGGCGTCCATGGCCCCCTCCGTGCGCCCCGCCCCCACAATGGTGTGCAACTCGTCGATGAACAGAAGGATGCGCCCCTCGGAATCCTGAATTTCCTTGAGCACGGCCTTAAGACGTTCCTCAAATTCCCCCCGGTACTTCGCCCCGGCAATGAGCGCACCCATATCCAGGGCGTAGAGGGATTTGTTCTTGAGTCCCTCAGGAACGTCGCCCTTCAAAATCCTGTGCGCCAGACCTTCCACGATGGCCGTTTTGCCGACCCCCGCCTCGCCGATCAGCACCGGGTTGTTCTTGGTACGCCGGCTCAGCACGCGCACGCAACGCCGGATCTCCGAATCCCTGCCGATGACCGGATCCAACTTGCCCCTGCGGGCCTCCTCCACCAGATCCCGTCCAAATTTGGCCAAAGCTTCGTAGGTGTCTTCGGGATTTTGCGAGGTCACCCGCCTGTTGCCGCGCACGGCGCTCATAGCCGCCAATACGCTTTCCTCGTTGATCCCGAAGCGTCTGTTGACCCTTCCGAGGATGCCCCCTGCGGGTTCTCTGGCCATTTCCAGGAAAATATGCTCTACGCTTAAAAATTCATCCTTCATCCGCGCGGCGTTTTCCCGGGCGCGCATCAACAACTGGTGCAGGCCGTTGCTGAAAGATACGCTCCCGGCGTCTACGCCCGGCCCGCTGACCGAGGGCAGGGTCTTCATTTCCCGTTCAAGGACTTCTTCGTATTCGCGCGCCTGCACTCCGGCCTTTTCCAGCAGCCTCGGGACGAGCCCGCCCTCCTGGCGCAGCATGGCCAGGGCCAGATGTTCGGCAAGAACCTGCTGCTGACCCGCACGCAGGGCTATGTCTCTGGCCTCAAGCAGGGCCTTCTGCGTTTTCTCGGTAAATGATTCAAATTCCATGCGCCACCTCTCTGCAGTTCATATCATATTAGCATTCTCCGCAAATTGGGAATAGAAATTCAGAGATTTTTCCGGTCTACGGCATTTATGCCCGAGATGCCTGCTTAACGACGGGCAAAGCCCGCCTGCGGGCATCGCGCGGCAAGGATTTGCAGGCAAATCCCTGCAAGGCGACACATAAGGAACTGTTCATTGGTTACCTTGATATCTATGCTGTAAGATCCCAATAATTCCACTCTTGATAGAGAGCTATTTGTAGATGTTCCCTTATGAACAATTCCTAAGTTACCCCCTCTATTGGATGCCGTAAACTTTGAGTTTGCGGGAAAGGTAACTGCGTTCGAGGCCCACGGCTTCGGCCAGACGGGAGATGTTTCCCTCGTATTCCCGGAATTTTTCCGCCAGAAATTCGGCTTCGAAAATACTGCGCGCGCTTTTGAAATCCGAGGGCTGCGAGTTTTTTCGCTCCTCCCCGGAATCGGCCGAAATGAATTTGCCGGAATGAAATTCCGGGGGAAGGTCCGCGCCCCCGATCTCTTCGCCCGCATGCAAGATAAGCATGCGCTCGATAAAATTGCGCAGTTCCCGCACGTTGCCCGGCCAGGCGTAAGCCAGCATGATCCGGCGCGCGTCGCGCGCAAAGCGTATGGGGGCAAGTCCCAGGTCGGCGGACAAAACGGAGGCGAAATGATCCGCAAGCAGAAAAATATCCTCCCCGCGCGCCCGCAGAGGCGGAACATGCAGGGGAAAAACGCGCAGGCGGTAATAGAGGTCCTCGCGGAAACTCCCGGAGGCTATGGCCGCTTCCAGGTCCTTGTTGGTGGCCGCTATGACCCGCACATCCGTATGCAGGGTCTGGTTCCCGCCGACGCGCTCAAAGGTCTTTTCCTGCAAAATGCGCAAAATTCTGGCCTGGGTCTTGAGGCTCATGTCTCCGATTTCATCCAGAAAGAGCGTCCCTCCGTCGGCCATTTCAAATTTTCCCGTTTTCAGGCCGTCCGCCCCGGTAAAGGCCCCTTTTTCGTGCCCGAAAAGCTCGCTCTCGATAAGTTCCTCGGGGATAGCCGCGCAGTTCATAGCCACCAGAGGCTTGTGCGCGCGCCTGCCGGCCTGGTGCAGGGCACGCGCCACCAACTCCTTGCCCGTGCCGTTTTCTCCGCTGATCAGCACCCAGGTGTCAAGGGGGGCGACGCGGCTCATCTGATCGAAAAGCGTGCGCATGGCCGGGGAATCACCCATGGGGAAGTTCAACCCGCGCTCGTCCAGACGCGCGCGCAAGGCGGTGTTTTCACGTTTCAAATCGCGAAATTCCAGGGCGCGCATGGCCGCTATGAGCACCTTCTCCAGAGACAGCGGTTTTTCAATAAAGTCGTGCGCCCCCTTCTTGATCGCGCTGACCGCCGTCTCAATGGTGCCGTGTCCGGAAATCATCAGCACCGGAACGGACGGAAAACGGGCGCTCAAAACGTCCAGTACGCAAAGACCGTCCATGTCCGGCAGCCAGATATCCAGAAAAACGAGGTCCACCGCTTCTTTTTTCAGCAGTTCCAAGCCGGTTTCCGCATCACTCGCCTCAAGAACCAGGTGGCCTTCGTCCTCCAGAATGCCGCGCAAAGAGATACGGATGCCCTCTTCATCGTCGATTATGAGAATACGATGCCGGCCGGCCGCTGACACGGGGTCCTCCTTTGTTATATCACAGAATCATGTACCTCCGGCAAAGCCGGGGCTTACCAATTTTTTGTCATTGCAATTCCCGATAAACCCGTACATCAGCCGCAACGTTCCCGACAACGCTCAAGGTAGTCATGCTTGAGCGCCCAGAGCAGGGTAAACCCGGCCCGTTCCCCGGCCGGCCCGTCCGGAATCCCTGCGCGCCCGAAATAGGCGCGCAGGGATTTCAGGATATCGGCGGCCGACGTCTCCCGTCTGGCCGCGACCAGCAGCAGGCGCACGGCCCCGCTGTCCAGAAAGAAGTCCAGACCCGCGTAAGGGGCGAGCGGCAGCTCCCCGCGATACAGAACCTCGCCCGCGGGCGTGCGTTTTACCAGCATTTCCGCAGCGGTCGCACCGTCCAGAACCTCCCGGAAATGCCCGGAAAAATACTCCGCATAGCGCGGCCGCAGTGGGTGGCGCGCAAGGCGCAGCCTTTCTTCTTCGCCGGGCGGCAAATCTCGCGCGGCAAGCCCGTCCCAGATCGCCACCAGCCGTTCGATGACCTTCGCCCAGGAAAACTGATCGGCGACGCGCAGGCGCCCGGCCTCACCCATCCTCCTGCGCAGCTCCGGGTCCGTCCCCAAACGGGCCAGGGCGTCCGCCAGAGCCGGCACATCTATGGCCGTTTCCTGCGCCAGCTTCAAATGATACTGGTTGTCATAGAGAAAGAGGCTTTGCAAATCGCTTTCACCAGTCTCGGCAAAGCCGAGCGCGGGAACCAGCAGGGCGGTGGCGCCGTGTTCGACGATGTCCCGGTAGCCGTCAAAATCCGGGGCTATGACCGGCAGCCCCGCGCCTCCCGCCTCGGCCAGGGTAAGACCGAAAGTTTCCTGTAAATTGTCGGCCGGGGAGACAAATATGTCGGCCGCGGCATAAAGCGCGTATTTCTCATCCTCGCTTGGGCGGATAAAGAGCCGGACGTCAAGGCCCAGGCTTCGGGCGTAGCTCTGCAGGCTTTCCGGAAGCCTGTCCCCGTCCTCGGCAAACCCGGCCAGGATCAGCGCCGGCCCGTCAGGACCGGGCCTGAGACCAAGCCCTTCCGCTCGCTTGAAAGCCGCGAAAAGCGGCAGCAAATCCATTTTGGAGTAGGGGGAAAACCGGGACAGGCACAAAAAAACCGGGGATTTTTCCCCAATCTCGAGCCGTTCGCGCATGGCCCGGCCTTTGTTGGTCCGCCTGTCCGCGCCCGGCGCATCCCAGCGCTCCGTTGGCCCGGGCAGCCGCCCAAGGTCTACGCCCAGCGCCGCCAGTTCCACCGCAGGGGCGCGGAAGCCTTCCTCATCCAGTCCGTAAGCCGCGCGCAAACCGGCGAATACCCGAAGCAGAACGGCTTCGGCGCTGCGCGAAGTGGCGATGATCGCGTCGCGCGCGCTGACTCCGGGGCGCAGGTGGCGCAGGTATTCGGGCATGAATCGGGCGTAGCTCAGGGAATGCGTGACTCCGGTGACCGGGAAGATATGGCGGGAGTAAACGTTGCGCAGCTCGCAGACCGGTACGAAGCGGCTTATGGCGTCGGAGAGGTGCAAACAGTGGATGCGGTTTTCCGCCATGCTTGCCGGAAGCTCGCGCAAGGGGCGAAAAACCAGGGCGCCGCGCCCGGCGGGACGCGGGCACAAATCCCTGATCCGTCCCGCAATCCCCGCGCAATCTCCGTCCGCATCCAGGAAAAAATGGTAGGCGTCATAGGGGTCCGCCAGAAGCAGAGCAAGGAGGAACTCTCGGTTGGCTTCCTTGCGGCCCATTACCGCCCCGCCTTCCAGAAACGGATCGGCGCTGGCCCATATACGCCGGTTCGCAGGCATCAACGCATGATGGTCCGGTCCCGCTCCGGACCTACGGAAACCATGCTCACCGGACGTTCGGCCAGCTCCTCCAGCCTGCGCACATAGTCCCGCGCAGCCGCGGGGAGTTCTGCAAAGCTCCGTATCCCGTCCAGGCTTCGGGTCCAGCCGCCCAGAGTCTCATACACCGGAACGGATTCGCCAAGCCCGCCTTCCGCCTGGGGAGGATATTCCACGACCCGGCCCCGGTAGTTGTAGGCCACGCAGATCTTGAGTTCCGGCAGACCGGAAAGCACGTCCAGCTTGGTCACGGCCAGACTGTTCACACCGCTCAGGCGCACGGATTCGCGCAGAATGACCAGATCCAGCCAGCCGCAGCGCCGCGGGCGCCCGGTGACCGTGCCGAATTCGGCCCCTTTTTTCTGAAGATGCCCGCCAATCTCCCCCGCCTGTTCCGTGGGCATGGCCCCGGAACCAACGCGCGTGGTGTATGCCTTGACCACGCCCAGCACCCTGTGCAGATGATCCGGGCCTATGCCGCTTCCGGCCGCGGCGTTGCCGGCCACCGTGCTGGAGGAGGTCACAAAGGGGTAGGTGCCGTGGTCTATGTCCAGATGCGATCCCTGCGCCCCCTCGAACAGAATCTCCCCTCCCGCGCCCTCAACCCGCGCCATCTCCTCCGAAATATCCGCAAGATACGGTTGAATGCGCGCTGCCGACCCCTCGATCCTCTCCAGCACCTCTCGCTCCGTGAGCGGTTTTTGGCTGTAGAGACCCGCGAGCAGGACGTTTTTTTCGTCAAGGGCCAGCCTGATCTTGCGCCGCACGAGATCCATATCCTCAAGGTCGCAGACCCGTACCCCGCATCTTCCGGCCTTGTCCTCGTAACAGGGACCTATGCCCCGGCCCGTGGTGCCGATTTTGCCATCTCCCTTGAAGTTCTCCCGCGCCTTGTCCAAAAGGCGGTGGTAGGGCAGGATGAGATGGCATTTGCGGGAAATACGCAGCCGCTCCGGCCCGACGTCCACGCCGCGCGCGACAAGGGCGTCGATTTCCGCGCACAGTTCCTCCAGATCCAGCACCACGCCGTTGCCGAGCATGCAAATCGTGCCGGGATGCAAGATGCCGGAGGGTATCAGACGCAGCTTGTACTCTTCGCCGCCCACGGAGACCGTGTGCCCGGCATTGTGCCCGCCCTGGAAGCGTACCACGGCCGCGACTTGCGCTGCGAGCAAATCGACTATCTTGCCCTTGCCCTCATCGCCCCATTGGGTACCTATCACCACGAGATTCGGCATCGGCCTCTCCTTGTCAATCCTCTTCGCGTCCGGTTTTTTGCGGAAAGGCCAGCACTGTGGCCCGATTTTTGCCGACCGGGGCGGCATCGGCCCGCGCTCGGCTCTTACGCAGAAATTCAGGCAAAGGCGGCATGTCTCCGATGTCGCCCGGCAAAGCCGTCAGCGCGAGGTTATGATTAAAAAGCTGGTTTTTAAAACGCACGGCCTGGATCATGCAAAGGACTATGGCCGCCTCCTCCCATCTGCGCGTAGGCTCAAACTCATGCACGATTTCCGCGTAATGCTGCCACAGCCGCATCAGTGAGGCTTCATCGTAAGCATTCAACTTGTTGGCCAGTTTTTCGAGAACACGTTGCATAAGCCGCCCCCATATCATTACGAATTTCAAATCAAAACCGCATTCATGCGGCTGTGATTTGGCGGCCGACGCTCAAGTGTCGTTTCGCCCTGCCGCTTGAGACGCTTCGCGTTTCACCGCCGGCGCCGTCCCTATAGCATTTTGCGCTTGAGACTGTCGCCTGACGGCGGGCGCAGCCCGCCTGCGCCAATCCCCGCGGACGACGTTACGCTTCGCTTCACACCGTCAGAGCATTTACCGGAAAGATACTTTCAATGACAAAACGCTCTAGGGAGGCTGCGCCCGCAAAGCCGGGGCGAATGCCGCAAAACCGCCTTTCGGCCGGCGCTTGGCGCGCACCGTATACATAGCGCAAGGAAAGGCCGTTTTCAAACAAAAAAGTCCGCACGCTTTTTGCCTCCCGAATTTTCCCGGCCATTTGCCATGCGCGGCAAAATGCGATATAGGCAAAACGCGGCCTCGCTTCCGGTATGTTCCGCCGTTCCGGGCAGATTCCGGGCCTTGCGGCGGCCGCATCTTGAAAACATTACAGCACCGGGGATTGACAATGAGCAAGACACGCGTGGCCATCAACGGATTTGGCCGTATCGGGCGCCAGGTTTTCAGGGCTCTGTACGAAAAATATTCGGACAGCATCGAAGTGGTCGCCGTAAACGACCTGTTCGACGCTAAAACCAACTTCCACCTCCTCGAGTACGACACCAATTACGGGCGCGCCCCATTCGACGCCGTGGTGGACGGAGACACGGTCAAGGTCGGAGCTTGGACATTGAAAAGCGTGGCCGAGCGCGACCCGAAAAAACTGCCCTGGGGTCCGCTGGCAGTGGATGTGGTGGTGGAATCCACAGGAATTTTCACCAGTGCCAAAGATGCCGAGGTGCACCGCGACAACGGCGCGAAAAAGGTCATCATTACCGCTCCGGCCAAGGAAGAGGACCTCACCGTGGTGCTGGGCGTAAACCAGGACGCCTACGATCCGAAAAAGCACAATATCCTGTCCAACGCCTCCTGCACCACAAACTGCCTGGCCCCCGTGGCTTACGTGGTACACAAGACCTTCGGCATCAAACTCGGGGTCATGTGCACGATCCACTCCTACACCAACGATCAGCGCATCCTGGACCTGCCGCACAAGGATCTGCGCCGGGCGCGGGCCGCGGCCTGCAACATAATCCCCACCTCCACAGGGGCGGCCCAGGCCGTGGCCAAGGTCATCCCCGATCTCAAGGGGCGCTTTTCCGGCTACGCGTTGCGCGTGCCCACGCCTACAGTTTCCATAGTCGATTTCACCGCCCTGCTCGAAAAACCCACGGACACCGAAAGTCTGCGCAAAGCCCTGAAAGACGCCGCCGCCGGCCCGCTCAAAGGCATTCTTGCCTACAGCGATCTGCCCCTGGTATCCATGGACTTCAAGGGCAACCCCAACTCCTCGATCGTGGAAGCGGAATATTGCACCATGGCCGATCCGACGACGGCCAAGCTCGTTTCCTGGTACGACAACGAATGGGGTTATTCAAACCGAGTGGCCGATCTGATCAGCTTTATAGCGAAAAAGGGCTTCTAGGGAAGCACTGATTTATTTTTGAGATGGCTTTGCTTCCTATACACTAAATAGATATTTCAACGAGTTACTATCGAGGGGGTCCGGGGGAAATCATTATCGCTGCTGTCGTCATCCGTACGGCTCGAAGACTTGCCTACGGCTGACGCTCCCCCGGCGGGGTTTGGGGCGGAGCCCCAATTAATCAGCGCTTCCCTAGAGCGTTTTACGCTTGAAATGCTTGCTTAACGAAGGTAACGCTGAGCTATTCCTTTGAGGGGGGCTTTGCCCCCCTCAAACTCCCCCGGCAGGGAAACGCTTCTTTTGCGCATCCAATAGTTGTTTCAGCGTTTTACATCTGAACTGTTCGATTTTGAACCGCGAGCAGGCGATTTTTCCCGGATTTCTTCCCCGTAGTTCTCGTGCGTCCTCAATATCGGCACCCCGGAACAGATACAGCGATACGCGATGACCAGCAGCGTGACAAGAAAAACTGAAATGGCGACTTCCATCCAGCTCGGGAAATAGCGCTCGGCGGGTGGCAGATTATAGTTGAAAGCGACCAGACCCACATTGAAACGGTTGAGCATCACGCCAAGCACCGCGATTATCGCGGCTCTCTGTATCAGGCGCAGCCGCCCGCTCCGGACGCCTATGAAATACATAAAGGCCGGCAGAGCGACCCCTCCGACGAGTTCCAACAGAAACCAGACTCCGTAGCCGGAGAAAAGATACCGCAGGTTGCCGCCCGCAGCCAGTTCCATGCACCTGATGACAAAATAGCCGAGCATGAAAAGGTAAGCCCCCCTGCCGCACGCCAGAACCGCTCTGTCGGCATCCCTCGCATGCCGATCGTCCATGAAGCCGCGCATGAACTTGTGCGCCAGCCGCCCTTCCACAACGACCATGCTCAAGCCCGCGAACAGACTGGAAAGCAGGAAAAACAGCGGCATGAACCTGGAATACCAAAGCGGGTGCATCTTGGAAGGAACGATGAGATACAGGGACCCGAGGGAGCTTTGGTGTACGACGGCGACAACGGCGCCGATTACGGCAAGAGGCGCCGCCAGACGCACGGCTGTCTCCCATGCCTTTTTCCGGTCGAGCCGTTCAAAAAGCGCCGGCAGCAGTTCGCAGGACAAGACCGTCAGATACAGAGCCACGCAGAGCCCGACCAGAAAAAGCACCGAGGTCGTGCCCTGTGACAGGAAGAAGGGGTAGACAAGTCTCCAGGGCTGCCCTACCTCATACAAAAGGGCGATCACTTCAAAAAAATAGCCGAGAAACGCCGTCGTCAACGCGGCCCGCACATATACGTGAAATTGCTTGAACCCGAAAATATAATAAGCGGAGGCGACCGCAAACCCGCCTGCGGAAACGGCTATCCCGCAGAGGAGGTCAAAGGCCATCCAGAAGCCCCAGGGGTTCCGATCACTGAGATTGGTGACGGCTCCGATGCCGCAGGTGAACCGCAGCAGGGTCAAACCGAGCCCGACGAGGAGGATGATAAAAATCAAGCCGTTCTTTCTCACGTGCCCCTTCAGGCCCTGACCGTTTGTGCGCCCGGAAGTCATTGCCCGCCCTCCTTGCCGCTTTGGAAAACCCCTTTATGCGCTTCTCCGCCGGAAGCGCCCGCGCCGTCGATTTCCGCCGCGCCGTTCCTGCGCCGTCTGCCGAAGAAACAGACCGCGCCCAGAAGAACGGACAATATGCCGGCGGTCGTTCCGGCGGACTCAAGAATGCCCGATGTCAGCCTTGAGACGGGCTCATTGCCCACTTCCGGTTGATCAAGAAGTTTATGCGGCACCGGAGACAGATAAAGCCAACAGGTTCCGCCCGCCTCATGCTCGCCATAAATGTGTTTCACATATTTTTCCGGAAACTCCCTGACGCGATCTCTGGCAATTTTCAGCAGTTCCGAGCGTTTTCCGAAAATCAACGCTTTTTCCGGGCATTGTGAAACACAGCCGGGGAGTTCCCCGGAGGCGAGGCGGGGGGCGCACATGGTACACTTGTAGATCAAGGGGTTCCAGGCATTGCCGTAATCGTAGGTCGGCACATAGAAAGGACAGGCAACCATGCAATAGCGGCAGCCGACGCAGAGCTCAGGCCGGTACAGAACAGGTCCCTCCGGAGTCTTGTACAACGCCTTGACGAAACAGGCGGAAGCGCAGGCCGGTTCCATGCAGTGGTTGCACTGAAACTTCCTGTGTACGGGACGGCGGTTTTCCACATCGTATCGGTTGACTACGGTAAACCGCTGAAAGTCAGTCCGGCGCTTTGCCGCAAGCACGCTTCGGTCATAGAAGGGCTTTTCCGGAATCCTGTAATTCTCCGGCTTCGGCAAAACCGCGGCGTTGACCGACTGGCAGGCCGCCTCGCAGCTTCTGCAGCCGATACACAACGTCGAATCGTGAAGAACGCCCGCAGCCTCGGGATGCCCTTCGGCGGCGGCTGTCCGGCAGTTGACGGGCGAAGCCGCGGCAACGATGCCAGCCGACGCCAGCGACAGGAAGTTTCTTCGGTTCATGGAGGTATCCCGTTCCCCTTGTACATCCTTGCCGGGGCTATTGCGTCCCCGCCGGGATTGGATTCATGTCGAACGTGTGGCAGTCATGACAATAAGTGACGGAAACTTCATGCGCCTTGTGGCAGACGGTGCAGTTGATCGGACCAAGATGCGAGCCGTGCGGATTTCTTGAGGGATGGTCCTTGCCGGGCGTCTTTACGGCAAGCTCTTCGTAGCTTTCATGGCAGCCGAAGCAGGTATCGTTCGCCGGCTTGTCGTCAAGAACCGGCAACTTGTTCCCGTGGCACGAAGAACAGGAGACATCCTTTGCGGAATGCACCGCGGCCAGAAACGGCGAGTTTGCCCATTCAGCGGTTATCTCGGGCAGAAATTTCATTGTCTGCTCATCGGGTATGCCGATGGATTCCCTGCCGGGCAGGGCGAAGGAAACACCTTCCTTGATTATATGACAGTAGGAACACTCAAGTTTTTTTTCCGCAAAATGCTTTTTATGGGCCTTTGCGGAAAAAACGCGCGTATCCCGCAACGTCTCCGTTGCGGGGAGATGGCATTGCATACAGGAGGAAATATTGTCTTCACCTTCCACAGCCATGTGGTTTTCGGGCAAAACGGCCTGTATATCGGCATGGCAGTCAGCGGTCGAGCATTTGCCCGGCGGCTCCTGCGCCTCGGCGAACCCGGCGGCCGGATATGCGGTGACCGCCAGAAACAAAAAGAAAAGCAGGAAGGTGCATTTCATGCCTTGCCCTCTGCCGTCGGGTGCGGCTCAAAACAAACTGCAGAAATAAAAACGACGACAACATACGGCGGGACGGACGGCGGAATTTTCCGCGGTCCGTCTCCTGGAACGTTTTACGCCTGGAGCGGTTTATACATCTTCAATGTTAAACCGCTCCAGTTCATAGAGGCTACGACTTTTCCGCCGCCGCGTTCCTTCCGGCGACACGTCCGAAAACAGTCGCGTCCGGTATGGCGTTGGAGCCGAGTCGGTTCGATCCGTGTACGCCGCCGCAGACTTCGCCGGCGGCGTAAAGTTTGGGAATTACTTCGCCGAAGACGTCAATGACCTGGCCTTTAGCATTGATCCTCAGTCCGCCCATGGTATGGTGCACGGCCGGCCATTGGGGTACACCGTAATACGGCCCTTTTTCCAGGTTCACCATCTGGGGAGTAATGGGCTTGTTGAATTCGAGGTCCTTCCCGCTCTTGAGGTATCCGTTATGTTTCTGAATGGTCTCCTCCAGAGCCGCCCTGTTGATTTTCAACTGATCGGCCACGCCGCCGACGGTATCGGACACCACTATCCTTTTCTTCGCGACGAAAGCGTCCAGATTTTTCTGCTCTGCACCGATTTTCTGAAGCATTTCAAGGTTGAAGATGGAATAGGTAGGCTTGTTCGCATCGCCGAGTTTGAGCTGGGCGAAAGAAACGACGTCGCGCCGCTCCTGTTCACTGACAAAGCGCTTTCCGTCTTTCGTGACATAGACGACGCCTGCTCCGGGGCCGTTGAAGGGATAGAGCCCCGCTTCGTCCAGTACGCCGCTCTCCGGTTCCGCATAGGGATACAACTGGATGAAGTTCATCTGCAGGGTATCCGCTCCGATATTTTGGGAGAAGCGGATTATTTCACCTGTGGCGCCCTTGTGGTTTGTAGAGAGGAAACTTTCCTTCAGGTACGGATAATGGTCCGTGCGCATCTTCAAATCGCGGGAAAATCCGCCGGAGGCCAGCACCAGCGCCCGATTCACCTTGATGTTGGAAACCTTGCCGCCGCTACGGCCGGCGCCGCCGGTTTTCACCTCGACGCCCAGAACGGGGCCGCCTTCAACGGCGCGCCATATCCATGTCACTTCGGTTTGAAGGCGAGGTTCGGGGCACCCGTATTTCAGGGCGATTCTGTGCAACGGCTCAACATAGCCGCGGCCGTTGTATTCCTCGCAAATGTGCGTGCGGTACGCCGAATGCCCGCCGGCTTTGGCCAGAACAGGCTTGATTTTGCAACCGCCCTCGTTGATCATCCAGTTCAGGGCATCGGACGCGCCCTCGGCCAAAATTTTCGCAAGTTCAGGAATAGGAAATTCGTCGCCGCCCAATATAGTGTCTTTCGTGTGGAGCGCGGCACTGTCGTCGCCGTAGCCCAGCTTCTGGCGGAGATGCAGTTCGGAATCCCAGGCCGCATACAAACCGCCGTCGATGATGGAATTGCCGCCGTATGTCGGCATTTTTTCCAGAATAATCGTCGACGCCCCGGTTTTTGCGGCTTCAGCGCCGGCGGCGAAGCCGGCGAAGCCTGAACCGATGACGACGACATCAAAGGTTTCGTCCCATTTTGTCGGAAGCGCACGGAGCTTGGCGGCCGCCTTGGCCTCCCGGGAAAAGCCGAGATCCATCGCGAGTGAAGAGGAGGCAACGGCTGCGCCGCCGATGGCGGCGCCCTTCAGAAAAGAACGACGTCCTACTTTGTTGCTCATAACTTGCTCCTTTGTAATGAAAAAATCTCGCAAAAACTCTGACGCCCGATTAAATACACCAAACCTCCTTTTCGGCTGAAGAAAGTATTGGCCTGCGCATGTCCTTCCCTCGTGGAATCATTGCCCTGCAATGATTCCACGACACAAAACGCTTTTACGACAGCATACCCGCTTCTCCAATATTTCGCAACGGTCACGAACACATTGTTTTGATCGATCTGCTTCCTGATGTTCCGGCCTGATCGCCCGGGCTCGCCCAACCGCTCCCCGGCACAGCATCAAGGAGCGTACGGGTATAAGGATGAGCGGGCGCGGAAAACACGGCCGTCGTCTCGCCCTCTTCCACCAGCACCCCGTCGCGCATGACCGCGATACGGTCGCTCATATGCCGCACCACCTCAAGATCATGAGAGATGAAAAGATAGGCGGGCCCCAGCTCGTCCTGCATGTCGCGCAGCAAATTCAATATCTGGGACTGCACCGAGGCGTCCAGCGCGGA
Source organism: Desulfovibrio sp. (assembly GCA_031288535.1). Classification (GTDB taxonomy): domain Bacteria; phylum Desulfobacterota; class Desulfovibrionia; order Desulfovibrionales; family Desulfovibrionaceae; genus Frigididesulfovibrio. The sequence goes on along the minus strand of JAITRF010000135.1, from coordinate 5,700 downwards.
GGTGGGTTCATCACAGACCACAAAGGACGGAGAGGAGATGAGGGCGCGGGCGATAGCCACGCGCTGGCGCTGCCCGCCGGAGAACTCGTGCGGAGCGCGTCGGGCCGCCCCCGCCTCCAGCCCGACCTTTTCCAGCATCGCCCTGACCCGTTCCCGCACAACCGAAACGGCCGGCTTCTCCCCGCGCGACGCTTCTGAACAGTACAGGGCTTCGCCTACGGCCTCGCCGATGCTCATACGCGGATTGAGCGAGGAATACGGGTCCTGAAAAATCATCTGGACAACGCCGGCCAGACTGCGGCGAAAGGCGCCGTAATCGGCGTGGGCCTTCCGATCCCAGAGAGGACGGCCACGGATGTAGACCTCGCCCGCTGTCGGCTCGAGCAGACCAACCGCAATACGCCCCAAGGTGGATTTGCCGCAGCCGGATTCGCCTACCAACCCCAGGGTTTCGCCGGGGGCGATGTCCAGAGAAACTCCGCGCACGGCGGAAACTTCCACATCCCGCCCCATAAAGCCTGCGCTACGGGAAAAAGTCCGGATCAGACCCCTGATGGATACCAGGGGCCGAACCTGCGCCGCAGAAATATTCGCTTTCCGTCCGTCCACAGCAGGAGCGTTTTATGCTTGAGATTGTCGATTAGCGTTTCGCGCTTGAAATTGTCGCTTATCGGCGAAACAAGTCCGCCTTGCGGCAATCCTCGCGGCAGAAATTTGCGGGCAAATCCATGCGAAGCAGACAGACATTTTCAATGCCGATCCGCTCCAGCGGAGGAGAGGGCAAACCACGCCGGTCCGTCCCTGTCCCTATCTTGCCCTTTAATACGACAGACTGTAGACTGTCAAGGCGCGCCCGAGGAATCCGGGCAGCCCGGCAGGCGTCCGGGAGCATCATGAGATTGCCGCTTGACGGCGCGGCAGCCCGCCCTGCGGCAATCCCAAGGTAAGGTTCGGCTTCACCCTGCAGAGCGCTTTTTCCTTCAACCCCAGTGCATGAGAGGAAGCCGGGACCGTATGGACGTACCCATTCTCAATCAGGTCGTAATCATATTCTGTCTGTCCATCCTGGTCATTTACTGCTGCCACAGGATCAAGGTGCCGCCGATTGTGGGCTTCCTTCTGACCGGGGTAGTCTGCGGACCTTACGGTCTGGGGCTGGTCAGCGCGGTGCACGAGGTAGAGCTGCTCGCGGAGATGGGCGTTGTGCTGCTCATGTTTTCCATAGGCATGGAGTTGTCCATCGGAGAACTTGTCCGGCTGCGCAAGCCGGTCTTTATGGGCGGCTCGCTCCAGGTGGCGATGAGCATCGTCATTATCGCCCTGATCGCCTTTTTGCTCGGCCAGCCGTTAAACATGGCGATTTTCGCGGGTTGTCTGGCCGCGCTTTCCTCCACGGCCATCATCCTGAAAATACTCCAGCAGAGCGGGCAGACGGAAAGCCCGCACGGACGCATCACCCTCTCCATACTTATCTTTCAGGACATAATCGTCGTTCCCATGATGCTGGCCGTCCCTTTGCTGGCCACAGGCGGCGGCTCCGAGGGACCGGGTCTCGGCCCGGAACTGCTGCTTTCCGGCCTCAAGATTCTGGGGATCGTCGGCGGCGGTTTCCTGCTGGCCCGCAAGGTCCTGCCCTATGTTCTGAACATGGTGGTGCGCACGCGCAGCCGGGAACTTTTCCTCATCACCACCCTCGGCATCTGTCTGGCCATCGCCCAGCTCACATCCATGCTCGGCCTCTCCCTGTCCCTGGGGGCCTTTCTCGCAGGGCTGATCATCTCGGAATCCGAATACAGCCATAGCGCCCTGGAAGGCGTTCTGCCCTTCAAGGAAGTTTTCACCAGCCTCTTTTTCACTTCCGTGGGCATGCTTCTGAACCTGCAATTCTTCGTCTCGCATCTGCCGGAGGTCGCCGCGACTTCGATCGCGCTCGTGCTCTGCAAATCTCTGGTAGTGGCGGCCGTAGGCCTCGCACTCGGCTATCCCCTGCGCACCGCCATCATTTCCGCGTTGGCCCTCTGCCAAATCGGGGAATTTTCCTTTGTACTCGCCAAAGAGGGACTGGAACATTCCCTGATTGCCGAGAACAGCTACCAGATATTTCTGGCCGCGAGCATCCTGACCATGACCGCCGCGCCGTTTCTGCTGGCCGCCGCGCCGCGCTTCGCGGCAAAAATCGTCAGGTCCCGCTTCGCCGCGCGCCTCTTCGGAAACCGGCGCATGGGGGAGGAAGAAGCCAAGCAACACGAGGAACTGGCGGACCATCTGATCATCATCGGGTTCGGCGTAGGAGGAAAATACTTGGCCCGTACGGCCAAACTGGCAGGCATCGCCTACATCATCCTGGAAATGAACCCGGATACGGTGCGTATTTTCGCGGCCAAAGGCGAACCCATCCACCACGGCGACGCCACTCATCCCACAGTCTTGCAAACCCTCGGGGTCACCAGGGCCAGGGTCCTGGCCATCGTCATCTCCGATCCTGCGGCGGCGCGCGGCATTACCGAAGCGGCCAGACACCTGGCCCCCGGACTGCACATCATCGTGCGCACGCACTTTCTTGCCGGGGCAGAGGCCCTGCGCGACCTGGGGGCGAGCGACGTCATCCCGGAAGAGTTCGAGGCCGGCATAGAAATCTTTACCAGAGTCCTGGCCCGCTACCTGGTGCCCCGCGCGGACATTGAACAGTTCGTGCGCGAGATACGCTCGGAAAACTACTCCATGGCCCGGCAGCTCCACCTGCCAGGCTCCTCCCTGCTGGCCCTGCAGAGACATCTGCCCGGGATCAACGTGACGGCCATAGGCGTGGAAAAAGGAGCTTTTCTGGACGGACTGACACTGAAGGATTCCGAACTGCGCCAGAAATACGGGGTGACTGTGATGGCGATCCAGCGCGGGGGAGAAATCAGCGCGAATCCGGGGGGTGATTTCGCCGTCGCCGCCGAAGATGTGGCCTATATTTTCGCCGGACATTCCGCCTTGAACGCCTGCGCCCATCTCTTCAGCGCCGGGACGGGGAACCGCTGACGGATCTAAAAAATAAATCAGCGCTCCCCCAAACCACTCTACGAGTCTGTCGCAGCGAGACACCTGTGCCGAGATAATATATTGATATTTTTGAGGATCACTGATACAACAAAAATTATGCGCACTAATACCTTCAATATGCTATAGTCAAAGTCCGACAGACTCCCAGGCAGATTTCAGCGGAAACATCGTCGCCGGAAGGAGAGAACCTTGTATTCGAAGTCTCTTGGAAAAATATACGAATCCGCCATTTCCGTGCTCCCGGTCATGGCCATCGTGTGCATCCTGCACTTTACCATCGCCCCTTTGCCGCAGGGCTACCTGCTCAATTTTCTGGTGGGGGGAGTCCTGTTGATCCTTGGCCTGAGCGCCTTTCTGATCGGGGCTGACCTGGGCATGGTGCCGTTCGGCCAGAAAGTGGGTTCCGCCCTGACGCATAAGCGCAATCTGCCCCTGTTGCTGTTTGCCTCCTTCAGCATCGGCTTTGCCATTACCATTGCCGAACCGGACGTGCAGGTTCTGGTAACCCAGGTCAACGCCATAGCGCCGATGATCGACAAAAAGATGCTCCTGTTCATGATTGCCTGTGGCGTCGGGTTTTTCCTGCTGCTTGGGGCGGTGCGGGCGGTGTTTGACATTGCCCTCTCTCCTTTGCTGATCCTTTTTTACGCCCTGCTGTTCCTGGCCTGCTCCTTTGTGGATGCCGGGTTTATCGGCGTGGCTTTTGACGCCGGCGGCGCAACTACCGGTCCGGTAACCGTGCCCTTCATCATGGCCCTGGGTATCGGCATCGCCTCTGCAGCCAAGAAAAAAGAAGGCGGCGACAGCGGCTTCGGGCTGATCGGCATGGCCTCCGTCGGCCCCATAGCGGCAGTCATCGTCATGGGTCTGGTGTCCTCGGTCGGCATAGCGGACGCGGAGGCCTCCGCTCCTTCCCTGCAACAACGGTCCCTGGCGCAGATATATCTGCACCTTGTGCCCGAGGTGGGACACGAAATCGCCATGGCCCTGTTGCCCCTGCTGCTGATCTTTCTTTTCTTCCAGATCACGCTGCTGCGTCTGCCCGGACAACAGGTCAGGCGCATGATGCTGGGCCTTGTCTACGCCTTTATCGGACTGGTAGTGTTCATGTCCGGCGTCAACGGCGGCTTTATCCCGGCGGGACAGGCTCTGGGTCTGGCGATGGGCGGCATGACCAGGGTATGGGTGCTCGTCCTCACCGGCCTTGTGCTCGGGGCGGTGGTAGTGTGCGCCGAACCGGCTGTCTGGGTGCTGACCGAGCAGGTTGAAGACCTCTCCGGCGGCTTTATCAAACGCAGGCTGCTGCTGGTTTCGCTTTCGATCAGCGTCGCTTTGGCCGTGGCCATCGGTATGCTGCGCGTAGCCACCGGCATGAGCATCTGGTATGTGCTGCTCCCCGGCTACGCGCTGGCTCTGGGTATGACCAGATTTTGCCCGCCCCTGTTCACCGCCATAGCCTTTGACTCGGGCGGCGTAGCCTCCGGCCCCATGTCCAGCACATTTGTGCTGGCGTTCACTCTGGGCGCGTCCATCGCCGCCAGGGGCAACCCCGCCACGGACGCCTTCGGCATGATTGCCCTGATTGCTCTGGCCCCGCTCATCACCATCCAGGTGCTCGGCCTGATGTTCGCGTATACGGCGCGCAAACAGAAACACAAAAAAGAAGGTGCGGGTCATGGATAAGGTCGTTGTGCCCGGCAAACTGCTGATCAGCATCCTGAACCGGAAATGGGCCGAGGAATATATCGCCATCACCAAGACCGCAGGAGCGCGGGGCGGCACGATCGCCTACGGCAGAACCACCGGAGGCAATTCATTCCTGCAAATACTGTCTCTGGCCGATGTGGATCAGGAGATCGTGTTCACCCTGATCGAGGGTTCGGCGCAGGATATTGTGCGGAAAATCGTGGAAAAAACGGCGCTCAATCCGAAAAAATTCCGGGGATTCGCGCTGCTGCTGCCAGTATCCCACATGTTCGTCCATACCCGGTCCCAAGACCCTCGGACCACAACCGACAAGGGAGGCGCTCCCATGGAATCCGGAACCACCCTGATCACCCTGATCGTCAACGCGGGATTTGCCGACGACGTCATGGCCGCCGCCCGCAGGGCCGGGGCGACCGGCGGCACGATTCTCAACGCCAGGGGAACGGGCACGGCGGAAGACGTCAAGTTTTTCGGCATCACCCTGGTGCCTGAAAAGGAAATGCTGCTCATCGTGGCCGCAAAGGACAAGGTGGACCCAATCCTGCAGGCGGTCAACGCCACGCCCAGGCTGTGCGAGCCAGGCGGCGGCATTGCCTTTGCCATGGATGTGGAACGCTTCATCGTCCTCGGCAATGTCCGGAAACCTCAGGGATAATCCCGAGGCAGGAGGCTTGGGGCGGAGCCCTCATCAATCAGTGCTTCCGTATAACGTTTTGCGCTTGAGATTGTCGCTTGCCGGCGAGCGAAGCCCGCCTACAAGCAGTTCGCGGCAAGTATTTGCGAACAAATCCTCGCAGAGCAGTCCAACTTTTCAAAGTCGAACCGCTCTAATTCGAATTTCAAATCAAAACTGCATCCATGCAGTTTTGATTTGGCGGCTGCGGCGCAAGCGCTGTTTCGCCTTGCCGCTCGAAATGCTTCGCATTTCGGCGTGACATCCTGTCA
>JAITRF010000144.1 GCA_031288535.1 Desulfovibrio sp. | reverse complement strand
CGCAGGCGGGCAAAAGCCCGCCCGCTCCTCACAAAACCTGCGGTTTTGGCGCCTGTTTGGCAGGCGCGATGCCAATTCCAGATAAAATTGAAGCAATTTTTATCTGGAATTGGCATTATACGATAGCGGCTTGCAAGTGGAATAAACCATGCCCGCACCTACCCTGTCTTCAAGCGCAGACCCCGGCCTTCCGTCTTCAGAGCGGACGGGCATTGGACGCGCCTTCGCGGCGGGGCGCAGGCAAAGCCTCCGGCCGATACCGGTTCGCTCCCGGTCGGCCGCGACCTGGCAGCAAGCGCGACACGCTCCCGGTGCGTCATTTTTCCCCCGTTCCGCCCGGATCCTGCTCCTGTCGGCCGTCCTGCTTTTTCAGGCCCCGGCCGTCTCCGCCGCCGGCCCGAGCGCCAAAGACATTCTCGGCATGTTCGACAAAACCCCGTCTGCCGCGTCGACGGGCGCAAGGCCCGACGATTTCCGGTCCGCGACTTACGTCAACAAGGCCGGTGAAGAGCTGCGCATCTCCGTCAGGTACCCGCAGGGTCTGGGCAATGCGGACGTGGATGCGGACATAGCGGCCTATGCCGGGGACATCCGGCTTTTTCAGCGGCGCTGGGCGGATAAATTCATGAAGGAGGCCACCGAGGACAGGGGGCTTTCGCCTTATGAGCTGACCAGCGACTTTGTCCTGGTCAGACCGTCGGACCGCTACGTTTCCGTGGTTTTCCGCCATTACGCCTGGACGGGAGGGGCGCATCCCAACTTCACCCTGGAGACTCTGAGCTACGACCTTGAGAGCGGCGTGCGGCTTACGGTCGGGGATATCTTCCCGAACCCGTCTTCCCTGGCGAGTCTCGTGGATTTGCTTAATGAACGCGTTGTTTCCTGCGGGGAGGAGGAGAGGAGGAACAATGACTGCCCCTGGCTCTTCGACATGTCGGACGTGCCCGGGCAGATGGGCTATTTCGCTTTGGCGCCGGGAGGTCTTGCGGTCATCTGCCCGCCCTATGCGGCCGGTCCGTACGTCGACGGCGCCAAGACTCTGGATATCCCCAAGGAGCGACTGGCCCGCTGGGGCGCGGACACCCGCTACTGGCCCTGACGCGGCAAAGTCGCAAGGTTGCGGCCGACAGGGGCAAGCCGGTACCGGCCTGAAGGTTTTGCCTTCAGCCCGCCGCGAAGGCGGGGCGGCCAGCCCGTAAAGCGCCGAAGCGGGCGTGTCTTTCCGCGTCCAAACCCGTTTGAATACGGAAAGGCATCAGATAAACCCGCCGTGCATGCTCATGATCCATTCCAGGACTTCCACTTCCAGGCGGCCGAACTCCTTTGCGTTCCGGCGGCGCGGCCGTTGCAGGTCCACGGCCAGGTCCCTGGCGATCCTCCCGTTTTCCAGCAGTATGATCCTGTCGGCCAGGGTGATGGCCTCGCCCACGTCGTGGGTGACAAGAAGGGCCGTAAAGCGCCGCTCCAGCCAAAGTTCCTCTATGAGCCGCTGCATTTCCAGGCGGGTCAGGGCGTCCAGAGCGCCCATGGGCTCGTCCAGCAGCAGGAAACTCGGGGCGTGGGCCAGGGCTCTGGCCAGGGACACGCGCTGTTTTTGCCCGCCGGACAGCACGGCCGGCCAGTCGTCCGCCCTGTCGGCCAGACCGACGGCCGCCAGAGCGGCGCGGGCCGCCGGCATGCCCGCTTCGCCCAGCCCCAGGGAAACGTTGTGCAGCACGGTTTTCCAGGGCAGCAGGCGGTCTTCCTGAAACATGATGCGGGTGTCCGCATGCAGGCAGGCGCGCCTTTGTCCGTTTACGAGGACCTCTCCCGCATCGGGCAGTTCCAGTCCCACCAGGTGGCGCAACAGGGTGCTTTTGCCGCAGCCGCTGCGCCCGACCACAGCCGCGAATTCGCCCGGTCGCATGGAAAAACTCAAAGAATCAAGCACAATGCGTCCGGCATAGGACTTCTCAAGCCCGCATACGCGCACTTCCACCCCCGGTGGGGCATCCGCGCGCAGGAGGGAGGAGGTCTGCTCCTTTCTTGTTCCTGTAAGGAACATCACGATGCGGCCCTCAGGAATTCCGGTCTCCAGGCCAGCCAGAGCCTTTCAAGCCGGCGGGCCAGCACGTCGGCCAGTTTGCCCAGGAAAGCGTACAGGAGTATGGAAAGCACCATGACGTCGGTCTGCATCATTTCCCTGGCGTTGGAGGCCATGTAGCCTATCCCGCTGGAGGCGGCGATGCCCTCGGCCACGATCAGCGTCATCCACATCACCCCCATGGAAAAGCGCACGCCGACCAAAATCGAGGGAAGCGCTCCCGGCAGGATGATCTGCCTCCACAATTCCCGGCGGCCCAGACCGTACACTCGGCCCATGTCTATCAGTCTGGGGTCCACTGAGCGTATGCCGTGAAAGGTGTTGAGATAGATGGGGAACATAACGCCGCAGACGATCAGGAATATTTTGGCCTGCTCCCCTATGCCGAACCAGATGATCACGAGGGGGGTCAGGGCCAGATGCGGTATGGTGCGGAACATCTGCAGCGAAGTATCCAGCAGTATTTCCAATTGCCGCGAAGTGGCGGTGAAAAAGCCCAGGAGCAGACCAATGCTTCCGCCGATGACAAAGCCGCATCCGGCCCGCAGGCAGCTTACGCGGAGGTTCTCCCATAATTCGCCGCTTTCCGACAGACGGAACACGGAAGCGAAAACTTCCAGAGGAGAGGGAAGCACTCTGGAGTTGATCCAGCCCGCCGCCGATCCCGCCTGCCAGATTGCCAGAAAAAGAACGGGAAAGAACCAGGGGAGAAAGCGCGTGTCCATTTCCGGGCGCGCACGGCGGAACAGTTTCTTCGCCGCGATTCCGTCCCCGAGGGCCGCCGACCCTGCTGCATCCATTATTTGCCGCTCCATACCGGCACGTCGGCGACCTTGATCGCCTTGGGCAGGAGTTTCCGGGCGACAAAAACATCGGCTATTTTCTGTTGCTCGGCGATGGCCGCTCCGTCCACCAGGGCTACGTCGTAGCTGCGTCTGCCGTTGGCTTTTTTCACAATTTCGATGTCGAGGCCAAGCAGCGGGGCGTGCACCTTTGCCGCCGCCTCCGGTGAGCCCTTCACCCATTTGCCGATCTTGCCCAGCTCGTCCGCCACGACCCGCAGGACGGCGGGGTTGTTTTTGAGATATGCGGTCGAAACGGGGTAAAAACGGGTATAGGAAACCCCTGTGCTCTTGCCGTCGTCGAGAATACGCGCCCCGCTTTGCAACTCCACCGTGGCCAGGAACGGGTCCCAGGTGGTCCAGGCGTCTATGGCGCCGGATTCAAAGGCGGTGCGGGCGTCGGCCGGTTGTAGATAGGAAACCTGCACGTCCTTGCCGAAATCCAGGCCGGCTTTCTCCAGCGCGACGATGGTCAGGTAATGCGCGCCGGAAGCCCTGGCGACCGCCAGCTTTTTCCCCTTGAGGTCCGCCGTGGCTTTCGCCGGCGAACCCTTGGGGACGATCAGGGCCTCGGCCGTCGGCGAAGCCTTCTCCTGGAGGAAATAGGTGAACCCCGCCCCCGCGGCCTGGGCGAAGAGGGGCACGGTTTCGGCCACGTCAGCCGAGAGGTCCAGGGCTCCGGCGTTCAGGGCTTCAACCATGGGCAGTCCGGAGGTAAACTCGTTCCATTGCACCTTGACGCCTTGAGGTTCCAGGGCTTTTTCCAAAATTCCCTGTCCTTTCAAAAGAATGAGCAGGGATGACGATTTCTGATAGCCGATGCGCAGCACGGAATCCGCGGCCGATGCCGGAACGGCCGAAGCCGCGAGCCCGAGCAGGATGAAAAGCGAAAAAGCGATGAAAGTCCCGGTTTTCATGATAACTCCCGTTTGTAAAACGTTCAGTGTGAAAGCATGCAAGCGCGCCGTCTTCCATGTGTTGCGGGTTAGCACGCCGTAACACTTAAAAATGCGGATCAAGCGGCGTACCAGCCGCCGGGCGACAAGACCGGCGCGGCGGCGAAGCCGCCGGAGCAAAGCAAAAATCACGTTTTTTGCTTTGCGATCTTAATCGCTTAAAACGGAGCGGATGCGCAGTTTTAAGCGATACATGGCCCTGGAGCGGTTCGGCAGCGAAAATGTACAAACCGCTCCAGGGCGTTTTACGCTTGAAACGCCTGCCTGACGGCGGGCGGAACCGGCTGTGATTGGGCCATGTTCAATAAGCTTTCGCGGAATGTAAACGATCTATTTCGTATGACCTTATGCGCAATCGGTCTGTCGATTGGTGTTTACTTTTGCGATAGATATTTGGCATCTACGTTCGAGATTGTCGCTTGACGGCAAAGCCCGTTCGCCCGTAGGCAATCTCGCGGCGGGGATTTGCAGGCGAATCCCCGCGGAAAGGGTTGTCGTTTTCAACGTTAAACCGCGTCAATCGGAGGCGGCCCCCGTGGGGTTCGCCAGGCAGGGCAGACGCATCTTATTGCGTCTGCCCTGCCCGGCGATGCGCAAGCATCGCCCGAAGCCGCAGGCTTCGTAAGGAGCAAGGCGGCTTTGCCGCCGCCGCGAATCTCAAAGGTGTGTACCATAATACCCTTAATTAACAGTATACAATTTTAGATGCGTCAGCCCTGGTTCGCCGGGTGAAGCGCTTTGACAAAAGGTCCCGGCAATGCGAAAAAAGGCGGGGTGCGCCTGATGCGTCGGGCGGGGTCCTTGGGAGGGGTGTAACAAGCTTCAGACGCGGGAGGTTCTATGGAATTCAAGCTTTACTACCGGCCGGCGACGGAAATTTTCGTCACGCAGAATTTCATGGTGGCTATCAAGCAGACTCACAACGACGTAGGGGAAGAAAGCATCGTGGCTTTTCCCCCGGACGACGTGCCCGCCGTGCTTGAGGCGATAGCGAATTGCGGGGAGGAGGCAAGGGCGCTCAAACAGCGCGCGGAGAAGAAGTCCTAGGGGCCTGTCGGACTTTGAATATAACATATTGAATTTATTAATGCGCATAAATTTATCGCATTCGTAACTCTCAAAAATATCAATATGTTAACCCGACACGGGCATCTCTCTCCGACAGACTCCCAAGAGCAGTTCAACTTTGAAAAGTCGGACTGTTCTGCAAGGATTTGCCGGCAACCCCCTGCGGAGTGGTTTATGCATCGTCAATGTTGAACCGCTCCGGGTACGCGCCGATTTATTACGAAGCGGGGCGCGCGGCGCGCTTTTCCGAAAAAGGTCGGACGGGCTTTATTCGGCATCGGCCGTATAATCCGGATTTCGGATAAAATGGCGCATGTTATCCGGAATTTCGGATTGCAGATCGGAAACTGTCTCGTGAACGCAGGCCGGGGGCCGTAAAGGAAGGAAGATCGTGAGGAGCCGCGAGCAGGATTTTTCCCGTTGGGGGGAACGGACCAAAGCGATCCATGCCGGAGAATTTCCGGACCCCGGCACCGGAGCTTCGGCGCCGAATCTGGTTATGTCCACGACCTTCGTTGTGGACGCCGACACGTCTTTTTCGGTTGAAGGCATGGGGGAGGAGGACCCCTTTGTTTACACCCGCTGGGGCAACCCCACCATACGGCAGTTGGAGGAAAAACTGGCCGTTCTGGAAGACGCCGAAACCGCCGTTGCCTTTGCCAGCGGCATGAGCGCCGCCACCGCGCTGCTGCTGCATACCCTCAAGGCCGGGGATCGGGCCGTCGTAAGCGACGTCGCCTACGCGGCGGTGGCTGAGGCGACCAACGAACTATTCCCCGGCCTCGGCATTGAGGTTGTCAAGGTGGATACTTCGGACTTGGACGCGCTGGCGGCGGCGCTTCAACCCGGCGTAAAGCTGGCGTACGTCGAGACGCCATGCAACCCCCTGTTGCGGCTCACCGATATCGGGGCCGCCGCGGAGATCGTCCACAGGGCGGGGGCCAAACTGGCCGTGGATTCTACTTTTGCGACCCCTGTGGCGACAAAACCCCTGCGACTCGGCGCGGATTTCGTCCTGCACTCGCTGACGAAATATATCGGCGGCCACGGCGACGCCTTAGGCGGGGTCCTGCTGGGCAAAGCCGCGGATCTGGTTCCTCTGCGCAAAAAAACTTCAATACGCCTGGGCGGAACCTTAAGCCCCTTCAACGCTTGGCTTATCCTGAGGGGGCTTGCGACCCTGCCGCTCCGCATGAAGGCCCATGAGGAAAACGCCCGGAAAGTCGCCCGTTACCTTGAGACAAACCCGAAGGTGACGCGGGTGATCTACCCCGGTCTTCCCTCCCATCCCCAGCACGCTCTCGCGCAGCGCCAGATGAAGAATTTTTCCGGAATGATCAGCTTTCAGACGGCACAGGGAAAGGAAACCGCACGGCGTTTTGCGGAAAAACTGCGGTTCATCCACTATGCCGTTTCACTGGGGCATCACCGTTCCCTCATATTTTACCTCCATACGGAGGAACTGCTTGCCACGTCGTTCCCGCTGGCGACGCGGAAACAGCGCGATTCATGGAAGGCATTCGCGGGTGACGGCATATTCCGGCTCTCGGTCGGCCTTGAAGACGCGGACGACATCATCGCGGATCTGGAACAGGCGTTACAGTAAGAGGCGTGCTCCCCCAAGTTCGGACAGGTGTGACAGTCGCTCGCGCAGACGACGCCCCGGACTGTAGGCAGGCGCTCCACGCCAACGCGGGAGGCTGCTTACATGCCGGGCTGATGGAAACTTATTGAACGAAAATCCCAAGTTCCCCGTAGCCCCGCTTGTCCATTTCCTTAAACGGAACGAACCGGATGGCGGCACTGTTGATGCAATAGCGCAGCCCGCCCTTATCCTTTGGGCCGTCATTGAAGACGTGGCCCAGGTGGGAGTTGCCCACACGGCTCCTTAGCTCAATCCGTTTCATTCCATAGCTGGTGTCCTCATGCTCTGTTACCGCCGCCGGATCAATGGGCTTCGTAAAGCTCGGCCAACCGCAACCGGACTCGAATTTATCGGCGGAGGAAAACAGCGGTTCGCCCGTAACGACGTCCACATAAATTCCGGGGTCTTTATGGTCCCATAACTTCCCGGAAAAAGCCCGCTCTGTTCCCGCATTCTGCGTGACGTCATATTCCTCCGGCGTGAGCAGCTTTTTCAATTCTTCATCGGAAGGCTTGGAATACTTGCCTGGGTCCACAACGCCTGTTTTCTTCTGCGGAAGGTCGTTGAGGCTGTCGAAGTTTATATGGCAGTAGCCGCCGGGATTCTTCTTCAAGTAATCCTGATGATAGTCTTCGGCCGGATAATAGTTTTTCAGAGGCATCAGTTCCACGGCCAGCGGCTTGCCGTATTGTTTTTCTACCTCCGCCATGACGGCCGAGAGAACCTTTTCGTCTTCATCGTCCACGTAGTACAGGCCGGTGCGGTACTGGCTCCCGACATCATTGCCCTGCCGGTTAACGCTGAGGGGATTGATTATTTTGAAAAACTGCTCGGTGAGAGTTTGCAGGCCGACGGTCTTGGGGTCATAACGCACATGCACGGTTTCGGCATGTCCCGTTTTCCCGGAACAAACCTCCTGATACGTGGGATTTTCCTTCCCGCCGTTGGCGTACCCCACTGTGACGTCAGTTACGCCCGGAATTCTGGAAAAATACTCTTCCACACCCCAGAAGCATCCTCCCGCGAAATACACGTCCCGCAGGCCGGATGCGGCGA
>JAITRF010000107.1 GCA_031288535.1 Desulfovibrio sp. | reverse complement strand
GGTAGCTCAGCGCCCACTCTCCGTCCCAGCCGTCAATGTCCGTGTCGTCCCTGTTGCAGCGCCCGCAGAAAACGCTCGCCGGCCACCATTCGCCCTGGATCTTGTGGTCCTCGTCCCGGTACTTGTCCAGTATGCCCTTGAGCGCGTCCCGGTGTTCCAGCGCGGCGCGTATCCCCTCGGCGTAACGGGACGCGCGGTACCGCTCGGCTTGGTAGAGGTACTCCGGGCGGATGCCAACCAGGGGCAGCAGGGCTTCCACGTCCGCCTCGTGATGCCGGGCGTAGCTTTCGTCCCGGTCCCAGGGGTCGGGCACCATGGTGATGGGAAAGCGGAGGAACCTTTGCAGCTCCTCCTGCTTGGGCATATTTGCGGGCACCTTGCGGAACACGTCGTAGTCGTCCCAAGAGTAGATGAACCGCGTCTTTTTGCCCAGGCCCCGCAGGGCCCGCACAACCAAATCCACGGAGATGATCTCCCGGAAATTGCCGATATGCACCGTCCCCGAAGGGGTGATGCCAGAAGCGCAGGTGTACTGTTCCTTTTCGCCCCGCTCCCGCGCTATCTTTGCCGCGGTTTCGTCGGCCCAGTGCGCCGGCTTCCGCTCTGATGTCTCAGTTCTGCCGTCCATCAGTTTCCTGCCTTCTGCGCCGCCAGGTAGTCGTCGATGATGCCGCCCAGAGGGTTTTCGTCAATTTTTACAATTTTCCTTTCCCGTTCCACGCTTTCCGCAGAATCCGACGCGTGGGCGGTGTTGACCATCACGTTGCTGCCGAATTCCCGGCGCACCGTGCCGCCCGGCGCCTTGAGGGGATCCGTGGGGCCCAGCGCGTCCCGGATCTTTTTAACGGCGTTTTCCCCCTCGTAGATGAGGATCATGCATTTGACGCTGCCGGGATTGTTGATCGCTTCCGGCGGGCATTTTTCCCTCCGGGTTCCGGACATAAATTCGATGATCTGATCAAACTGATCCCGGGCGTAGCGGACGCCGAAACTTTCGCTAAGGGTCTTTTCCATTTCGTCGTCAAGCGCGACGCCGAATTCCTTTTCCAAAAGTTCCTGGGCCTTTTTCCCGAATAGGGGCGCCAGTTTTTTCTTCAGGGCGTCTTCCACGGGGCCGTAAAACTCCAGCGCCTCTGCCAGGGAGAACCGGTGCGCCTTGACCCCCAGGATCCGCAGGCCGGTGCGGGACAGCATATCTATAACGGCGCCCGGCCTGGAAGAGGCGTATTGCCAGTTGTCGGGCTTGAGGATAACCAGGGTCTGTTCGCCGGTTGCGCTGTCTGAATGCCGACCCGTCTCGACGAGGTTCTTTTCGCCCTTTAAAAACCGGGAAAAGAGGGCTATATCCTTATCCGCCCATTCCTGATCCCGGGGACCTAACACCGCCGGCTCAAAATAGACAACTTTTGCGGGGTCCTCGCTGTCCGTGATATAATCCGCGTAGGTGTCCCGAATGGTTTCCCCGGCAATGTCGTCCAACTCCCGGTGTTCGGGATAGAGATGCCCAATAATAGAAGCAAGTTTATCGCAGGGATTTTCTCCCCGGAACAACAGCAGGAGGGAGGGGCGCCTTCTGCCGCTGGAAGGCCCCAGGTTGTGCTCCACATAGTCCGCCAGCAGGGCGGCGGCATTCTGTTTGCGCAGATTATCCGCATAGTCCCTGGCGAGGGCCTCGTCCGCGGCTATCATCTGGCAGGCCGCCAATTCCAGGTCCGTCTGGGATATGAGCCGGGCCAAAACGCCGCCGATCCGGCTTTTAGCGATAGTGTAGGGCGTCGCCAACACATAAGAAAGGGTCTGTTCCATAAAGCGCTCCTCGATTGCGCAATAGTATCACGGGATAGGGAAAAAGGGAAGGGAATACGCATTGTCTCATGCCGGAAAAATCGCCGCGCTTGCCACGCAAGTAAAAACAGGGTATGGTTACAGCGGAGGAAATGTATGGCGGCGGCAGAAGCAATAGGCGAGGGTTTGACGTTTGAGAAGGTGTGGGCGGCAATCCAGGCAACCAGTAAAGAACTCAGCGAGCGAACGAAGGCCACCGATGAGCAAATGAAGGCCACGGATGAGCGAATGAAGGCCACCGATGAACAACTCAAGGCCCTTGGCGAATTCATAAAAGGCATTGGAGAACAAATAAAGGACACCGACAGGCAAATAAAAGAGACCGACAAGCAAATCGGGAAGCTCTCCAGACGTTTCGGCGAAACCGTTGAATATATGGTCGTGCCGAATCTTGTGGCAAAATTCAAAGAGTTGGGCTTTGAATTTGAACGAAGCCACCGTGACACCAAAATTCAGAGCCGGGAACATACTATTTTCACCGAAATTGATGTTTTTCTGGAAAATGGGGACAAGGCGATGGTTGTTGAAACCAAGGTCAAACCCAGCATCGATGACATAAACTACCACATTGAGCGCATGGAAAAGCTGCGCGTCTATGCAGATGTGCGTAATGACACGAGAAAATATCTGGGCGCCATTGCGGGGGTGGTGTTTGGAGACAGCGAAAAGACCTATGCCCTCAAAAAGGGCTTGTATGTGATCGAGCCATCCGGCGACACATTTGCTATCATTGAGCCAAAGGGCGAATATCACCCCCATGAATGGTAGGCGCCGGCTATGGTTTTTAGCGGAAAGGGTTAGACAGTATTGAAAAAAATACTGCTTGTTCCGGATTCGTTCAAGGGAACGATGTCGTCGCTTGAGATCTGCGACATCATGCGGGAGCGCGTGCGCGCGTACTATCCCGAGGCGGAGATCCTCCGGCTCCCGGTCGCCGACGGCGGGGAGGGCAGCGTTGATTCCTTCCTAACGGCCTGCGGCGGGGAAAAGGTGCGGCTCCCGGCCAAGGGGCCCTATTTTGAGGAGATCGAGGGCTTTTACGGCCTGTTGGACGGCGGAAAAACCGCGGTGATCGAGATGGCTGCCTGCGCGGGGCTTCCGCTCGCGGGAACCATGCTGCATCCGGATAAGACAACGACCTACGGCGTGGGCATGCTGCTGCGGGACGCGGCGCGGCGGGGCTGCCGGAAGATCATCCTGGGGCTTGGCGGCAGCGCCACCAATGATTTCGGCGCGGGAGCCGCCGCGGCCGCGGGGATACGGTTCTTTGACGGCGCCGGCGCGGAATTCACGCCCACGGGCGGAACCCTGTCCCGCATCGCCCGTATCGACACGAGCGGCATGGACCCTGCGTTGCGATCCGTGGAAATTGTCGCCATGTGCGACATTGACAATCCGCTCTACGGCAAGAACGGGGCGGCCTGGGTTTTTGCCCCCCAGAAGGGCGCCGACGCGGACATGGTCCGCTTCCTTGACGGGCAGCTTGAGGCCGCGGCGGCGGTCGTACAACGCGAACTGGGACAGGATGTCGCGGCGCTTCC
>JAITRF010000085.1 GCA_031288535.1 Desulfovibrio sp. | reverse complement strand
TTTACCGGCAGCATGTTCCCGGTTTTTTACCTCTTGCCGCGTTGCGGGAAGAAAAAACAGGCAGGCGCGCGGTCTGGGTTTTCATCGCCGCGCAGGGCGGAGCGCAGGTATCCCTGTATCGGGAACTCCGGGAAGACGCGATCCTGGCGGCAAAGCCGGGCTTGCGCGTCATTCCGCTTTTCGGCGCGGGTTTTCCCCAGTCTCAGGAAATTATGGGAGCCTTGGCGGACATTTACGCCGGGCTGGATATACCCGTAGCAATTTCAAAGTGAAATTGCTCCGGCATCGATTCTGACAAGGTTCTGTTACCGGCTACAGTCGGTCTGGCTTTATACAACAGTTCAAAGGCTGGTATGACGGCGTAACGGGCGTCTTTTTCAGAGCGGACCCGCCTGCGCCTTTACCGAATCAGCCGCTTTGCCGGTTCATTTCCGCATGGCCGCGCGTAATCTTATAAAAATATAGAAGAAAAAGGCAATCGCGCCGACCAGCAGCAGGTAATCCAAAGGCGACGCCTTAAACGGCGAAGTAGCGCGCTGCAGGGACTTTTCCGGCAGGACGCGCATGGCGCGGACACTCGTGGCAAGGGCCTCGTCATATACCGCATTGGGCAGACCGTCGTACAATGTCATGAGAACCAGCGCCCCGTTGAGGGTCAGCATCACTTTCAGATGCCGGTTGCGGGTTGTGCCCGCCTCGTCGGCGAAATCCGCCACCGTACGCAGATTGAGCGAGAAAAAATCATCGCCCAGATGATTGTTGATCATGATGCTTTGAGGGAACATCCGCAGGAATGACTCCTGCAAGGCGTTGGCCAGATTCGTTGTGAGCGCACGGGAATCTTTGGCAATTTCCTGCACAGCGCTATTATCGAGGCCAAGATCGGCGTACGTCAGGGCGAATACGACCAATACCGGAGCCGTTGCCGCATCGTCCGGCAGCACGGCGCCCTTCACCCGTGAAGCGCCGGGAATACCGCCGTTCGACATGAAAACGACACATACGCGTCGGACAAGATATTCAAGAACGTCAGGGTCATCTACCTCACGCCACCCAGAGGGCAAAGGCAGCACATAGCCGGCGACGTCATCCCGCAGGACAACGGGAGCTTCTTCTGCGCGGGCGTGCGGAATGATGAAACATAAACCCCACAAGGCAAGAAAAAAAAACTTTACCCGTATCCGCATCGTCAACGCTCCGAAAGCTCAAAAACCAATATCATCTTCGTTCCGTTCAAGATCGGTGTAGAACGGTTTAACCTTGAGAATTGCCGCTTGCCGGAGAGGCAAAGCCCGCCTGCGCAACCTCACGGGCGGTGTGAAGCAATTGCCTCGCACCGCCAACGCATTCATCGGAATAGATGTTTTCAATATCGAAATGCCGTTAACTTTGAAAATGTTGAACAGCTCTGATGCGCCCTTCCCCGCGCTATAAACGCCTTGCGTCCGGTTTTTGTCCGTTGCGGAGGGAATACGCTGCAACACAACATCGGATTCCCTCCGGTTACGACAATTTTCACCGCCTCGTGCGCTCCGCGCCGGAAAGTGGGAACCGTCAATACAAGCCCGTCATGTAATATAAGATAATCACAAACGGTACTGCAACCGTTTTGATGACCGTTGTCGCCAGTATGGGCATATAGGCCTGACGGTGGGTGAGCCCGGTCACAAACATAGCCGTGATGACCGCGCCATTGTGCGGCAGGCTGTCCATGCCGCCCGAGGCCATGGAGGCCACCCTATGGGCTACCTCCAGAGGTATATTGGCTTCGTTGGCCATCTGAATAAACATGTCCGACATGGCGCCCATGGCGATACTGATCCCGCCCGAGGCCGAGCCGACGATACCGGCGAGGACGTTGACAGTAATCGCTTCGGCCACCAATGGATCGCCGCTGACGCCCTTAAAGAATTCTACCAGGAACAGGAAGCCGGGCAGGGCCGCTATGATGGATCCATAGCCGTATTCCGATGCCGTGTTCATAATGGCCAGCAACGCCGCTGCCATAGCTGACTTCATGCCGTCGGTGAATCCCTTGACCACCGGCTTGAACGCCAGGAGAATGATGCACAGAATGGCCGCGACCATTGCTATTTCCACAGCCCACAGACCGCGCATGGCAGCCACGGATATGGCGATGGGCGATTTGAGGCCGGGAAAACTGAGGGAATATTCCGTGCCGTACAAAGCGGGCACCCCGTATTTGGTCATCAGATAATTCACTACGCCCACCAGGATCAGAGGGATAATGGCGATCTGCCACGGAGGCAGCTTCTGGTTCGGATCAAGCGGTGCCGGCTCCTGCAGAAGCTCCACGCCGCTGTTGTAAGTTTCGCCGGCGGCGGCGGCCTTTTTCTGCAGACGCATAAAATAGGCCATGCCCAGCACAAAGACGAAAAGACCGCCCACTATGCCGAGAAAAGGCGCGGAATAGGCATCGGTCTTGAAGAACGATGTGGGAATGATATTCTGAATCTGCGGGGAGCCGGGGAAGCAGTCCATGGTGAAGGTAATGCCGCCCAGCCAGATTGCTCCGGGAATCAACCGTTTGGGAATAATCGCCAGCTTGAACATTTCCGCCGCGAAAGGATACACGGTAAACACGATGACATGTGCCGAAACGCCTCCGTAGCTTAATATCGCGGCCACCAACACAATGGTCAGAATCGCGTTTTTAGGCCCGACCATCCGGAAAATCGCCAAAGTGATGGACTTGGCGAAGCCGGATATCTCAACAAGTTTACCGAAAATGGCGCCGAGCATGAACAGCGGAAAGAAATTGCGCACAAATTCGGAGGTTCTCTGCATGAACAGATTAGTGTAAGCTGGCAATATGGAAAGGGGTTCAAAAAAGAGAACGGCTGCCAGCGCGACGATAGGGGCAAAAATGATGACGCTGTATCCCCTGTACGCGACTGTAATCAATGCCGCAAGAGCCAGGACGATGATTAATAAATCCATAATGTCGTCTCCGTGTGGTTAAATGACATCCTCAACATTTTTTGCGGCGATGGCAACTGCTTCACCTTCTACGACAATCTCGCCGTGCTGGTTGATGCAGCGTGTCGCCATGCGGATGCGGTTCTTTTCCAGTTTTTCCGTAACCACGCATTCCGCACGCAAGGTATCACCGATTTTTACCGGGCGTTTGAAATTGCAACTCTGCGATACATACAACGCTCCTTTGCCGGGAATATACATGCCCACCAAAGTCGAGAACAGCGAAGCGGAAAGCATGCCCTGTACAATGCGCCCGCCCGTTTTTTTGCCCAAGGCGCTACCGAGGGCATAGACCTCATCCACATGGATGGGATTGAAATCTGCGGTGATGGCCGAAAAACTGTGGATGTCCGATTCCGTGACGGTTTTTGAGAAAGAGGCTTTGTCGTTTACGGCGATCTCATCATAAGTTTTGCCCCGCATAGTTTCCTCCTTGCATAGTAATGACGGCGCCACGGCGCTTGTGCGCCGGGATTATTTCAGGCCGATGACACCACGGGCAATGACCAATTTGTGAACTTCCGAAGTACCTTCGTATATCTTGAGCAGGCGGGCGTCCCGGAACAGGCGCTCAATGGGCATGTCTTTCATGTAGCCGTAACCGCCGTGAATCTGCATGGCTGTATCAGTGCAGAAGCAGGCTGTCTCCGCCCCGTAATATTTGGCGATCGCCGCGTCGAGGGAAAACGGCTGTCCAGCGCTTTTCAACCAGGCGGCCTTATACACCAAGCCGCGCAAGGCTTCGATGCGCACCTTCATATCCGCCGCGTACCAGGAAAGGCCCTGCTGCGCGCCAATGGGTTTACCGAACTGGATCCGGTTGTTGAGGTAGCTGACGGATTCCTCAAGGGCTCTCTCGGCAATTCCCAGACCTTGGGCGGCAATGCCGATGCGCGCGAAATCCAGCAGTTCCATGGCCATGGAAAACCCCTTGCCTGGCGTTCCCAGCAGGTGATCTTTGGGCACACGGCAGTCTTTGAAAACGATTTCCACGGTTTCGGAACCGCACAGGCCGAGCTTGTCCTCTACTTTGCCCGTGCTAAAACCCGGTGTACCCTTTTCCACCAGAATGCCGCTCATACCCCGCAAACCCTTTTCCGGTTCCGTCAGGGCGAAGACCAGTGTGGTCTTGGCTATGGAACCGCCGGTGATGAAGCATTTGTTGCCATTGAGCACATAGTGGTCGCCATCGGCAATGGCCGTGGTTTTAGCGGCTGCGGCATCGGACCCGGCCTGCGGCTCGGTGAGGGCAAAGGCGGCCAAATTGCCGCCGCCCAACAGTGGAGGCAGAAATTTCTTTTTCTGCTCGTCCGTGCCGTACTTGTAAATACCGTAAGGGGTAATCTGGGTGATGGACAGGGTCGCGGCGGTAGAGGCGCACCGTTTGGCCAATTCTTCCACAATCAACGCCTTGCTTATATCGTCGCCGCCGCTGCCGCCGTACTCCTCGGGAAAGCCCGTGCCCACAAAGCCAAGATCCGTCATGCGTTTGAAGAGTTCATGCGAAAACGTATGCTGTCTGTCCAATTCAGCCGCCCTGGGTTCCACTTCCTTGAGGGCAAATTCCCGCGCCGCCTGCTGTATGAGCGCCTGATCCGTAGAGATTTGAAAATCCATAAAATGCTCCTTTTTGCTGCTTGCTCGTCAACATCGTTTCCATGCGGCCGCACCTTTCCGGCAACGGCGCATGTGGGCCGCATCGCCGTTACAACGTGAGTCCCATGGGCGCGTCCCTGAATATGCGCGGGTCCATGATTTTCAGATCGTCGGCGATTAGGGGCTTAAACTCCATCTTGGACAGAACGTGTTTCTCCAGATCCACGCCGGGAGCGATTTCCACCAGTTTTATTCCCTCGGGCGTCAGCCGGAACACAGCGCGCTCGGTCAGGTAAAGTACCTCCTGGCCGGACGAAACTGCGAATTCTCCGCTGAATGTCACCTGTTCCAACTGCTTGATGAACTTGATCCCATCGGCATCTTTCACAACGTTCAGTTTTCCGTCTTTGATCTCGTATTCGGCCTTGCCCGCAGTGAACGTCCCGCAGAAGCACACCTTTTTGGCGTTTTGCGAAATATTCACGAAGCCGCCAGGCCCCACCACTCGGCCGGCGAATTTGCTCACGTTGACATTGCCCCGCGGGTCGATTTGGGCCGCGCCCAGGCAGCTCAGGTTGATGCCGCCACCGTCGTAGACGTCAAAAATGTCCGGGTGTTTGTACATGGCCACCGGATTGACGGAGCCGCCTATGCCGACGCCGGGCAACGGCACGCCGCCAAGTATGCCGGATTCTATGGACAGGGTGATTTTATCGGCGATGCCCTCCTCGCCCGCAACCCCAGCTACAGAATCCGGAATGCCTATGCCCAGATTGACCAAAGTGTTCGGGGTAAGCTCAAAAGCGCCTCTGCGGCCGATGACCTTGCGCACGGTGAGGGGTTCCGGGGCAATGGCGTCCACGGGTATGCGACGGGAGCCGGCGCATTCCAAGCGGTATTCCGGGAAAAGGAAAAACTGAACATTGTTTTCCGGTTTGCCTTCCACCACATAGTCCACCATGACGCTGTGCACCTTGACTTCCTGGGCAGGCAAAGAGCCCCGCGCCACCACCTTGTTGACCTGGGCGATGACTATGCCGCCGCTGTTGTGCGTGGCGGCGGCCATTTCCAGTTGGTCGCCGTGGGTGCCTTCGTCACTGAGCGAAAGGTTGCCGTCTGTGTCTCCGTAAGATGCCTTGATAAAGCAGATGTTGATGGGGAAAGCCTTGTAAATGAGCTGCTCCCGGCCGCATACCGTGATCAGTTCGACCACCTCTTCGCCGGATGCGCGCGCCGCATCGTTGGCCTTGCAGCCTTCCAGACGCGGGTCGGCATAGGTTTTAAGCCCTACATGGGTAAGTACACCCACCTTGCCGCCGGCAATGGCGCGCAACAAATGGGAAGTAACGCCCTGAGGCACCATGTAGGACGCTATTTTGTTATCCACCGTAAGCTTGTTGAGTCCGGGCTCCAGGCCGATATGCGCGCAATACAGCTTCTTGATCAGGCCTTCCTGGGCCAGATGGTTGCAGCCGCGCGTCTTGCCATCGCCCACCGCAGCCGTGTGAAAGAGGGTGAGTCCGCCAGGAGCCCCGGAGGCAAGCCGGCGTTCCTTGAGAGCGATCAGCAATTCCTCGGGCACACCGGACCCGACAAAGCCTCCCACGCCGAGCGTCATGCCATCCTTGACCAGTTCGGCTGCCTGTTGTGCCGTGATAACCTTGCTCATACATATACTCCTTATGCTTGTAGGGAAAATTCACTGTAGACGCCGGCAACGCATGTAAGAGTTAATATTTGAACTTTGCGGGTCTCTTTTCCAAGAACGCCTTGCAGCCCTCTTTTTGATCCTCGGCGGCAAAGCAAAGGGAAATGAGATCTTTTTCCAGTTCCATGGCTTTGTAGATGTCCGTATCCGCGCCCCGATTAACGGCGATCTTGGCGTAACGGATCGCGATGCCGGACTTGGAAACGATGGTCTTCATCATGTCCAACGCTTCCTGCAGCAGAGCGTCGGCGGGCACCACCCTGTTCGCCAGCCCCAATGCCTTGGCTTCGTCGGCCTTAACGTTGCGGCCCGTGTAGATGAGTTCCCTGGCCATGCCAAGGCCGATAAGACGTGGTAAACGCTGGCTGCCGCCGAAACCGGGGATCAGCCCCAGATTCACTTCCGGCTGTCCGAAAACGGCGTTATCTGAAGCGATGCGGATGTCGCAGGCCATGGACAGTTCGCAGCCTCCGCCCAAGGCGAACCCGTTAACGGCCGCAATGAAGGGCTTGCCCATGAGCTCAATGCGGTTGAACACTTCCTGAGCGAACTCCATGTAAGCCCGGGCCTGTTCGGCGGTATAGTCGGCCATCTGGGCGATGTCGGCTCCGGCCACAAAGGCTTTGCCGCTGCCGGTGACGACGGCGCCTTTGATGCCGACGTCATCTTTGATGACGGTCAACACTGCATCCAACTCTTTCAGTGTGTCATTGTTCAGGGCATTCAACGCCTTGGGCCGGTTCATGGTGATGAGGGCAATGTTATCTTTCTTTTCGAAAAGCAAATTCTCGTAACTCATAACTTCCTCCATAAAGAGACTGGCGTTATTCTTCATGGTACATGAAGGCCGACACAATGCTCGCCGACGGATCGCGGTACACCCGCGCCGAGGCGGACAGCACACGGCCGCCTGGAGCAGTTCAACTTTGAAAAGTTGGACTGCTCGGCAGGGATTTTCTTGCAAATCCTTGCAGCGAAATGCTTGCAGGCGAGCTTTGCTCACCTGCAAGCATTTCAAGCGGAAAATGCTCTAGCCGGCGCGTGCTGTCCGCCGTTAATGAGCAATAACCGTTCCAAGAAAACAAATTGAGTATAACCTGTTGAAAATATGTAAAATAGATTTTGTATGACAACGGGAAGCATGATCGAAACAGCGATGTCGCCTACATGTCGTTTTTTCCCGACTTTGCTGTAGTTCTACGACATGTCCTGATACGACGACACTGGACACAAGTAAAAACAAGCGCTATGACTTTTTTTAAGATTCTAGACAGGTTAAAACAGAGAACAGGTCTTGTTTTATATCACATTATATTGAATTTATTGTATTATTGCTTTCATCAATACACTTCTCTTCCGTCTGCGCAGAACAACAGTGGTGTCTGTTCAAGACAACGTTTATGTCGTTTGCCTCCACTGTCGCGTCCCCAAACACTGTCTGTCGGAATTGTCGGTTCCCGGCGTTGAAAAAGCTTTACAGAACACTCCATACGGTATACAAGCAAAAAAAGTGGCCTGCCGTACTACATACCGAAGGGGCGACAATGGACGATGTGATGGAACTGGAAGTATTGCGTCGGGAAAACGAACGGCTGTACGGTGAACTGAACAACGCCCTGTTGAACAACTATATTTACGAAACCATCATGAACATTCTGCCGGATGGCTTTTTGGTCGTGTCCAGAGACGGCTCCATCCGAGACATAAATGAGGCGTACTGCAAATTTTTCGGCGTAAGCCGGGAATCGGTCATCGGCACGCCCATCCGTAACCTTATCCCCAACACTAAGATGCTGGAAATCATGGAGAAGAATCTCACGGAGATAGACACATTCCATGAGTTTATCGCAGGTACGACGGCGGGAGAATTGCGCGTAGCGGTTACCCGCCTGCCGGTGCGCACCCGTGCCGGAGAAATGTTCGCCAGCGTCGCGCATATAAAATTTTCACGATACAACGCCAAGCTCATGCAATCCATTCAGGAGATGGGAGAAGAGATTGAGTATTACCGCAAGGAACTTATACGCCATTCCATAGAGATGTACTCTTTTGAATCGTTGCCTACGGCCAGCCCGGCCTACCGGGAAGCCAAAATCATGGCCCAGCGCTTTGCCACCAGCGACCTGCCCATACTCCTGCAGGGCGAGACGGGAGTGGGCAAGGAGGTATTTGCCAACGCCATACATAATGCCAGCGAGCGTAGCGGCGGTCCTTTCATCTGCATCAACTGCACCACCATCCCAGCCGATCTGCTGGAGTCGGAACTGTTCGGTTACGAGGACGGAGCATTTACCGGGGGAAGACGCGGCGGCAAACGAGGCAAATTTGAGATGGCCGACAAAGGAACTTTGCTGCTGGATGAAATCGGCGACATGCCCTTGTCCATGCAGGTAAAATTGCTGCGCGTCCTGCAGGACAACGTGATTGAAAAAGTGGGAAGCGAGCGCCCTACCAAGGTGGATGTGCGTATTCTGGCGGCCACCAACCAGAATCTGGAGCAGAAAATCAAGGACAAGACCTTCCGCGAGGATCTGTATTATCGCCTGAACGTGCTGCCTGTGTTCATCCCGCCCCTGCGCGAGAGAATAGAGGACATACCGGCGCTGGCTTACGCTATTTTGGAGGAATTGAACAACAAGTACGTGCAGAAACGATCCATAGCGCTAGAAACCATATCTCGCCTGCAGCAGTATTCCTGGCCGGGCAATATCAGGGAATTGAGAAATGTTATCGGCCGTTGCTTCATGACCTGCGATCAGGACATCATCAAGCCTGATCACCTGCCTCCCCGCGTGCTTACCGAAACCGACATACATACCAACGACGGCCACGCGCTGAACGAGATGCTGGTAGACCGGGAACGCGACATGATTGTGAATACCCTGCTCAAATATACCTGCAACTGCAGCAAGACCGCCAAGGCACTGTCCGTACACCGTTCAACGCTGTACGCCAAGATGCAAAAATACAGCATCAGCCTGGCATCCTTGCGACAGTCATTGGAAAGTCCTGATAGGAGGATAGGCATCTGATGCCGATTGCAAGATAAACATAAAGTACGCGGAAATCGCCAAAGCCGCACAGCCGGATGCCGCAAGGAAAGGAGAAAGCCGATGAACGCCTTCACCGAACGCACGAAGAGACTCCTGAAGCTTTTGGGACATGACGAGGAACCTTTCGGGATGTTTTACTCGGAGGTAAAGCCCGCGGGCGGCTTCGGACCGAAAGACGGAGAAATCTTCACCCGCGAGCGGGACGCCGCCGGGGAAATCGACTGGCAGAACGCTTTAGAGAACTTCTCCTGTTTTATCGGCAATATCTGGCAAGCGCGCAAAAAAAAGAAGGCGGCCTGGTTGAGCCATGACGCGTGCGGATGCGTGGGCGCCGGCTTTTACTCCGGAATGTACCGCCCCTATCTGGAGGCAAACATCCACTATGTTTCAACCGGTACCAGGAATCTGCTCATAGAAGGCGAATATTACCTCCCCACACCCGAATCCGTGCGCTCTTTCATGGAAGACGCGACCCCAGCCCCGGCCGGAGCCAAATATTGCGTCATAAAACCTCTGGGACAGTTCACGCAGGAGGAAGAACCGCTGGTGGTGGTTTTTTTCGCCAGACCCGAGACCTTGAACGGCTTGCATTCCCTGACCTGCTTTGCGACCGGCAGCCACCTCGCCGTTGTAACGCCATTCAGTACCGGCTGCGGCAGCATCATGGCCTGGCCACTTGTTTATCAGCGGCGCGGCGAGGAACGCGCCGTGCTCGGCGGTTTCGACATTGCCGCGCGTAAATTCCTGAAGACGGACGAGCTTATCTTCTCCGTTCCCCTGGCCTTATACGGCAAGATGCTTGATTCAATGGAAGATTCCGCTCTTACACATGAAATCTGGCAGCAGGAAGTGAAGAAAAAAGTCCTGCGCAGCCGACTCACCTGGAAAAACGAAGAAAAGGAAGGAAAGAGCTGACGTCTTGTCGAAAGCCGTCTTATCCAAGGGAACTTCGATAAACCGTCTTTTTGCCCCCTGACGGCGTCAGGCCTCTTTCGCCAACGGGTTGAATATACTCCCCCTTGTCGAAACTCGCCTTCCTTGCCGGAAAACAAAAATCCTGGTTTGTAGAGGTTCCCACAAATTTCAAATTGGAATTATTCGCATTTCAAATCAGCATGGAGTCAGGTATCCCGGTTTTGCCGGGGATACCTGACAGGACTGCTCTCCCAAAATCCGACGCCCAAAATTTTCACTTTTTCCCCTTGACTATGGCGAACCAGAATTTATCTGTTATGCAACAAGCACAAAGGAGGGTTAAACATGAAAGCCATAGCCATTACTTCACCCAAGAGAGTTTGGAGAAACGGTCTTATGACGCCGTCAGCCGTTTCAAATATTCCGGATTTTTCGCGTTTTACCGGTTTGGATCGGCTTTTTGACGTGCTTCTCGACGGGTTATCCCTGCATAACGCCAATGTGCCGAACTATGTAAGTGGGGCGTTCCGTCCCGCGCTCGACATTCACGGGGAAAAAGACAAATATGTCATTAATGTTGAACTGGCCGGGATTGACGAAAACGACATCACAGTGGAAATAAAAGACAATGAACTGGTAATAAAGGGAGAAAAACGCGAAGAAACGGCAGTCAGGGAGGCCGAAGGCGAAGAGAGCGCGCGCGGCTACTATACGGAGCGCACGTACGGGAGCTTCACCCGCACCCTGTCCATGCCGGAGGACGCGGACGAAGAGGCCGTAAGCGCCGAACACAAAAACGGGGTTCTTACCATTGTCCTGCCGCGCAAGGAACCGGAAAAGGCGACCGCGCGCACCATCGCCGTGAACAAGAAATAACCACCCTCGTTTCCGGGCGCAAAGTTTGCGCCCGGAAACGACAGTATCAGCACGCGCCCGCCGCCGTCATGCGCGAAACCTCAAGCACGGCGTCCAGCTTGTGCAGGCGGTCCAAAGTCAAGAGAAGCTGGGCGATATCGGCGACCTCGATCAGCATTTCTATTTCCGTGCGCCCGTCTATGCCGGAGCGGAAAGAACCGGAATCGATGTTCACCCTGGCGTCCTCCAGGACCGCGGCGATCCTGGCCAGGGCGCCACGTTCGTTTTTACAGAGAATGCGGATGCGGGCCGGGAAAGGCTGGGCTTCGTCCCCGCCTTCCCAATAGACGGACAAAAGACGTTCCGGCTCCATCTGGCTTATGGTGGGGCAGTCGGCGGTGTGCACGGCCACGCCCCGGCCCCTGCTGATGTAGCCGATGATGGCGTCGCCCGGCACCGGGTTGCAGCACTTGGCAAAACGTACCAGCATATCGTCCACGCCCTTGATGACCACGCTGTCGGCCTTGCCGCCTCCCGGTCCAGGCGAGGGCCTTGTCTCGGCCTTCTCCTCTTCCTTTTGCGGCTCCCCGGTCTTTGGCAAAAGCAGATGCAGGGCGCGGCGCGGGGTGATCCTGGCATAGCCCACGGCCGAAAGCAGGGTGTCAACGTCCTTGAAATTAAGACCAAGCGCGCACTGTAACAGGGACCCGTCCTTGACGGCCTTTATGACGTTCACCCCCAGCTTGCGCCCCTGTTTTTCCAGCATCTCCCGGCCGAGAGAAATGCTGCGCGCCCGTTCCTCGGTGCGGATATAGTTCTGGATGCGTGTTCGCGCTTTGGCGGTCTTGACGAATTTCAGCCAGTCCCTGCTGGGATGATGGTTTGGAGCGGCGATGATCTCTACCGCATCCCCGCTTTTCAGGAGGGTGGACAGAGGCACGAGCCGTCCGTTCACCTTCGCCCCGGCGCAATGGTCCCCGATCTCCGTGTGCACCTGGTAGGCGAAGTCCACCGGTGTGGCGTTTTCCGGCAACTCCATCACCTTCCCGCGCGGGGTGAAGACATAAATTTCGTCCTTGAACAGGCCGAAGCGCAGGGATCGCATAAATTCCCGGGAATTGTCCTCAAGCCTGCTCCAGTCCAGCATCTCCCGCAGCCAGTTGAATTCCTTCACGTCCCTGGCCTTGATGCGTCCCCCTTCCTTGTAAAGCCAGTGCGAGGCCACTCCGTTCTCTGCCAGGTTGTCCATCTCCTCGCTGCGGATCTGGATTTCCATGCGCTCGCCCTTCGGCCCGATGACCGTCGTGTGCAGGCTCTGGTACATGTTGGCCTTGGGCATGGATATGTAATCCTTGAAGCGGCCGGGCACGGGTTTCCAGGTGGCGTGCGCCAGACCCAACACCGCGTAGCAGTCCTTGGTTTCCGGCACTACGGCCCTGAAGGCGATGATGTCGTGCATCTCGTCCAGGGAAAGATTCTGGGCGGTCATTTTGCGGAATATGCTGTATATCTGCTTGATCCGGCCCTTGATGCGCGCCTTTAGGCGATTGCGCTTAAGGACGTCCTGAAAGATGCGGATCACATCCTGAATATACTCGGCGTCGTCCGCCTGATGCCTTTCGATCCAGTCCGCAATATGTCTGTACGAATCCGGATGCAGGTAACGGAAGCTCAAATCCTCGAGTTCGAGCTTGATCCGGTGCAGACCCAGGCGGTTGGCGAGCGAGGCGTAGATGTCCATCGTCTCCTGGGAGATGCGCCGCTGCTTGTCCGGCTTCATGTACTCCAGGGTGCGCATGTTGTGCAGGCGGTCCGCGAGCTTGATGAAAATCACGCGCAGGTCCTCGTTCATGGCCAGGAGCATCTTGCGGATGTTTTCCGCCTGCTGCGCCTCCTTGCTGTCGAAATTGAGCATGCTGATTTTGGTCAGCCCGTCTACCAGGGAGGCCACGTCCTCGCCGAAATTCTCCCTGATGTCCGCGCTGCTGACCTTCGTGTCCTCCACGGTGTCGTGCAGAAAGCCCGCGGCCACCGTGGAGCCGTCCATGCGCATGGAGGCCAGGGTGTGGGCGACGGCCAAGGGGTGCGAAAGATAGGGTTCTCCGGAAAGACGCACTTGCCCGGCATGGGCGGCGGCGGCGTAGACATAGGCCTTGCGAACCAGATCGACCTGCTCCGGACCGTGGTATTCGCCCACCTTGTCCAATATGTCCTGAATGCGGATCATCCCGCGCTTATCCTGTATCGCTGTTCGTCAAGAGGCGCCCACCATCGCTCGGTATTGTGGAATATGCCGGCCGGGGCGGGGTCGACGCCCCGAAAACGCCTTTGCACGGCAGATATGTCATAGGGTACGTAGAGGAAACAATAGGGCTGGTCTCTGTGCAGTATTTCCTGAAAGCGGTCGTAGTATCTCTTGCGCACGGCCTGATCCAGGGTGGATCGGGCCGCCTCGAGACAGGCGTCGGCTTCGGCGTCCGCGTAGCCGATAAAATTGAGCCCGCCCTCGCGGCGCGAGGAATGCCACACGTCATAGCCGTCCGGGTCATGGGGCAGGGTCCAGCCGAGAATGATCGCATCGAAATAACCGGGCATCACGAATTGTTTGAGAAAGGCGGCCCATTCCACGGTGCGGATTTTGACCTCAATGCCCACGGCTTTCAACTGGCTTTGGATGATGATCGCGGTTTTCACGCGCTGCTCGTTGCCCTGGTTGGTAAGCAGGGTAAAGGAAAAAGACCGCCCGTCCTTTTCCAAAAGTCCCCCCCGTCCCGGCTTCCAACCGGCCTCGGCAAGCAGGGACAAGGCTTTCTCCGGGTCGTGGGCATAGTCGCCTATCTCGTGGTTGTACGCCCATGCGTCCGGCTTGTAGGGACCGATGGTCGGCTCTCCCTGGCCGAGAAGGGCCATCTTTATGATGTCCGCCTTGTTTATGGCATGGGCGATGGCCCGGCGCACGCGCACATCGGAAAAGAGCGGGCTTTTCAGGTTATAGCCCATATAGGTGTAAGCCGAAGCCAGGGTGCGGTAGGTGGCGAACTCTTTTTGGAAGGCAGGTTCCGGGGCCTGCCGGCTGTACTGCAAACCGGTAAGCGACCCCATCACGTCCAGTTTTCCCGCTTTGAGCTCCAGAAACATCGTGGTCACATCCGGAATGATGCGGTAGAGCAGGCGGTCGATATAGGGGCGGCCCAGGAAATAATCCGGGTTGGCGTTCAAGGTCAGTTTGGCCCCCGGCTCCCATTCGCTCAGGAAGTAGGGACCGCAGCTCAAGGGCTTGCGGATCAGGGGCGTGTTGCGCAGATCCCGGCCATCAAGGGCGTGTTTGGGCAGAAGCGCCCCCATCCAGGTATTCAGGGAGCGGGGAAAGGGCTTTTCGTAGACCGCCTCGAAACTGTAGCGGTCCAGTTTTCTGAATTCCTTGATAATCATGAAATCACCGGCATAAGCGGTGGGCGTGCCGGGGTCGGTCATCATTCTGTAGGTGAATTCCGCGTCGTCCGCCGTCACTTCCACCCCGTCCCGCCAGAATATGCCTTTTTTGAGGGTAAAGCGCAGACGCCTGCCTTCCTCCAGGACCGAAAAGCTTTCCGCGGCATAGGGGATGACCTGCAAATCCCGATCGTATTTGAGGGGGGCGATGTAGAAATGCCCGGCGACCTCGCTGGAGGAACTGTCGGAGGAAAGATAGGGGACAAGGTTAGAAGGTTCCCCGATCATGGCGCTGATTCTTGTGTCGCCGTAAACCGGGGTCTGCTCCGCGCCTGTTTCTTCGGCCATGGCGCGCCCGGCCAGGCAAAGGAAAGCCGGGGCAAAAAAAAGAAACAAGAAACAAAGGCCGCGCGCCGCGCGCCCGCCGGCAGTTCCGGACATGGGAAACTCTCCGTAAGACCAGGTTTTTTTCCGTGCTATCTTACCACTTGAAAACGAAACGAATGCGCAGTGTTAAGTGGTATATGGTACTAGCCCCCGCCTGTGAAGTCAATTCGGGCAAATCGGAAAACAACCCGGAAATTCATACCAAGTCGCGGCAAACAGGGAGCGAATCGGCATCGGTTGAAGGCTTCGCCTTCAGCCCGCCGCGCAGGCGCATGCGGCATCGAATGCCTCCGTAACGCGCCGAAACGGCGAGCCTTTCCGCATTCAAACCCGTTTGAACGCGATACAGCTGTAAGGAAACACTGATTTATTTTTGAGAAGAAAACACTGATTTATTTTTGAGATGGCTTTGCCTCCTATATATCCAATAGATATTTCAACAAGTTACTATCGAGGGGGTGCGGGGGAAATCATTATCGCTGCTGTCGTCATCCGTACGGCTCGAAACCTCGCCTACGGCTGACGCTCTCCCGGCGGGGTTTGGGGCGGAGCCCCAATTAATCAGCGCTTCCGTAATGTTCCAATAGATTACCCTGCGTCGATCCGCATTCAAAATCCTGACTCCCCACGGAGGCATGGGCGGAAAACAGCTCTAGATTTTCTTTAATATCTTGATCATACTTGATAAATAAAGTCAGGCACGGCCTTTGCTTAAAGTCTTGCGCGCCCCTTAGCGACAATCTCAAGCGCAAACTGCCGTGGAAGACAGCAAAAGCGGCGCGGGAGGCAACATGGTGACCAACAGACCGACTTTGGTGTTTCAAGGTTCGACAAACCCGGATCTCGCGGATCTGAAGCGAAAATCCGGTCTGGCAAAGCGCCGGGATGAAAATTTCGCCGCCTTTCTGCCCGGAGAGCAAAGCCGGGCGGACAAGACCCAGTTGAACGGCGCCCGCATCCCCGGCCTGACCCCGGCTGCCGGCGCCATTTCCACACCCCGGCCGACCTACCCGGCTGCCAATCCTGTCAGGGAAAACACCGGCCCGGCCGGCAGGAATCCCCTACCCGACAATTTACCGTTCAAGCGCCCTCCCCAACTTGTCCGGCGCATTCCCGGAGAACAGCCCATAACCGGCAGAGGCGACATAGGCATGGCGGATACGCGCAAAATTCCCGGCGACGGCGCAAATCCCGCCCAGGAGGCGAAACGGGGCGGGCAACCGGCCCAGCCGGCCTTCGTGACCGGGCGGACGGACGACTTTTCGCAACTGACCTTGCGCGGCGGACCGTTTTCCGGAGGTCCGAACAGTTTTCTGACCCGCGGCTTCGCCTCGAAAAACGCCGAGCGCGCCCTGAACGACCTGGGCTACAGGACGGGCGAAAATCAACGTATCGAGACCAAGGCGACCCTGCTTGACCCTGTGGGCGGCAAAGCGGGAGATCGCGAAACGCCCCTGTTGGAAGCCGCGCCAGATTTGGCGCGCGGGAAAAAGGCCCAAAGCGTGCGCCTTGCGGAACCCCCCGCGCAGGAAACGGCAACGCAACGCCGACAAGGCTTTCCCGGAAAGGAGGACCGTTTCGTGCCCGCTGCCGGCAGCGGGCAAGATGAGGGCGCGCTGGCCGCAAAATTCGAATCCGGCGAGGAAGGCGCCGCCGCCGTAGGCTATGACGGGACGGGCGGCACCTCCTACGGCAAATTCCAGATTGCCTCGCGTCCCGGAACAATGCGCGGTTTCCTGAGTTACCTCGGGGAAAAAGCCCCGGAGATGGCCAAACGCCTCCTGAGCGCCGGACCGGCGAACACCGGCGGGAAATCCGGACGCATGCCGGCCGAATGGAGAAAGATCGCCGATGAAACCCCGGCACTCTTTGAACGCCTGCAAAACGACTTCATCCGCGCCACGCACGTCGAACCGGCCACGGAGGCCATAGCCAAGGCTACAGGCATAAACTTCCGAAAACTGCCGCAGGCCTTCAGGGAAGTGCTCTTCAGCACCGCCGTCCAGCACGGCCCGGCAGGGGCCGCGCGCATAATCGGCCAGGCGGCGCGGTCGGTGAACAAGGAGCGGCTGATAAACGGAAAAGACAAGAACGGGCGCACGGACCAGACCGAGGGACGCAGGCTCATAACCCAGATATACAACATACGGGCCGGACAGTTCTCCTCCTCGTCCCCGGACGTCCGGGCGGCGGTACGCAGCCGCCTGCGCCAGGAACTGCGCGAAGCCCTTGACATGTTGCCGTAGAATACCGGATCCTGACGCCGGAGCATTTACGCTTGAGATGCCCGCCTGGCGGCGAAGCGGCTTCGCTTTGCGGCAATCCCGCGCAATCTATACGGCCTTGGAAGTGGCCAAGGTGTAGATTTCATGCGGATCGAGGATGAGAATCACCGAACCGTCGCCCATTATCGTGGCCCCGGAAATGCCCTTGATGTCCCCGAGATACGCGCCCAGAGGCTTGATCACCACTTCCTGCCGTTCCAGCAGATGGTCCACGACCAGACCAAGGCGGCGATCGTTGTCGTGAATGACCACCACGTTCAGCAGGCTGTCTTCGCCCATGCGCGAGTGCAGGCCGAGAAATTCCGCCAGACTGATGATCCCAAGGACGTCCCCGCGCAAAGTGACGGCCTTGCGGCCCTTGACGTCCGTCAGTCTTTCCGCCTCTATCTTTACGGTCTCGGACACGGCATCCAGGGGTATGGCGAAGATCTCGTCGTCCACATTGACCATAAGCGCGTCGATAATCGCCAGGGTCAGGGGAAGCGACAGAGTGAACTTGGTGCCCTTTCCCACCTCGGAGACGGTGTTGATGCTCCCCTTGAGATTTTTTATGTTGGTGCGCACCACATCCATGCCGACACCGCGGCCGGAAATGTCGGTGATGACCGCCGCGGAGGAAAATCCGGGGGCAAAGATAAGCTCGATGGCCTCCCGGTCATCCAGATTCTTGGCCTCCTCCGGGGTGATAATGCCCTTGCGCACGCCCACCTGGCGCATGACCTCGGGATCGATGCCGTTGCCGTCGTCCTCGATTTCTATAGCCACCGAGTTGCCCTTGTAGAAGGCGCGCAGCCACACGCTGCCCTGCAGGGGCTTGCCCCGCTCGGCCCGGACCGCTTCCGGCTCTATGCCGTGATCGACGGAATTGCGGATCAGGTGCACCAGAGGATCGCCGATGACCTCGACCACGCTCTTGTCCAGCTCCGTGTCCTCCCCTTCCACGATCAGCTCCACTTCCTTGCCGTTTTTACGCGACAAATCGCGCACCAGACGCGGGAAACGGGAAAACACGGAGGCCACCGGCACCATGCGCACCTTCATGATCGTATCCTGCAAATCGTCGGAGATGCGGGCCATGGAATAAGTGGTCTCGGTGAGATTTTGCGCGATTGTGGATACATCCACGCTTGAGCCCGTTTCCTCAAGCTGGCGGGCCAGCATGGAGTAACGGTTGCGGTTGATGATCAACTCTCCGATGAGATTCATGAGGTGATCGAGCTTTTCATGATCCACGCGGATGGTGGAGGAAACCTTGGCCGAGGCCTCACCACCGCCCGGCTTCGCTGCGGGAGCGGCCGGCTTCGCTGCGGAAGTTGCGGGAGCGGGAGCTGCCGGCTTCGTTGCGGGAGTTGCGGGAGCGGGAGCTGCCGGCTTTGCGGCGGGAGCGGCCGGCTGTACGACGGGTTTCGCTGCGGGAGCGGGAGCGGCCGGCTGTGGTGCGGAAGTTGCGGGGGCGGCGGGCGGGGCCGGCTTTGCGCCGCCCGGCGCGCCGGATACGGCGGGTTTTGCGACAGAGGCCGCCAGGGCGGCGGCTTTAGCGGGTCCGGGCGCGGCCGGTTCCTTGACCGCTTCCGGCTTCTTTTCTTCAGGCCGCGCCGTTTTTGCTCCCGAAGCCGCGCCCTGAACCTGTGCGCTTTCGGGCGTAGCCGCCCCGGCCGTGGCGTCCATTTTCCCAAGCAGGTCGTCGATGGCCGGGGATATCAAATCGCGCAGGATAAAGCATTCCTGCTCCAGCAGGTCCGCCATCATGGAAAAGTCCACACCCGCGGACCGCCCCTTGTCAACTATCCCGGCCGTGCGCGCGGCGTAGACCTTTATCTCGTCAAGCCCCATAAAACCGGCGCAGTTCTGGATGGTAGCCAGCGAACGGAACATGGCGTCGGCGTAATCCCTGTTGCCCCCGTCAGCGCGCATTCCCTTGATGGCTTCGGTGATATGGGAGAACTGCTGCCCGACCGTGCTTTTGAAAATCTTCACGTCCTCGCCGTCCACAGGGGACTGGGATGCGGCCGGGGCGGAGGTTTCGGCGGAAGCCAGCGCAACCTGCGCCTTTGGCTCCGATGCGAAGATGCTGTCGGGCAGGGATATGCCCTCCCCGGCCACAGCCGCGCGCAACCTTTCCAGAAGCTCGCTTATGTCGAAGGGCGTCGCCGTGCCGGCAACCGGATCTATGCAGAAAACCAGGGCCTCGATCACGTCCACGGACAATAGCAGAAGGTCCACCAGCGGGCCGGAAACCTCGCGTTCATTGTTGCGCAGGGAATTGAGCAGGGTTTCCGCCTCGTGCGTCAGGCTGTTCATCTCATGGTAGGCGATAATCCCGCTGTTGCCCTTGAGATTGTGGAAGTAGCGAAAAATGTCGTTTACAAGCTCCGCCTCCCCTCCAGGATGTTTTTCCAGATCCAGCAGGCCGTCCGAAAGATTGGACACGTTTTCCTTGGCCTCTTCCATGAAGTCGCGCAGATGCGGCTCGCCGAACGAGGTCAGGGGGTAAACGGGAAGCTTGTCTCTGGATTCCAACCAAGTTTCGGTATCAATGCGTTTGCGCGCGGCAGCGGTTTCTCCGTCATGTTCCCCGTCCGTGGCCGGACGACCCCCCGCATCCGCTTGCGCCACGCCGTCCCCCGCATCGGCGGCCTCATCCGCAGAGGCACCCGCAGGGGCCACGCCTTCCCCCGCGTCGGCAGATGCCTCATCCGCAGGGGCTACGCCGTCTCCAACATCGGCAGAGGCCGCGGCGGGGGAAAGCGCCGTTTCGGCAACCTCCTCCGCGCCCCCCCCCGTCTGCAGGGAAGGGGTTTCCCCGGCCAGGATGGCCTCCAGGGCCGCCACCGCTTCCGAAGTATCGACATCCCCCTCGCTGTTTTCGGTTTCCAGGTTCTCTATCATGCGTCTGAGCAGATCCGTGGTGGCCAAAATGACGTCCATGATCTCGGAAGTCACGGTCATCGCGCCTTTGCGCAGTTCGTCCATCACGCTTTCGGCCTTGTGGGCCAGTCCGTTTATCTTGTTCAGACCGAGAAACCCGGATGCCCCCTTAAGCGAATGCATGGGCCGGAAAATTTCATTGAGCAGGGATAAATTGTCCGGGGCCTTCTCCAGTTCGAGGAGATTGGGCTCAATGGTCTCAAGATGTTCCTTGGACTCGATAATGAAATCCGCCAATATTTCCGGATCCATGAATTCCTGGCTCATTTCCCATCCTTTGCCGCGCCGCCCGCGAAAAACACAACCGGATAGAGTCCCGTCCCGACGGCTTCGAGCGCTTTGCCCGGCTGGGCTGGCAGCATGCGTATACTTTTCAACATGTTGTCAGACTAGCCGAGCAACATGCGTATGTTTTTCATCATCTTGTCCGGCTGGGCGGGCTTGACCATGTACAGATTGGCCCCGAGTTGTATGCCTTGCTGGATATCCTGTTCCTTGCCCTCGGTGGACAAGACGACTATGGGCACGTCGCGGTATGCTTCCTGCTCGCGCACGGTTTTTATGAAGGTGAACCCGTCCATGCGCGGCATATTGATGTCGGAGATGATCAAGTCGATACTCTCCGCCGAATACAACTTCTCAAGGCCGTCAATACCATCTTCGGCCATCGTGACCTTGAAACCTTCTTTTTTCATTATAAAGGCCACCAAGTTGCGAATCGTCTTCGAATCGTCCACAATCAGGATATGCTTTGACATATGGTATCTCCACTCACTTTAATATGCTGGCGATCACCCGATCAACGGAAACAATGCCCACCAGCTGCTCCCGCACTTTTAAAAGACCGGCCACAAAATCCACGTTCGCTCCGATGTGGGCTTCTATGCTCCAGTCTATATCAGACTGCCGCACCCTGTACATCGTATGCACTCTCTCGATGATCATGCCGATCTGAATGCCTTTGCGTCTGCAAACAATTATGAACTTGTCGGCATCCTGGCGCGGCGAGGATACTTCCAGTATATCGCGCAAGTGAAGCAGAGGCGTGACCCGGCCGCGCAGATTTATGACCCCGGCCACAAACTGCGGCGCGGAAGGCAGCTTGGACACCGGTTCGTAGCGAATGACCTCCTGCACGGCGACCGTGGGAATGGTGAATTCCTGGCCTCCTATAAAGAACCCCACCATAAGCAGTTCCGCAGAACCGCGCAGCATTTCGTCAAGCGGAACTTCGGAATCCATCTCCGTGTGCAGATCTTCGTCAGGAACCCGCCGCGTCGGCGCGTCAAGGCCCAGTTTGTCAAGCACCGCCCGGCCGTCGACGCCGACGTATTTATCCATAAAAGCCTGCTCCGCCGGAGTAAGCCCGGCGTTGCCGACGTTCACGGCCTCAAAATTCTGTTCCTTGAAATACTCTTCAGGGCTTTTGTTCATAGAGCAATTATCCCTTTTGAGGGCTTTTGTTCACAGGGCGATTATCTCTTTTGCCAGTTCTTCGTATTCGCGCGCCCCCCGGCTTTCCGGGGCTATCTCATATATGACGCGCCCCTGCGCGCTTGCCTCGCGGAAGCGCGTATCCATGCCGATGACCGTGTTGAACATGCTGTCCCTCATCTTGAGCGCCAGAAGCTCCAGCACCCTGGCACAGGCCCTGGCCCTGCGGTCGTACAGGGTGGGCAGTATCCGGTAGCAGACGGGCTGCGGCAACACCTTGTTCAGCACCTTTATCGTGTCAAAAAGCAGCTTCAAGCCGTGCAGGGCGAGAAAATCCGTCTGGATCGGTATGACAAGCAAATCCGAAGCCACCAGGGCGTTCACCAATAATATGCCTACGTGCGGCGGACAGTCCAGAACAATAAAATCATACTCTTGCCGCACATGCTCCAAAGCCTGCTGCAAAATCGCCCCCTTGCCCTTGCGGTGGCGCAGGTCCACCTCAAGCTCCGCAAGGCGGATGTTGGCCGGCACCACGTCCAGTTCAAGCCCCGGGTGATGCTGCCGGATCCTGTCCCACATCTCCTCCGTATAGGACGGGTCCGTGCTGTGTTCGGCAAAAATGTCGTTGACCGAGCTTTGCATCTCATCCGGGTAATAGCGCAAATGCACGGAGGCGCAGGCGTGCGGGTCCAAATCCACGATCAGCACTTTCTTGCCCTGCCTGGTAAGGGCGGAGGCAAGCGTCACGCTGGTGGTGGTTTTGCCGACCCCACCCTTCTGGTTGGCAATGGTCAGAACCTTTGCCCTTCCAACCGTCGCGCCAGCCGTCGAAGACCCGTTCATTACCCCATCTACGCTTCCTTACGATATACTATCGTGCCGGTATGGTATTCAGGCTTGAAGGCTCTGGAAATATTGTGCAGGGATTCCGAATGCCCGATAAGCATGCAACCGCCGGGAAGCAGGTTGTCGTAAAAAGACTCTATCACCTGCCTCTTCATTTCGTCGTCAAAATAAATGATGACGTTGCGGCAGAAGATGATGTCCGAACGCTCCACGCGCTTTAGCATCAGCCTGTCGCTCAGGTTGATCTGCCCGAAGCTTATCAGTCTTTTCAGTTTCGGATCCACCTGGTAGTTCGCGCCGTCCTTGATGAAATAGCGGTCGATGACGGTCTTGGGGGTGGTGCGCAGGGCATAGTCGGTGTACACCCCCTTGCGCGCCGCCGCCAGCACGGCCTCGGACAGATCGTTGGCCGTAATCTTGATGTCCCACGCGCTTATTTCGCTTTTCAGCGACTCGTGCAAAATTATGGCCAAGGTGTATGGCTCCTCTCCCGTTGAGCAGCCGGCCGACCAAATGCGCAATTTTTTGCTGCGGCTTGCGCGGATCCGCTCTATTTCCGCCGCCAGCACCTTGTTCTGAAAAACCTCGAGCTGGGGCGGGTTTCTCCAGAAACTCGTCTCGTTGGTGGTAATGACCTCGAAAAGTTTGGCAAGTTCGTTGCGCCGGTTGGGATCGAAGCGCAAATAATAGTAATATTCGCCGAAATTCTTGAGATTTAGCTCCCGAATGCGGTTGTTCAGCCTGTTTTCTATCAGGTATTTGCGAGCCTCGGCGATGAATATGCCGCTTTGCTGGTAAATGAAATCCCGCAACTGCATGAACTCGTCACCCGAAACCTTTACCTTCGAACTCAGAAGGCCGGGGGTGGACGGCGGCGGGGCGCTTTGAAAAAGGGCCATAACTTATTCCTCTCCGGCCAGTTTGTGGATGGCGTTGACCGCTGCCTCCACGGCTTCCCGCACATCGGCGTCCGGATGATCGAGCAAGGGCAGAAGCGCCCGGAAAGCGGTTTCTCCGCCGATCGAGCCGAGCACGGACACGATTTTCACCACAATGAGCGGGTTTTCATCGGCGAGCATGCCGATAAGGGGTTCAATGGCCTCGTCGACCTTGAACTCTCCGAGCCGCTCGGCGCAACGTATGCGCACCCAGGCGTCGTCGTCCTCAAGACCTCTGATCAGGGACTGGAAAAACCTCTCGTCCGGATGAAGACGCAAGGTATCGTAGACGGCAAGACGCACGTCGCGGTTTTCGTCATGCAGCAGGTTTTCTATAAGAGCCCTGCACTCGCCCTCAAGCGCAGAGCTTCTTCCGAAAGCCTCCACCGCCACCTTGCGCACCTCGGGGGAAGGGTCGTCAAGCGCGTTGCGCAGCAGATCCAAAGAATTGACTATGTCAAAGAAACCCAGACCATAGACTCCGATCATGCGCTGCACCGCATCCGGGTTTTTGACCAGGGAGCGGAAGATTGCCTCCACCTCCGGGGTGTGCAGGGCGATACAGGCCTCAAGCGCCGCTTCTTTGACGTCATTGTAAGGGTGGGAAAGAAAAGGCAGTATCTTGTCCAGAACCGGGGCCGGGTCGCCCTTTTGCCCTAGAAAACGCAGGGCCTCGCGCACTGTGTTTCCGTCTTTGCAGTTTTCCAGAACGCCAAGGAAAAAGGCCTGATGTTCGCGTCCCGCCCGCATCGCCAGTTCCTGGATTATCCGGCGCTGCATGTCGCGCCCGCGCTCCGGGAAAAGGTCTATCAGCAGGGGAATGGTGCCTTCTGCGTCCACCCGCAGCATGACCTCCATGGCTATGACGGTCAGATGATCGTCACTGCCGCGCAAAGCCCCGTAAAGCTCCGGGGTTTTGCCGATCTTCACCAGGGCGTCCACGGCCTCGGCCACGCGCTGCGCATCGTTTTCCGGGTCAAGACGGGTCAGGTGCCTGAGCACGCTGGTGGTGGCCCCCTCTCCTCCAAGGGCCGCGAAACCCCGTATGGCCGCATCCTGGATATCCTTGTCCTCATCGTCCAGCGCCGAGGGCAGATAACCGGCAAGACGGCGGCAATCCTTGGCGCCCAGAAGACTCAAGGACCGCCCGCCGACAATGTTCAGCACCGCCCGGACGATCTTGTTGCACAGAGGGGACGGCGAATTGTCCAGATATTTAAGCAGCAAAGGCACGGCCTTTATATTGCCCATCTCCCCCAAGGCGTCCACAATGCTTGAGGCGACAAGCTCCGAAGATTTTCCAAGCGCCTTGACCAGGGCGCCTATGGAGGACGAATCCTTGATCCTGGTCAGGGACTCGATAACGGAGAACTGCACCCATTCTTCATCGTCCAAAGCGCTGTTCAGGCAGGGGGCGGCCTCGGGAAAAGCCAGTTGCCCGAGACTTAAGGCCGCCTGATAGCGCACGTTGACTTCCGGATCGTTCAAAAGCGCGTGGCAAAGCGCCGGCACAGCCAAGGCCGAGCCGGTGGACCCCAGAATGTCGGAAGCGAAAATGCGTACGTCCGCATCCTCGTCGCGCAAAAGTTCCTGAATGGCCGGGAGATCGCTTTTGCCAAGCACGCGCAGAAGATCCATGGCTATGTTGCGTTCCGGCGCTTCGTCCGAACGCAGCAGGGGAATTACGGCATGCACGACGGCCGGACCGCCGATTTTGCGCAAAGCTCTGTCTACAGCCTCCTGCACGCCTATATTGGGACTGGCGATGTGACGGACCAGTTCGGAAATGGCCCCGGCCATCCGCTCCGTGCCGGCCAGTTTCGCCCCTTCCCTGATCAACTCCGGATCGTCTTGGCGAAGAAGTTCCAGGATATCGGTCGGTTCAGGCATTATTGTTCTCCGTGGATTGCTTGTCGTAAATTATCGCGGACCGGACCGCGGGGCAACCTACAACCTGCCGTGGAAATGGGCAAGGATGGCCGCCGACATTTGCCTGAGGTCAACCACTTCGTCGGCCAGCCCCGCATCGATTACGGCCTTGGGCATGCCGTAGACCACGCAGGATTCCTCATTTTGGGCAATGGCCCAACCCCCTCTCTGCTTCAACACCTTGGTGCCCTCCACGCCGTCGGACCCCATGCCGGTCATGGTCACGCCCAAAGCCCTGTGCCCAAGGGTCAGACCCACGGTTTCCATGAGCACGTTGGCCGAAGGCTTATACAGAGCCTCTTTCGGCTCATCCGTGACCACCGCCATCAGGGAGCCGCCCCTGTTTTCCAGACGCAGGTGCCTGCCACCGGGACAGATATAGACCACGCCCGCCTTCACCCGTTCCACCGGCTCGGCTTCCTTGACGGCTATAGCGCACTGATTGTTCAGACGTT
This sequence comes from Desulfovibrio sp., assembly GCA_031288535.1. Lineage (GTDB taxonomy): Bacteria > Desulfobacterota > Desulfovibrionia > Desulfovibrionales > Desulfovibrionaceae > Frigididesulfovibrio. The sequence continues at coordinate 6,801 of JAITRF010000085.1, read as the reverse complement.
CGGCAAAGGGGCCGGTAAAGGTGGACGGCATATGCTGGGCTATGAGAATCGGCACGGGAAAATTCGCGGGCAGGCCGGACAACACTGCCTGCACGGCGGGCGGACCGCCGGTGGATACGCCAATGGCCACGACCTCGAAAGGTTCCGATGCGACGCGCGCATGCAAAGGCGCATGCGCCGGAGTCGAGAAGGTGGGGGAAGGCGCCCCCGCCAGGGAGGAAAACGCGGTCCGGCCAGGGGATGCGCCCGGGGATTGGGAAGCTTTCATGCCCGCGCTCCTGTATCTCAGGCGCAGGAAAGCCTTACGCCTGGCCAAGGCTTTCACCTTGGGGCAGATGTCTTTCTCCATCTGCTGCACCTCATGCGTACGATCCGAATTGGATTTGCATATATAATCGAGCGCGCCCAACTCCATGGCGCGCAGGGTGGTGGCCGCGCCCTCTCTGGTGATGGAACTCACCATGATCACCGGGAGCGGATTTTCGGCCATTATGCGCTCAAGGGCGACGAGGCCGTTCATCCTGGGCATCTCCACATCCATGGTGATCACGTCCGGGTCAATCTGGGCGGCTTTGACAATGGCCTCCTCGCCGTTGGTCGCCGTCCCGGCCACCTGGATTTCCGGGTCTCTCTCAAGGATAGTCGCAAGGGAACGCCTTACGAAGGCGGAATCATCTACGACCAGAACTCTTACCACAAAAAACTCCTTATTCGAATTTCAAATCGAAACTGCATCCATGCAGTTTCGATCTGGCGGCTGCCCAGGACCTGTTAACTTTGAATGTCAACACGGTCCGCAAGAATTTGCGGGGCAAATCCTTGCCGCGAGAGCCCGCAGGCGAACTTCGCCCGTAAAGCAGGCATCTCAAGCGAAAACGCTCTATGCGCGGACAGGCGGTCTGTCCATATTTTTTATATATCACTCATGGCATGAAATTGCAAACCGGGCGGGCAAACCCGCGCTATGCCCCGCCCCGGTGTTTTCCAGTGTCTGTGTGAGCTATGGCCTTTGCCGTTTTCAAACAATAAGCGCGCGGCATTCTTCCGGGAGCCGTCAGAAAAGCACTTCGACCTGTTCCTCGTTTTTGTCCGCCAAGTGTTCGATAAACCCTATCTCAAAGCAACTGAGCTGCAGGGCGCGGATGCGCTGCATTATTTCCTCGCAGTCCTCCTTGTGGGCTACGATCGCAAAACCGATGCCGCAGTTGAAAATCTGCAGCATATCCGGCCAATCCAGCCCGCCCTGCTCCTTGATCCAGTGGAAAACCGGCGGGATAATCCAAGACTGAAAGTTGATTACCGCTTTGACCTGTCCGGGTAGGGACCTGGGTATGTTCTGGTAAAATCCGCCGCCGGTGATATGCGCCATGCCGCAAAGGGTAAAGTCGCGCATAAGATTGCGGATGCATTCGGCATAAATGATCGTGGGGGCAAGAAGCACCTCGCCGACCGTTTGCTGCGTGCCGGGGAAAATATCGTCCTTTTCCAGGCCGCTTTCCTTCAGTATCTTGCGGATCAGGGAAAAACCGTTGGAGTGCGGGCCGGAAGAGGCGATGCCGATGATGGCGTCGCCCACTTTGACGTTTGAGCCGTCCACAATTTTGTCGTTTCCGACTATGCCGACGCAGAAACCGGCCAGATCGTATTCGCCCTCGCTGTAGATATCTGGCATTTCGGCGGTTTCCCCGCCCAACAGAACGCAGCCGGCCTGTTTACATCCGGTGGCTATGCCTTTTATGACCCTCTCCGCCAGATCCGGATCGAGTTTGCCGGTTGCGAAATAATCCAAAAAGAACAACGGATTGGCGCCTTGAACCAAAATGTCGTTTACGCTCATGGCCACAAGGTCTATTCCGATGTCGTCATGCCCGGACCAGGCAAAGGCCAGTTTGAGCTTGGTGCCTACCCCGTCCGTTGAGGCCGCGAGTACCGGCTCCGAAATTTTTTCCGTATCCGGCTTGAAAAGTCCGCCAAAACCGCCTATATCGGTCAAAATACCGTGCGTGTGGGTTTCTGCCGCGATGGACCGGATTCTGCCGACCAACTCATTGGCGGCGCTGATATCGACGCCGGCCTCGGCATAGGCTCTGGATCTCCGGCGGGTAATGTTCGCTGACATATAAAAGATTCCTCCAAATCAACCTGTCTACCCTGACGCCGATACTCTGCAACATTAAAATATATGCAGAACAGCGTACCAGCCGCCAAAAATAGTGTAAACTTGTTGAAAAAAACAATATTTTCCATGGCAATCCTGCAAGGCCAACCACAAGCAGGCGGCGTGAGCAAAGTAAAAACCACGTTTTCGCTTTGCGGTCTTAACGCCGGTTGCAACAGTACAGACGTGACACCTCACTGGCGGCATTATTCCCGGAGCGCTTCCACTTGAAAATATTCCGACGCCCGGCCGCTCCCTGCCAAAGCGCGCATGCAGATAGCTTGCGGGCGTGCGTTCGCGCGCGCAGGCGCAATAGTCTTCACCAGTTTTCCAGAGCGGTTTGACATTGAAAATGTATAAACCGCTCTGCGGGGATTTGCCTGCAAATTCCTGCCGCAAGATTGTCGCAAGGCGGACTTGCCTAGCCGTTAAGCGACAATGGCAAGCGTAACCTGCTTCAGGATAAACATTTTAATGTGTTTGCGCAATAGCGCCAAATGAGGAAAGCATGCGTCCGGCAAAGATATCTCCATGATCCTGGTATATACGGGGGACGGCAAGGGAAAAACCTCTGCCGCGGTGGGACAGGCGTTACGGGCGCACGGCCAGGGTCTGGACGTGGCCTTTGCCCAGTTTATGAAACGCGGCGGGCGCGCGGGCGAGCAGAAGGCGCTGTCCGAGCTTCTGGGAACGCGTTTTTTTGCCGGCGGAGCAGGCTTTTTCGTCAAGTACGACGAATACGAGCGCCACCGGCAGGCGGCCCTCTCCGTGCTGGCCTGGGCGGAGGAACAGTTGCCCGACGCCGATATGCTTGTCCTTGACGAAGCCTTGTACGCACTGAGAAGCGGCTTGCTGCTTGAGGAGGAGTTGCGGGCGCTTGTCACCAAAACCCGGGAGCGCGGCGCGCACCTGGTGCTGACGGGACGCGGTCTGCCGGAATGGCTGCGCAATGAGGCGGACCTGATTACGGAGGTGGTCCCGCTCAAACACCCCTTGCGCCAGGGCCAAAAGGCGCTGAAAGGGATAGAATTTTAGAGCGTTCCGACTTACAAGCCATCCATTCCGGATTGGAGCGGTTTGAAATTTGCAAATGTATAAACGGCTCTTGCGGAAATTTACCTGCAAATCCCTGCCGCGAGATTGTCGAGAGGCGGACTCGCTTCGCCGTCAGGCGATATCTCAAGCGTAAACCGCTCTAAATGCGCCGGCGGCGCGGACATCGCTCCGCGCCATCGGCGAGATCGACGCAACGGTCTTGCCCGCAGGCTGCTTTTGTTCTAAAATATATACTTCGTCCCGGCGGATCGGAGCGTAGCGCAGCCTGGCAGCGCGCCTGCTTTGGGAGCAGGATGTCGGAGGTTCAAATCCTCTCGCTCCGACCAAAAATTACAGACTGGCCCATGAAATCTGTACGCCAGCCGCAAGACCGCCGCCGCAACGCGGCGCAAGCCGGCCGGCAATAGCACTTTGCGACCAGCAAATCCCGCATTTGAAAATTTACGTTTTGATGCGCACATCAGATGACCCGTCCATTTCAAATATAAATTTCCATAAGTGAATAATTGAGAAGTGGAATACAAAACAGCAGCCCCCATTTTTGAAGCCCTGGCCTCCGAAGCCAGGCTTGCCGTCTTCCACCTGCTGGCGCGGAATACGCCGGAGGGTCTGGTGGCCGGAGAAATCGCCGGTCAACTGTCAATACCGAAAAGCAACCTGTCGTTTCATTTAAAAAACATGGTGCAGAGCGGGCTTGTCAACATGAGCAGGGAAGGCCGCAACACGCGGTACAAGGCCAATATCACCCTTATGCTCGAAGCGATAGACTACCTTACGGACGAATGCCGACCGGGCGAGGGACAGCGGCCGCCCCGGCACAGGGCGGCAAGCGTTCCTCCGGAACTTCTTTAGAACGGTTTGTGTAGAGCGCCACTTATGTACCCAAGCGAGGCGCCAAAAAAAGAGGGATCCGCGCAATCAAGCGCGAATCCCTGAAATTTCTGGTCGGGATGAGAGGATTTGAACCTCCGGCCCCAGCGTCCCGAACGCTGTGCTCTACCAGACTGAGCCACATCCCGCCACGCAGACATGTATAAGCCAAGCCGCCTTATACGGCAAGAAAAAAACGCGCGGCTTGCGCGGCGGGTCTGAATGTTATATTGCACAATGCGTATATGGGCGCGGTTTCTCCTACTTTTCACATCCAGACATTCGGCTGCCAGATGAACGCGGCGGACTCCGCCTGGCTGGCCCGCGCTCTGGCCGCCAAAGGATTTCTGGAAACATCCTTTGCCGAGGCCGGCGTGCACATCCTCAACACCTGCTCGGTGCGGGACAAGCCGGAACAGAAAGTTTACTCGGAATTGGGGCGCATAGCCTATTACTGCAAGGCAAACGGCAAAAGGGACGTCCTGGTCTGCGTCGGCGGCTGCGTGGCCCAGCAGATAGGCGCGAACCTCGCCAAACGCTTTCCCCAGGTGCGCCTCATCTTCGGCGGGGACGGGATAGCCGAAGCTCCTGACGCCATTTCCCGGCTGGCGGACGAACCTTCCCTGCGCATTACCCTGCTTGATTTCAAAAAAGAATACCAGGAGCGGCCCGCGCTACGTCCACTTGCGCAGCCGCGCTCCGACAGGAGGCAAAACGCCCGGCCCTGCGCTTTTGTGAACATCATGCAGGGCTGCGACAATTTCTGCTCTTACTGCATCGTCCCCTTTGTGCGCGGGCGGCAGAAATCGCGCGCCCCGGAAGCGGTCATAAGCGAATGCGCCGCTCTCACCGATCAGGGCGCGCGCGAAATTACCCTGCTCGGCCAGAACGTCAACGCCTATGGTCTGGACAGGGGGGACGGCGGCGGATTTTCCGCCCTGCTGCGCAAGGTTTCCGCTTTGCCCGGCCTGCAAAGGCTGCGTTTTGTGACTTCTCATCCCAAAGACCTCGCCCCGGGGATCATAGAACAGTTCGGCGACAACCCCAAACTCTGTCCCAGGCTGCATCTGCCCCTGCAATCCGGTTCGGACAGCATTCTGAAAGCCATGAACCGCCGCTACGACCTGGCCCGTTATATCAAGCTCACGGACGGCCTGCGCAGGGCCAGGCCGGACATAGCCCTGACCACGGATCTCATCGTCGGCTTTCCCGGCGAGACGGACGATGATTTCCGCGCTACTTTGCGCGCAGTGGAAAACATAGGGTTTGCCGCGGCTTTTTCCTTTGTTTACTCGGACAGACCTCGGACTGCGGCGGCGCGGATGCCGGAACAGGTGAGCCGTCCCGAGGCCCTGGAACGCCTCGCCATCCTGCAGGAACTGCAGAACAAAATCAGTGAGGCCCGTTTGCAGTCCCTGTGCGGCACGGAAAGCCTGATCCTGGTCGAAGGCCGAAGTCACATGGAAACCCTGCTGTCCGCCAATGCCGTGCAAAGGGCAGAAGGTGACAAGCAGCCGGGCGCGACTCCCGGCGACGAAGCGCCGAAGCCGCCTTCAGCCACCGACGCGGGTTCAGACCGCAGTGCGGGGGTGCGCTCCATGCCGGCTGAGGGCTGGGAATCCTGGCACGGACGCACCCCGCACGGTTTTATAGTCAATGTCATGCTGGAGGCGAAATCCCGACCTTCCGGGGAGGACTGGCGTGGGGCCGTACTGCCCGTCCGCATAGAGGCGGCGGCGAAACATTCGCTGAAAGGCGCGCAGGCCGGACCTCCATGCCCGGCCTGAACAGGGAAAACGCCGTTTCTGGACCCGCGGCTTGCGCCGGAGCGCTCCTTGAGGCGCAGGATTTACGAATCGGCTTTGCCCGCAACGGTTACTCGGACGAACTCGGCCTCGCCGTGGACGGGGCAGGCTTTACCCTGGAACGGGGGAAAACCCTTTGCCTGGTGGGAGAATCCGGCTGCGGGAAAAGCGTGACGGCGCTGAGCCTGTTGCGCCTGCTCCCGGTTCCGCCGGCCAGGATGCTCGGGGGATCGGTTTTTTTTGACGGACGAGATCTGACCGTCCTGCCGGAAAAGGAACTGCGCTGCATCCGGGGCGGCCGGATCGGCATGATATTTCAGGATCCTATGACTTCGCTCAACCCGGTGCTGCGCGTCGGTGAGCAGATGGGCGAAGCTCTGCGCCTGCATCGGGGCATGGATGCCGATCAGGCGCTTAAGGCGGCGGCGGACATGCTGGAGCGGGTGGGCATCGCCGACGGACGCTCCAGAGTGCGCGATTTCCCGCACCAGATGAGCGGGGGAATGCGCCAGCGCGTCATGATCGGCATGGCCATGCTCCCGAACCCGGAGCTTTTGATTGCGGACGAGCCGACGACAGCCCTGGATGTGACCGTGCAAAAGCAAATTCTGGAACTTATGCGCGATCTGCTTGAAAATTCCGGCAGCGCCCTTCTGCTCATCACCCATAACCTGGGCATAGTCGAACAGATGGCGGACGAGGTGGCCATCATGTACGCCGGACGCATTGTGGAACAGGGAAGCGCCGGGGCAATCCTCTCCGCCCCGGCCCATCCATATACCTTGGGGCTGTTGCGGTCCCGGCCCAAAAACGCGGAGCGCAAAAAACGGCTCGCTGCCATACCGGGCACAGTGCCCAGCCTCTGGGAACGGCCAGGAGGCTGCGCTTTTCATCCGCGCTGCCCCAAAGCCG